>MGOM01000025.1:22960-62052 GCA_001797105.1 Chloroflexi bacterium RBG_19FT_COMBO_62_14
GAGAGACTGAGACCGAGGAAAACCAGATTGGCGATCGAAGACGCCAGACGCCAGGCACCTTCTTGGTCGGACTGTGTCAGAAGCCTGGTGAAGGTCGGAACGAAGGCCGATGCCAGCGCACCCCCGGCCATGAGAGTGAACAGTATCTCGGGGAGTCGATTGGCGGCGTTGAAGGCGTCCATTTGGGCGCTGGTGCCGAAGGTCCGCGAAACCAACACCCATTTGACTAGTGCGGCGAGGCTGGAGAGGACGAACGCGGCCATGACGGTCCCGGCGGCGCGCGCGATCTCACGATTCGCAGTATTGCTCGTCTCGGTCACAGGCGTGGATTATAGCAGGCGGCATGCGAGGTCGAGCCCGCGGCTAGGCCGGTGTCAGGATCTCCGGCGAGTCGCCTACATAACACCGCCTTGCGGAGACGGTTGTGCGCCGGCGGATCTCTTTATGCGATAGACGAGCCCGCAACTCACCGCCTTTGGAGTAGCCATCCCATGATTCGAACCCTGTATCGCAAAGCTGATGGGACGATTCAGACAGCCCTTGCGCCGGTCGATTTCGGCGCGGCCTTGGCCGACCCGCGTGGCCTGCTCTGGGTGGACTTTGAAGGTGAACCGCCGGAGGCCTGTGAGCCGATTCTGCGGGAGAGTTTCGCTTTCCACCCCTTGGCCATCGACGATGCCCTGCAAGAGACGCACATTCCCAAGCTGGACGATTGGGGGCAGTATCTATACGTGGCGCTACACGCCGTCGACCTCGATCAGACTTCCGGTGGGAATGTCGAAACGCGCGAGCTCGACATCTTCCTTGGAGTGAACTACCTGGTCAGCCATCACGACAGCCCGCTTGTCGCCGTAACACGAACCTGGGATCGCTGCCAGAAGGACGATCGCCTGACGTCCGGTGGCGCCGATCGCCTGGCGTACAACCTGACCGACGAACTCGTGGTGGCGTACATGAATGTGTTCGAAGACCTGGACGATGCGCTGGATCGCTCCGAAGGGGAGATCTTCGAGCAGCCGTCGCCCGAGACCCTGGCTTCGATCTTCAAGATCAAACGCAGTATCCTGACGCTGCGTCGCACACTCGCCCCACAGCGCGAGGTACTGAACAAACTCGCCCGGGACCAGTTTCCTGTGATCGACCCGCGCGAGCGGGTCTATTTCCGGGATGTCTACGATCACCTCGTCCGCCTTTACGACATCAACGAGAGCATGCGCGATCAGGCAGGCGGAGCCCTTGATACCTACCTCTCGGTGATCAACAACCGCATGAACGACATTATGAAGACCCTGACAGTGATCACCACGCTCTTCATGCCGATCTCTTTCGTCGTCGGTTTTTTCGGGATGAATTTCTTCGGGCCCAGCGCGCCGATGCCGGGCTGGACCTCAATGCCGGTGCTCGCGATCACGTTGGCGGTAACGGTGCTGACGCCTCTGGCTATGTTCATGTGGGTCCGAAGGCGTGGATGGATGTAGCGTGCGGATCCAGGGGCCGACAGGGAAGCGAGGCGGTCGGGCCGGAGGCTGAGCGGTGTGGAAGGCAGCCAGGCTGCGACCCTCGGCGGGCGTGGAGTTCTTGACCCTCAGGGATCGGAAGAGTCGGGGGAATCGAAAGAGGCGGTGGGGTCACAATTCCCCAATTCCACCGCCTCTGTGTTTCGATCGCGCGCTAGCGACTACTTTAGAGCGTAGGTGATCGTCACCTGGGCCTGGACCTCCAGGCTTCCCGGAGATATCGGGACGCTGCCTATCGGGCCTTGCTCCGCCAGGGCGGCGCCGGACGTGCGAGGTCCGGGGAGACCGACATAGGCGTTGATGTTGATCGGCTCGCCTAACGTGGCACCGGCGGCCGAAGCAAGAAGATGAGCTCTCGCCTGTGCGGCGTCGATCGCCTTCTGCCGCGCGTCCGCCTGAGCCTGGCCCGGGTCGGAGACCGAGTAGTTTACGCCCTGGACGCTGTTCGCCCCGGCGGCGATTGCCGATTGCAACACATCGCCGAGCTTATCGGGTTGGCGAAGCTTGATGTGGATCGTGTTGTCCACCCAATAGGTCACTTCACCGGTCGGACTTCCGCTGTCGTCGAACTTCTGCTGGGGACTGACGCTGAAGTACGTCGTCTGGATATCGCCAATTGCCACACCCTGACCGGTGACGGCAGCCATCACCGCGCCCGCCAGGCGGTTGTTGTTGGCTACGGCGCTCCCGACGACCGAGCTCTGGGTTTGCACGCCCAGGTCGATCTCAACTACATCGGGGACGAGGTAGACGCTTCCCGTCGCCGAGACGGACAGGCCCGACTGGTCGGCCGGTCCCGACTGCGAAGCGCAGGCGGTCAAGGTGAGACCCGCGAGCAAGATGAGTGAGATGATTCGTCCGATTCGCATGATCATCCTCCGGCCTGCTCAGCGCAGGGTATAGACGATGTAAATCTGGACCTGGTACTCGAGGGTGCCCGGGCTGGTCGGCACACCACCGCCCCCTCCGCCCTTGCCAAACGACGGTGCGGCGTAGAACGGAACCGGGATGGGGGAGTACTCGCTGAGCGAGAAGATCGGACCCAGTTGAGCCCCGGCGGCCGTCGCCAATTGGGCCGCTTGAGCTTGGGCGTCCTGGATCGCCTCGAGCCGAGCTTTGTCCAGCGCCTCGGATGGATCTTCGACACTGTACGTAACGTTCTGCACGGAATTGGCACCGTTCTCGAGTGCGGATTGGAGTAAATCGCCGAGTTTCGAGATCTCGCGCAGCGTGATGGTGACCGTGTTGCTGACGAAGTAGTTCACTTCCCCGGTGGGGTTTCCAAGGGTGTCGTAAGTCAGTTGACTCGACACGCTGAAATTGGAGGTCTGAACATCTCCTGCCGCAACCCCGGCCTCTTTGATCGCCTCCATCACCCTCGAGGATCGCGCGTTGTTGTCCTGGACCGCCCTGGCGACCTGATCAGCCTGGGTCTGAACACCCAGGGTGATGATCGCGATGTCGGGCGTCAATCGAGCCGTCCCGGCTCCCGTGACGGAAATGGTGCGTTGCGCCGACCCGCCGCCGGCCGTTGTGCATGCGCTCAACAAGACCGCCAGGGCTACGAGAGCTGCAGCACCTTTGGAAATGCGCAACATACTGCCTCCTGCGCAGAGCTGGAATATGCGTTCGAGGTCGGCGTCCCCGGTTCAAGCCGTGCTTGGGGCGCGCCTGGCCAGGGCCGAACCTCGGCGCCAATTATAGACGCCGGGAGATGGCGGGGAGTTCCCGAGTTTCAACCTCCCGGAAATCAGGGAATCTGCCTTTGACCGAAGTAAGGGGCGCCGGCCCGGGACGATTTGCCGCCTGGCCCTGTCAGCTTGAGGGGTGCTTGGGGTCGGTTCTTGGGGGTTTAATTGGGAGAGCCGGGGACGCCGACCCCGGCTCTCTTCTAAGGAGGAGAAGAAGAGATTCCGCCCTTCCAACAATAAGATAGCCGACGCAGTGATTCGCCGCTGGTCGCGAGGTAGGCGCGAACCCTACGCTATCCCTACGCCAGCACCTTAAAGACCTCAGATTGGGTCCGGAATAGTACCGCGGTCCTGTCCGAAGTGTCGCCGGTGTGACGACATCGGTTCATCGGTTGGGCGCCCATTTGCTCGCGGCCGTATGTAAGAATGTGCGAGGGTGTGCCGTTTGTGGCACTCGAACTTGAGTCCGATCAGGAAGTTGATTGCTCTTGCGCCGGGGAAAATGACACTGGCCTCGCGTGACAATCGCACTTCTCACCGGACCGCGTCAGGTATCATCCCGCTCCGCGGATGAGGCAGCCTCAGCATAGCAGGCGGGAGACGTCCTTGCGTTGACGCCAAGGACGATCGCCCCTATGCTGATACTGGACCCCGCGGCGACGACGCGATCCAGAAATCCCGAGAAGACCGTTCTCGCCTTGCGGTTCACAGGAGTCGGAGTCGGGGGCTAGCGGGTGCGGTTGCCGGCGGCTCTCGCCTTTACCCGATCGGGGGAGATAACCATGTCGATGAATGATGCACCGAATGAGGCGCTGGCGACCTGGATCGACAGAATCCCGCTGGGCAGAGCCCTCGATCTTGGGGCGGGCGACGGCAAGACCTCTCTCTGGTTGGCCGAGCGCGGGTTTCGGGTTGATGCGGTGGAGCAAGATCCGGAAAGGATCCATGACCTTCGGCGGGCGACGCAGGGGGTGTCGATCCATCTGCACCCGATCAACATCATGCAGTTCCGCCCCCCGAAAGAAACATACGCCCTGGTCGTCGCCGAGGCCGTCCTCCACTTCTTTGCACCGTCCGACCTCCGGCCGCTGGCGAAGCGACTGACCGAGTGTCTCGCCCAGGGTGGAGTCCTCATCGCCGAAGTGTTCACAACGGACGACCCCGGGTACGATGTCTTGCGGCAGGAGAAAGTGCGCCAGATCGAACCGAACACTTTCGAGGCGCCGCCCTTGCTAGGTTTGCTTCACTACTTCGAGCCAGGCGAGCTGCGAGACCTATTCTCAAGCCTGCATCCCCTTGAATATGTGGAAGACCGGCGGCTGGACCCGGCCTCGGTTGAAGGGTATCGGGGAGCAGCCCGCCTGGTAGCGCAGCGCGGGGTTTCGTTGGATTCGTCCGGTCTAACCGCCCGCGCGGGATGAGGTGAATCCCCATCCGATTCGGTTGATGTGGCCCGGATTGATTCCGCACCGGGTCTGCAACGATCGATAGTGCGGCTCACGGGATGGGTTCGCTGCATTTCCTCGTTTGCCGACTGATGTACAATGGCCGGCATGGCTGAACTTGCTCCAGTCTCCCTGCTGATCACTCTCCAGTTCCCGGAGCAACAACTCGAACGGATTCGCGCGGTCTCCCCACGACTCAAGATCCATATGCATCCAGCCCGCTCGTCGTCGGAGATCCCGACCGGGCTGCTGATGGATGTCGAGGTGCTGTACACGGCCCGCGTGCTTCCCGAACCCGAAGCGGTCCCCAATCTGCGCTGGATCCAGCTCCACTTCGCCGGGGTAGATCATGTGGCGGAAGACCCGCTAATCCGATCTGGTGTGACCGTGACGACGCTGAGCGGAGCGGCGGTCCCGCAAATGGTGGAATTTGCGCTGATGGCCATTCTCGGCCTCGGCCGTCGGCTTCCGCTGATGATGTTGGACAAGGTGCAGAAACACTGGGCCGAAGACAGGTTCGAGCGCTTTGAGCCGAGGGAGCTCCGTGGGAGCACGGTCGGGATCGTCGGTTACGGGAGCGTCGGGCGCGAAATCGCAAGGGTGTGCAGGGCGATGGGGGCCAATGTGCTGGCAACCAAACGCGATCTCAAACACCTTGACGACGTCGGCTACATGCCTGAGGAACTCGGGGACCTTGGGGCCGAACTGGTCGAGCGGTTGTATCCGCCGCAGGCCTTGCGCTCGATGGCCTCGCTGTGTGATTACCTGGTCGTCACTCTCCCTCTCACGGCGGAGACCCGTGGGATTGTCGATAAGCGTGTCTTGCTGAGCCTCAAACCTTCCGCCTTCTTGATCGACTTATCCCGCGGCGGGGTGATTGATCACGGAGCGCTGATCGAGGTCTTGAATGAGAATAGACTGGCGGGGGTTGCCCTCGATGTGTATCCTGTCGAGCCGCTACCCGAGAGCAGCCCGTTATGGGACATGCCGAATGTGATCCTGTCCCCGCATGTGGCCGGCGCCTCACGGAACTACCTCGAACGGGCCACTGACCTTTTCGTCGAAAACCTCCATCGCTATCTTGCAGACCAAGCCCTTCTCAATCGCTTCGACCCACAACGGGGGTATTAGTGTTCCATTCAGAGCGGGAGGTCGGATGGGGCGCGCGCCGCGCCAGACCGCGCGTTCCCGAGATATGAACCAGGGGCGCCGCGCCAGCGGGGCGGGATTTGTCGTAATCGACATTGTTCGAGGAATAGGCAGGCCAATTCCCCTTTCCCGCTTCCGAGGCTCGTCGCTTCCATTGCCCGAAGTGTGTGAGAGCGAGGAGTACCAGTGATCGAGGGTGTAATTTTCGATTTGGGCTCGACCTTGATTCGTTTCGAGGGGGATTGGGAGACCGTGGTACTTGAAGGGCGGATGGCCCTTGTCCAATCGCTCCTCTCGACGGGCCTGGCGATCGACGGAGATACCTTCTCTGGTGCATTTCAGATGGAGCTGGAAACGAGTCTGCGGGAGCGGCAGGAGGATTTCGTCGAGCGTCCCGCCAGTTCGGTGCTGCGGAAGGTATTGGAGCAGTTTGGTGTCCCCGATACCCCGGATGAACTTGTGGGGCGTGCGCTGCGGGACATGTTCGCCGTAAGCGAAGCCCATTGGGTATTGATGCCGGGGGCTCATGCCGTGTTACAGGAGCTGCAGCGAGATTCGCTCAGGCTGGGGGTGATCTCGAATGCCAGCGACACAGATGACGTGAACCGCCTGATTGATGCCTCGGATCTGCGAAGGTATTTCGAACCGATCTTGATCTCGGCCGAAGTTGGCCGGCGCAAGCCTGATCCGAGTTTGTTCGAGACGGTCTTGCGCAAATGGTCCCTGGCCCCGGCCCGGGTTGTCATGGTCGGGGACACACTCTCGCAGGACATCCTTGGGGCCCAGAAGGCGGGATTAAGGCAAATCTGGCTGACGACCCAGGCCGACACACCGCTCAATCGGGCCTATGCGGGCCAGATCATCCCTGAGGCTGCGGCGGCCGAACTCGCGGAGATCCCCTTGCTCATCCGTCGGATGTCCCAGGACCACGACCGGGATGCGGTATAGGTCGCCAGCCGGGGGAGTTATGAGAGAGCAGGCTCTTCGCCCCGCATCCGCACGCGCCGGGCCCGGTGGAGAGATCACGCCTGGAGAGGCGGGATGACCGGGAAACGAGCTCCCAGTTCCGCCTGTAGGGCGCCGATCTCCTGAAGGACGCTCCCAACGACCTGCTCGAGGGGCACAACCTGCCCCTCACCTGCACTGCGCCGTTTGAGTTCAGCCCCGCCCTGCCGGAGTGAGCGCTGACTCAAGGTCACCCGCACAGGCAACCCGATAAGGTCGGCATCGTTGAATTTCACCCCGGCGCTTTCCTGCCGATCGTCGAAGAGAACCTCGATCCCTGCTTTGATCATGGCATCGAAAGCCGCCTCGGCCTGCGCTTCAGCGCCGCTGAGTGACACGAGCGAGACATGGAACGGGGCGACGGATACGGGCCAGGCCAGACCGGCGGGGTCGTGATGTTCTTCGGCGACGCAGGCAAGCAAACGACCGCTGCCGATTCCATAGGATCCCATGACGATCGGTTTGACCGTTCCAGCGCGATCGAGGAACGTGCTGCGCAAAGCCCGGCTGAAATGCGTGCCGAGCCTGAAGATGTTGCCCACCTCGACGCCCCGTTCGCTGTGCAGCGCTGACTGGCATTTGGGGCAAAGGTCGCCGTCCTGCGCCAGGGTGATGTCGGCGACGACGTCGGCCTGGAAGTCGCGGCCGTAGTTCACATTCATGAGGTGGAACCCTTCCTGGTTCGCTCCAGCAACCAGGTTAGGCGAGGTGGGCACCGCCTCATCCACGACGACGAGCGTGCCCTCCAGCCCGATCGGGGAGGCGTACCCGGGGACCGCGCCGGTAGCCCAAATCTCGGTATCTGTTGCCGGGCGTAGCTCGTCGGCCCCGATAGCGATCGCCAGTTTCGTTTCATTGATCTGCATATCACCACGAACCACGGCGAACACGAAACGCTCGGATGGGCCCTCCCTGGCGCCGGTTGTCGCAACCAGGAAGACGGCCTTAGCGGTCTTCGCAGCGGGTATCTCAAGCATGTCTGCCAGGGCAGCGATCGTCGTCGCCCCCGGCGTAGCCACGGCGCGTGTTGGCTGGGGGGCATCCGCTGCGGCCGGTGGTTTGACGATGCGGGCGATCTGGCGATTAGCCGTGTGACCACACGCATCGCAGATCATCAACGTGTCTTCGCCGCCGGAATTGAGGTACATGAATTCATGGGCCAGGCTTCCACCCATCATGCCGACATCGCCTTCGACTGCGATCACGGGCAGCCCACAGCGCTGAAAGATCCTGAAGTAGGCTGCATTGTGGGCCTGGTAGTGAACTTCCAGGCCAGCCTCATCGATGTCCAGACTGTAGCTGTCGAGCATTGTGAACTCGCGCGCCCGGATCAAGCCGGCCCTGGGTCTGGGGTCGTCGCGCCATTTGGTCTGAATGTGGTAGAGGAGGAGGGGAAGCTGGCGGTAGGATCTCACTTCCTTGCTGGCCAGCTCGGCGACGACCTCCTCATGGGTCATTGCCAGGACCATCTCTCGCCCCGAGCGGTCCTTGAGGCGGCCTAATTCGGCCCCGATCTTGTACCAACGGCCAGTCTTCTGCCAAAGCTCTGCCGGTTGGACGACGGGCATCGTGAGCTCCTGACCACCGATGGCCTCGATCTCCTCGCGCATGATTCTCTCGATCTTGTTCATGGACCGCCGTGCCAGGGTCAGATAGCTGAAGATCCCGGCTCCCAACTGGCGGATGAAGCCGGCGCGCAAGAGCAATTGGTGGCCGGCCATCTCCGCCTCGGCCGGCGCCTGGCGCAGGGTCTGGCTGAAGAGGGATGTCATCCGCATTCCGAACACTCCTTCGATGCGTCTCGAGAGGCCGTCCGTATGGCCGCGATCGACGCAGACAGACTTGCGCACAAAAAAGTGCGCCCCGGTTTCAACGGGGCGCTGGAACATCCGGCGATTCAGAGTTGGAGACGATCAGTTCGTCATCCCGGCAGCGATCGCCCGCCCCATCGATAAGGGATTGGCGGGGGCGGGGACGGTCGAGTCGGTCGCACAGTTCTCATCTTGCGTGAACGATAGCATCTAAGGGGAGAGTCGTCAAGGCGGAGGCCTCGCGCGGCGCGGCATATCGACTTCTTTGGACGGCTGCAAGTTCCTAGCCCATCAAGGGAGAGACCCGGCCGGAACTCAATAGATCACGATGCACTCAACCTCACTCCTCGGTCCGATCCCATCTTGCTCAGGTGACTGGTGGGCGAAGCGAACCCATCCTTTGGTTGACAACCCCTGGCTTTCGCCGCATAATGTGGCTCGAAGAGACAGAAAGGCTAAGACGGAGGAAAGTAAGCGAGGGGAAGTCGTCAGGGAGGCGGGGGCATGACTGGAAACCCGGCCCGACGGAAACTCGCTGAAGTTCCCTCCTGAGCCGCCCGGGGGAACAGCTTTCCGAACCTGGAGGGCCAGTAGTTCGGGCCGGAGCCCCACCGTTAGCCGAGGGGTGCCGATCGCATAAGAAGCCGTCGGCACAGAGTGGGCCTTTTGGGGCCAAAGAGGGTGGTAGCGCGGGTCGTCGAGCCCCGTCCCTCCAAGGGAAGGGGTTTCTTTTTTTGTCGGGCCGGGTGCCGGCCGTGATCAAGGAGGCTCGATGCAAGACAGACTTGTCCGGCTCGAAGGCCAGGCGATTTCCGAACTCGAGGGGGTCGAGGGCGAAGCCGGCTTGCAGCAGTGGAAGGTCAAGTACCTGGGGAGATCATCCGAGCTGGCTGAAATCCTGGACGGCCTACGAAAGCTCCCCAAGGACGAGCGGCCTGCCGTCGGCAAGCAAGCCAACCAGCTCAAAGCAAGGTTGGAGGGGGCTTTCGCCGCTCGAGAACAAACCTCGCGTGCGGCGAGCCTCGAGTATTCGCTCCAGGAGGATCGTCTGGATGTCACCCTCCCCGGGCGGACACTCGTCCGAGGACGTTTACATCCTTCGACAAGTACGCTGCGTCTCATCGCTGACATCTGGGCGGAGATGGGGTTCCAGGTGTACCGTTCGAGGGATGTTGAGACCGACGACTACAACTTTGGATTGCTCAATATCCCCGCGCATCACCCGGCGCGCGACCAATGGGACACTTTCTATACGAAACAAGAAGGTGTGCTTCTGCGGACACACACCTCTCCCGGGCAGATCCGGGTCATGCGCGAGCGCGCACCCGAGCCGATACGGGTGATCCTTCCGGGGATGTGTTACCGCTACGAGCAGATCACCGCTCGATCGGAAATCCAATTCAATCAGGTAGAAGGCCTGGCAGTCGGACGCAACATCACCTTCGCTGATCTGAAGGGGACACTCAACGCGTTTGCACGACGGCTGTACGGTGAGGACGTGAAGACCAGGTTGCGGGCGGGTCACTTCCCGTTCACCGAACCTTCGGCCGAGATGGACATCGAATGCTTCGTATGTGGCGGCATCGGGTGCGCGGTCTGCAAAGGCACCGGTTGGCTGGAGATCCTTGGGAGCGGGATGGTTCATCCGACGGTGCTGGAGAACGGTGGATACGATCCGAGCGTTTTCTCAGGGTTCGCCTTCGGCATGGGGCCCGAGCGGATCACCATGAACCTGCATCGGATCGATGATATCCGGTACTTCTGGTCGAACGACATGCGCTTCTTGGAGCAGTTTTGATGATACGCGGGTAAGACCCGGACTTCCAAGTCAGGAGCACGGAATGAAAGTCCCGATTTCATGGCTCAAAGAATTCGTTGAGATTGACTGGCCCGTCGAGGGTCTGGCTGATCGTCTCACGCTGGCGGGGTTAGAGGTCGAAGAGATCCAATTCGTCGGACTTCCGATCCCCGAGGTGCACTCAACCGCGGCGGGGGCCGGCCAGCATGGCCGTTCCGTCCGGGTTTCCGGCCTTGCCTGGGACCCGGAGAAGATCGTCATCGGGGCGGTATTGGAGGTCATGCCTCACCCGGACGCCGACCGGTTGGTGCTCTGCCGCCTGGACGACGGGCGTGAGGAACATGTCGTTCTGACCGGCGCCCCCAACCTGTTCGATTACAAGGGGAAGGGGCCGCTCGGCACCCCCTTGAAGGTGGCCTACGCGCGCGAGGGCGCCTTGCTCTATGACGGTCACGAGGCCGGTTGGAAACGCATGACTTTGAAGCGGGCGAAGATTCGAGGGGTGGAGTCCTACTCAATGGCCTGTTCCGAGAAGGAGCTCGGGATCTCCGAAGACCAGGAGGGGGTCATCATCCTGGACGGAGATGCTCCGGTGGGGACGGCTCTGTCGGAATACATGGGGGATGCAGTGCTAGACGTCGTCATCACCCCGAACAACGCCCGCAATGCGAACATTCTGGGAGTGGCGCGCGAAGTGGCGGCACTGACCGGGAGGCCGATCAAAGAGCCATCCTATGAGGTCCCCTGGACGGGCGGTCCGATCGATCGTCGTCTGCAGATTCGCATCGGCGAACCCGAGCTCAACCCGCGCTTCGTGGCTGGCCTGATCGAAGGGGTGAAACTGGGACCCAGCCCATACTGGCTACAATACCGTCTGCGGCTGGTGGGCATGCGACCGATCAACAACATCGTCGATGCAACGAACTATGTCATGCTCGAGATCGGCGAACCACTTCATGCATTCGACTTCGACTCTCTCGTGGGACGCGCCGGTGGCAAGGCCCCGACAATCCTCACGCGCCTGCCGGAACCCGGTGAGAGACTGACAACCCTGGATGGAGTGGATCGTTCCCTGGATGAATTCAGCGTGCTGGTTGCAGACACCGCCGGCGCGCTGTCGATCGCCGGGGTCATGGGCGGCGCCGAAACTGAAGTCAGCGAGCGGAGTCGGAGCATTCTGCTTGAAGGTGCGGCGTGGAATTACATCAACATCCGGCGGACTCTCGCGGCGCAGAAGTTCAGCTCAGAAGCCGCCTATCGCTTTTCGCGCGGGGTGCACCCGGCCATGGCTGAGCGCGGGGTGCGGCGCGGCCTGGCCATGATGCATCGCCTGGCGGGAGGAACGATCGCCCGCGGTCTGATCGACGAATACCCAATGCCGCCCGGGGAGATGTCCCTCGAGGTCAAACCTGCAGATGTGAAACGCTGGCTGGGGATCGAGTTGAGTGTGAGTGAAATCGCGGACATCCTGCGTCGGCTCGAGTTCGTGGTTGAGGCAGCCGATGACTACGTACGTGCGACACCGCCTGATCACCGGCTGGACATCGGTCAGGGTATTGTCGGCGTGGCCGACTTGATGGAGGAGCTCGCCCGGATCTACGGCTATGATCGGATCCCAGAGACCCAAATCTCCGACACCATCCCGCCGCTCTATGCGAATCCGTCCCTCGAGCGGGAGGAGAGAATACGCGATCTATTGGTCGACCTCGGGCTGCAAGAAGTCGTCACCTATCGGCTGACAGCTCCTGAACGAGAGGCCCGCATCCTGCCGCAGCAAGGGCCCGTTGCCGAGCCCTATGTCTGGCTTGCCAACCCGATCGCCAGCGACAGAGTCGTCCTCCGGCGCAGCCTGCTCGCCAGCGTTCTGGAAGTGGCCGAACGCAACGCACGTATCCGCGATCGGATCGGCATCTTTGAAATCGGCCCGGTCTTCCTCCCAACCGGGGGAGAGCTCCCAGACGAACTGCCGCGCCTGGTGATCGTGATGAGCGGGCCTCGCCAATCGAAATCATGGCAGGGCGCCGACGCCACACCCATGGATTTCTATGATTTAAAAGGGGTGGTGGATCGGCTCTTGCACGGCCTTCACGTTGAAGGTGTTGGCTACGTTCCATCTTCGGAGTCGGCTTTCCATCCCGGGAAGTGCGCTCAGATCACTGCCGGCGATCGGGTGCTCGGCGTCATCGGTGAATTGCACCCTCTCGTCGTGCGCGAGTACGATCTGGAGGCAGCTCCGGTGCTGGCGGCCGACCTCGAGCTGAGTGTGTTGTCAGAAGCCTTCCAGGATCGTTACCCGGTGGCTCCAGTCCCGTCCTTTCCGGCCGTGCTCGAGGACCTGGCGGTCGTCGTCGATGAGCGGGTGCCGGCCGAGGAGGTTCAGAGACTGATCCTGGAGACGGGTGGACACCTGGTGGAGGCCGTCAACTTGTTCGACCTCTACCGCGGCGAGCAGATCGGCGTGGGGAAGAAAAGCCTGGCGTATTCTCTCGTCTATCAGGCCGGGGATCGCACACTGACCGACGACGAAGTCGCCGACATCCGCCGCAAGATCATCACCCGCCTGAATCAGGCGCTTGGCGCTGAGCTGAGGGCATGATTCACGAGGAGAGCGCCGGGTGACAGTGATGGGCCGGCCTGGGATCCTTGCTTGCAGGTGCGGTCGCTTGAGGTGCCGGAATGAGGAATGGGGCGGGCGGCCGTCAGGTATCGATCTCAGGCGGAGCCTGGTTCGGGGAAACTCTCGGCGCGCACGATCGCCACGGCGGCCAGTTGAGCGACAACCATCAGCATGCTGTTGTCTTCATCCGTGAATTCGCGATCCGAAGTCTTGTTGATGGCTTCGATCACGCCCAAGACCCGGTCGCCGTCCAGGAGTGGGACACACGTCAGTGAACGTGTGTGGAAACCGAAAGTCTCGTCGACCATCGGCGAGAAGCGCGGATCAAGCCGGACATCCGTGACGATCTGCGGCTTTCGGTTGGCGGCAACCCAGCCTGCAATGCCCTCGCCGGGCGCCAGTCGGTAACCCTTCAACCGGTCGCGCTCCACTCCGTGCACGACGGCGAAGACTAGTTCTCCGGTATCTTCATCCAGCAGCATCAGCGAGCCATCGCTCGCGCCGACAACCGCCAGGGCCGACGCCAACAAGTCGTCGAGCAGAGCGATGACGTCCATCCCTGGCGAGAGACCGCGGATTAAATCCTGAAGAGAGCTCAAAGTGCGAACGGAGGAGCGCAGAATGCCGAGCTCCTCTTTCAGTTCGCGATTCTCGTCGCGCAGGCGCCCGACTTCAAGTTGGAGGAAACGTACCGGATCGTGAGTATCCATTCGAGAAGCACCTTATTGGCATGATAGCACATTCGGACGAAGGCGCAAGTTTCATGAAGCCGATCCTTGCTCCCACGAGGACCGATGATCATCATCTCCCGCTCCTCCCCTTCCGGAGATGGCTGCCAAGAAACCGCCTGTAGTTCAGTCGGGGAGAATCGAAAGGGGAAACCCATCGCGTCTGGTTGCCACACGGGTGCATGGTATCATCCGCTCCAAGGAGGCTGGCAAGCCGAAACTTCCGGAGGAGGGGGTGGCCGGGCCTCGGGGATTTCGTTCCGGGTGCCGACCCCTCGACGTTCGTCAGCACAGGAGGTGGTCGTCTGTGAACTTGTATTTCTCTTGCTCTCTCACGGGTGGGCGGAAGGATCAGGTGATCTATGCCCAGATTGTCGACCACCTTCTCGAACATGGTCACCAGGTGCCGACGGCGCATCTGGCTCGGCCAGAGGTGATGGCTCTGGAGAAGGTAGTCAATCCCGCCGAAGTTTACCGGCGGGACATTGACTGGATCGACGGATGCCAGGCGATGATCGCCGAAGTCAGCACGCCCTCCCACGGTGTGGGTTACGAAATCGCGTATGCGCTGGGTCGGGGCAAGCCCGTGCTATGCTGCTATCGAGAGGGTATAGCTGTGTCGAAGATGCTGACCGGCAACGATGCAAGACGGTTGCAGGTCCGAGCCTATCAGGACGAAGATCAAGTGATCTCCTTGATCGAGGCCTTTCTGGAGAACCTGGCCGAGCGCTAAGGACTGGGCCGTCAGCCCACTTTCCAACTCACAGGAGGCGGGAGAGACCGTGGTTTCCCACTCGCGCAGGCCAGGCGTAAGGCCGGCCATGGCTGGAGGAACCGAGATGGACGAGAATTCCCCTAACTTGTTGGCGAGCTTGCATTGGCTCGGCCATGACAGCTATCGCATTGACGGCCCGATGGTGATCTATATCGATCCCTGGCAACTGCCGGACGACTGTCCAGCGGCGGATCTGATTCTGGTCAGCCATGACCACTACGATCACTGTTCGGATGACGATGTGAAGCGGATCCGGACGGACGACACACGGGTGATTGCCAACCCCAGTGCGGCCGAGCGGCTCACACCTCCCGTGAGCGTGCTCAAGATCGGCGAAATTGTCACCATCGGGGGAGTAAAGATCGAGGCCGTCCCGGCCTACAACCTCGACAAGCGATTCCATCCGAAAGGCGCGGGGCACATCGGCTTCAGATTGACGATCGCTGACGAGAGTCTGTACTTCGCCGGGGACACGGACCACATCCCGGAGATGAAGGGCCTTCAGTGTGATGTGGCACTGTTACCGGTGAGCGGAACCTACGTCATGACCGCCGAAGAGGCGGCCCAGGCGGCGGAGACGATCGGTCCGGGTGTGGCCATTCCTATGCACTATGGTGCGGGGGTGGCAGGGACGGATGACGACGCTCGACGCTTTCGCCGGTTGTGCAAAGTGCCGGTTGTCATCCTCGAAGACGAGGGCAGACCGCGGGGTCAGGGCTCCTGACAACTTCGGTTGTGCGGCGGCCAGCGAGTCAGACCGCCTCGACGCGTTCGATCTCCGGAAAGAACTGGCGGATACTCCCCTCAACCCAGCCGTGGAGCGTCGTTTCCGTCAGGGGGCACTGGTGGCAGGCGCCTCCGAGTTCGACCTTGAGAACGGCTCCGTCGTACGCGACCAGCCGAACCCAGCCGCCGTGGTAGTGCTCAATGTAGGAACTGAGTGTCTCGATCAGCGCCCGCATTCGCTCGATCGGTGGGATGTCAGTGACATGATTGTGTCCGGGTTTGTCCATTGCGTCCATGCTCTTTCCTTTCCCGATCCCGGCCGTCGCCGTCGTCCCTTGGCGAACTGGCCCCCGATTGAGGAGCATGCCTTACCCTGCACGCGACACGGCTCCGCCCCCAATTCTATACCTCCTCCGAAGTCAGGCCTTGGCGCAGCATTTCGACCACGTGTTCGTGTGTGCTACGAAGCCGATCGGCGATGACCTCTGCCAGACGTTCGAGGATCACGACGCCGGTCTTGGGATGCGTCTCGCACAGCCGCCGCAAAACCTGGCCGCGGATGCTCAACAAGCGCGAATCCTCAAGGGCCACTGCCGAGGAGGTGTACGTCCGTCGCCCGAGCGCAGCCGACCACCCGAGGACTCCTCCGACCGTAAGCTCGGACACCGTCAGGACCTCGCCGTCGTAAGGCTTGAAACGAATTGCAAGCCGTCCGGAGAGCACGACATAGAGCTTGTCGGCCCGTGCGCCTTGGGGAAACAGGACCGACCCGGCGAGCACGGTCTCTTCGTAGAACCGAGAGGCCAGGAGCTCGATCTCGTCCACCCGTAGCCCACTCTGAAATATGGGGAGGGATGCAATGACTTCCGAGTGTACCAAAGAGGACTCTCTCCAGAGAATTGCCTCAGTTTAGTGTCGCCGAGGGAGCGACCGAAGTGGCATCCGTCCCAATTTGGATGATATCCGTCACCTTGAACGTTGTGCAGGGGATTGTTCCGGTTTGCACAAGAGAGGGTCACCCTTGACGGGACCTGGGTTTTTCGTATACTAAAGGACACAGTCAGACGTCCGGGTGCCCCCCTCACCTGGATGTCTGCCTGTGCTTTAAGGCTAGGAGGCGGGCTTAATCAGGATTTCGATCACAGCGTAGGGGACCGCGTACTCAACGTCCACCCAAGCACAGCCCCTCCGCTCAAGGCCGCGCCGATCATCCCGGCGAACATCACGGTCAACATAGTAAACCGTTCCGCTGCCCTGGGCGCACCGACGACCCAGCCAGCGTCCTCCATCGCCAGGTTGATCACGAGGAAGGCTGTCGCCGATACGAGCCCGACCCGCACAGCGATGCGCCAAGCCTGTTTCCCGTAATTCAAACCTATACCGATCGCCCAGGCGCTGGCTCCGCCCACCAGGAATGCCGTGGGAACAAAGAAGAGGGTGAATACCCTGTGGACGGGGAACTGGGCCCCGAGCTTTTCCACGGCGATCGGCTCGAGGCTGAGCAGCGCGATCGCGAGCACGATCGTGATCGGAACAAAGCCCAGTATGCCGGCGACTGCCATCCGCCGGCTGTTCCCGAATCTGGCCAGCCGCCCCATCAGGATCCCCCACGTGGCGCTACCCGCCAACAGCCCGGCGATCGCCGGGATCGCGGCCAGCGCGATATTCAAAGGTCGGGGGGCCGCGAGGCTGTGCCCCGGCATGACTTCGAAGACGATCTCCCCCAGAACGACCCCCGCCAACGTACTCCCAAAGAGGGTGACGATAGTCGCGCCTGCGCCCCATGCAGCCACTCTCCAAGTACTGCTCGTCACCAGGGATCCTTCTCCACATCCGCACCGTGAGCCAATGCTCGAATACCCTGCAGGCTGAGAACCCGGGTTCCGTTAGCCACCAGGACTTAGACAGGCCTTGGCGACTGGCCGTTCAAGTCGCGATCGCCCCTGACCAATCCGAGTACCCTCGGCCAGACGTGAACGGCGGCTGAGCCCGAGTCCAACCCCCTCAGAAGGGCTTGAACATCATCAGCCAGGCGATCACCGCCAGGCCCCCATACCCGATCAGCGTGAGCAGCACCGGGTTCCCTTTGGCCAGCAGGGTGTTGATCTCGTCGGCGGAGGCCGGTTCTGCCCCAGGTTGCTGCTTCATGCCTTCGAAGTACGGCAGGCCGGCGGCCTTCCTGACGTACCCGTAGGTGCGAGAACCAAGCACGCCCATGGCCCCCAGGATAACGATGAGGAGGAACACCGATACCCAGATCCAGGCTCGTCCCCACCATTGACCAAGCACACCGGCCCAGATGCCGCTCACCAGAAGCACGAGCAACGCCCCGTACATCACACCATAGGAGTTGGCCGAGAGTTCGAGGAGGGCGCGGACGCGCTCGAGGTTTCGCTCGCGCCGCAAGGCGAAGGCCGCGCTGGATGAGGCTCCGTGGGCCAACAAGAAGCCGAATAATCCGAGCAGATGCGGGAAAACGAGCCATGGGTACATCGAAAGTCTCCCTCGTGGTGGGGTATTGTGGAGCTGGGCCTCAATGGAAAGAGCAGGCGGGTCCCGGTGTGGGGAGGCTCGGGCTGCGTCCGGAAGAGTCAGCAAGTGGTTGATGAGGGCCTGCCAGGCCTATCCCCTTCAGACCAAACTCTCGAGAACCTCCCCCAGACGTTTGACTTCCTCGACTGTGTTGTAGTGAACCGCTCCGACACGCACCATGCCTCCGTGTTCTTCCAACCCGAGGCGTTCGGTGACGGCAAGGGCGTAGTAGTTGCCATCCCAGACGTAGAACCCGTGTTGGCCCAAGAATTCAGCGACTTGTCGCGGTGTGCGTGACCTGTGAGTGAAGGAAACCGTCGGCACCCGCCATGAAAGATCCTTGTCTTCTGTGATCCCCCAGATGGTTGTCCCCGGCCTGGCCTGGATGGTGCGGATGAGCTCGAGACTGAGACCCTCCTCGTAAGCGCGGATCGTCGCCATGGCAGCTTTGAGCTGCAATCGGCGACCACTGAACCGCGGAGTGAATCTCTGGAGGTACTCGGTGCCATGGTCCAGTCCGAGATTCGCCAGGTACTCGATCGCGCCCAGGGTCCCGGCCATGCCCTCGTGATTCTGTGTGCCGGTCTCAAACTTTCCGGGAGGGTCATCCGGCGCCGGGCGGACTTTGTAGGCCCGGAGTTTATCGAGAATCTCCAATTTGCCGTAGAGCGCGCCGACGTGCGGTCCGAAGAACTTGTAGGCCGATACGACAAGGAAATCGCAATCCAATTCCTGGACGTCAATCGGGCCATGAGGAGCGTATTGGACGGCGTCGACGAAGCACATCGCTCCTGCTTCGTGGGCCAGGCGGACGATTTCGGCGATCGGATTGATCGTGCCCACTGCGTTGGAGGCGTATCCCACCGCGACCAGGCGCGTGCGCTCATTCAACAACTCAGGCAGGCGTTCGATCTGCAAGGTGCAATCCTCGACATCGAAATCGAGCCAGCGCACTTTGCAGCCCCGGTCTTCGGCGGCGAGGAGCCAGGGCGAGATGTTGGCGTCGTGATCCAGGTGGGTGACCACGATCTCATCTCCGGCCTCGAAGTCCCTGGCCAACGCCCGACTCAGACTCAAGGTCAGTGTCGTCATGTTGGGGCCGAAGATGATCTCCTGCGCGTGCTCGGCGTTGAGGAAGTCGGCCACGGCCTGGTGGGCCTCGTCCAGCACCTGGTCGGAGGCCGCGCTTGTTTGGAACGCTCCTCCATGATTGGCGTTTGTCGTCTGGAGGTACTCGACCATCCGGTTGATCACCTGCCATGGGACCTGGGTTCCCCCAGGGTTGTCGAAGAAGACGGCCTGGCGGGAGAGCGCCGGGAACAGGGACCGTGTCGAACCCGGATCAAGAGGCATTGGGTCTCCTTGACATGGGGATCTGACTGGCCGGGCAGAAGGCCTCCGGGGGCATCGCGCATTGAGCCGCGCTGTGAGGCGAGATGGGCAGGCTCCCCCACCCGGGATCGGTTAAACCAGCGACAGTGCCCATTCTACAGTCGATTCAGCGAGGAGGTCCTCGGAGGGATCCGGCCTCAGGCCGCAACTCGGAGACCGGGCCTGCCTTAGGCTTCACTCAACATGCGCTCGGCCTGAGCCAGATCCTCGGGGGTGTTGATGTTGAAGAAACTCAAGCGCTCAGGATCCAGCAGGTCGAGGTCATGATCCTCAACGGTCAGGAGGTGTACCCGGGGGAAGAAGCTGGTCATCTTCATGTCGCCCGCCTCAAGCGAGGCTTCGATTTCAGCCAGGCAGCGTCGATCGTAAACCGCGTGCATCGGTTCGTAGTAGCCTCCCGCCTTAGGAACGACAAGGTCGGCTTGAGACGAAAGTTCGATCAGGTGGGAGAGGAGCGGGCGGCTGACGAACGGCATGTCGCAGCCCAGGACCAACACTTTGTCACCGTGCGCTGCCAGCAGCGCAGTCCGCAAACCGCTCAACGCTCCACCATCGGGCTTCTCGTCCGGGGCCAGCCGGACTCCCAGGAAGGCGTAGTCCTCCGGGCGGTTCGTAGTAACCAGGACCTCATCCCCGAGATCCACCACCCGATCGAGAATGTGACGGATCATGGGCTGGCCCCGAAGCAAGATGAGGCCCTTGTCACGCCCCATTCGGCGAGACTGACCGCCAGCCTGGATGGCTACTGTCAGCATGCGGCAATTGTACCGTGGCCGCATAGAGCGTCACCCACGCAAGATGGCGCTGCCGGGCTGATTTCGGAGAAGACTAAAGCGTGAGTCGGGGCCCGACGGTTCACGTCAGCCGATCGGGGGCTGCGGTATAATATGGAGTGGATTAGGATGAATACCCTCGAAGAAGTTCTGGACTCGATGACCGTCGAAGGGGAGCTGTATGAGAGGCTCGAAGGCGACTCCCTTCGGTGCTACGCATGCGGTCACCGCTGTCTGATCAAGCCTGGAAAACGCGGGATCTGCAAGGTTCGCTTCAACCAGGATGGCATCTTGCGAGTCCCCTCAGGCTACGTGGCGGCGCTCCAGGTCGATCCCACCGAGAAAAAGCCCTTCTTCCACCTGTACCCCGGGTCTGACACGCTGACCTTTGGCATGTTGGGCTGTGACTTCCATTGCTCCTACTGCCAAAACTGGGTTACGTCGCAGGCACTGCGCGACCCCGCCTCGAATGTGTCGGGAGATTTCGTTCGGCGTGTTACGCCGGGTGAATTGGTCCAGCATGGGAAGGCGCTCGGGGCACGAGTTATCGGCTCTTCCTACAATGAGCCGTTGATCACGTCGGAGTGGGCGATGACGGTCTTCAAAGCCGCCAGGTTGGCCGGTTTGGAGGCCGTGTACATCTCCAATGGAAACGCTACGCCGGAGGTCTTGGAGTACCTGAAGCCTGTTGTTCGAGGCTACAAGGTCGACCTGAAAACGATGCAGGACCGTCAGTATCGCCAGCTGGGTGGTGTCCTGGAACACGTCCTGGACACGATCCGGCTCGCCCACGAGATGGGCTTCTGGGTTGAGGTTGTAACTCTGGTGATCCCGGGCTTCAACGACAGCAGCGAGGAGCTGATGGACGCGGCCAAGTTCCTCGTGTCCGTCTCCCCGGACATTCCGTGGCATGTAACCGGCTTCCACCAGGATTACCGGATGACCGATCCGGACAACACTTCGGCGGCGACGCTGATCCGGGGGGCCGAGATCGGGATCGAGGCCGGGCTGCATTTTGTCTACGCCGGGAATCTGCCGGGGCGGGTGGGCCCGTACGAGCACACCTTCTGTCCGTCCTGCGGCTCGGTATTGGTCGAGAGGCTGGGCTACGTCATTCTCGGCTATCACTTGCAGGACGACGGAAGCTGTCCACGCTGCGGGGCAGTCATCCCCGGCGTATGGTACAAGGATGCCGGTCAGGCACGAACCGGCTCTGTCGGCGACCTTTACTCTCGCCGGCCACGCCGGGTCAACCCGGCTTAAGGTCGGCCCACCATGAAGCCTCCCTCAGGTAACCGCCTCAATGGAGAGTGAATCACAACCCGTAAAGCTTCTCCTGACGTTCGACCCCGTGCCCGAGACCCGGGAGTCGTACTTCAACTACGTGTTGGGGGAATTCGTCCCGACCCTCGAGCACCTGGGCCTGACGATGTCCGAGGCCTGGCACACGGCTTACGGAGAATACCCACTCCGATTGACGGCGTTCGTCGCCCAGGACCAGGAAACCCTAGATCGGGTCCTCGCTTCTGACACATTCAAGGAGCTGGAGAGCCGCCTCCAGTCGTACGTAGTAAACTACACCCGGCGAGTGGTTCGCGTTCGAAGCCGGTTTCAGTTCTAGCCCAGGCTGAGCCCATCGATCCACCTCGCGGAGATCGGCCCAACACCCAGCGCTCGTGAGGCCCTTCACAAGTTGTGGTATAATCTCTGCGCCCTGGCCCGTCGCACATCGCCGCTCTTTCGCCCCCGCCCTCATCGCCGCCCTGCCAGGGCATTTTTTTTGCAGGAACACTGACACGGGTGACCCGGAGGGTCATCCGTGTCTTATCCTCACCGGGCGGCACCTGTAATCCCCCAACTCCTGTCGGATTGAGCGCAGATCATCTCCGCCGACCGTGACAGTTGGCACTATGCGACGGCCTGCGGCGGCGATAGAGTGAACGTAGTCTCCGCTGTCTTGGAGGTGGAAGATGGTTTGGGTTTCCTGGGAGTCGATCAAACGCAGGATGTGTGATCGTCTTGGGGAAGAGGTCTCCCTCGAGGCGAAGCTGGTTTTCCCAAGCGATATCCTCCCCGACCAGCCGGCGAGAGTGGCGGCCCACCGCTGTTCCAACTGGTCCACCTGCAACGCCGTGGACCAACCCAGCTGCTGCTGGGCAGGGACGCTTCCAGGTTACGATCCGTTCGTTTGAGGCTTGACCGAACGATAGGTGGACCGGAGCAGGTAGGTCTCCTCCCCGGCGCCCCAGCTCAGCCGCCCATGGGCGGTGAACCCCCGGTCATCTTCTCCACTTCTGTAGGGATTGAACGAAGACGTGCCCGCCATGCTAGGCGGGCACGTCGCTTCGCGTTAGACAGGGTGGCCGGGTTAGATGACCCCGAGATTCTGCCCGACCTTCTCGAAGGCCGAGAGGCCGCGATCGAGATCCTCGCGTGAGTGGGCGGCGGAGAGCATGACCCGCAGTCGGGCCTTGCCTCGCGGGACAGTGGGGAAACCGATCGCCATGGCAAAGACGCCATCTTCGAAGAGTTTCCGGCTGAACTCCTGAGCCCGCGGGGCCTCCCCGAGCATGATCGGTGTGATCGGGGTCGTGCTCAAGCCGGTGTCGAACCCTAGCCCTTGCATCTCACGCTTAAAGTAGTCTGCGTTCTCCCAGAGGCGTTTGACGAGCTCCTCGGATTCTTCAAGCAGGTCGACTGCGGCCAGGCACGCGGCAACATCGGGAACAGTCATCGCCGAAGAGAACAGGAACGGACGTGCCCGCTGGCGAAGCCAGTCGACGATCGCCTGGCTCCCGGCGACGACGCCGCCCACGACGCCGAAGGCCTTCGAAAGGGTGCCGACCTCTACGTCGACCTTTCCGTGAAGACCGTAGTGGTCGACAATCCCGCGCCCCCCTCTGCCCAGCACGCCCTCACCGTGGGCGTCGTCCACCATCAACAGGCAGTTGTTCTCACTGGCTACCTCGTAGAGGGCGTCCAATGGAGCGACATCGCCGTCCATGCTGAAGACGCCGTCGGTAACCACGAGCGCACGAGCGTGCGCTTCCGTCCGGCTTTCCCGGATCACACGACGTAGATCTTCGGGATCGCGGTGCGCGTAACGCAAGACCTGGGCGCGTGACAGGCGACAACCATCGATGATGCTGGCGTGGTTGAGTTCGTCGGAATAGATGATGTCGTCCTTGTCCACCAGGACCGGGATGGTCCCCAGGTTGGCATTGAATCCGGACTGGAATGTTATGGCAGCTTCGACACCCTTGAAACCTGCCAGTTTTCTCTCCAGCTCGAGGTGGAGTTCCATTGTCCCGGCGATGGTCCTCACCGCCGCTGGGCCGACGCCAAAGCGGTCGATCGCCTCTTTGGCGGCCAGGACAAGCCGCGGGTGATTGGCCAGACCGAGGTAGTTGTTCGAGCAAAAGTTGAGCACCTCCCGGCCGTCGACTAGCAACCAGGACCCTTGGGGGGAGCTCAACGTTCGGATGGTGGTAAACAACCCGCTGTGCCGCAAATTGGCCAGCTCATCGTCAATCCACTGGGTCTTCGTCGTTGGGGGCATGCTGGTCCTCAGGGGGTGTTGATGCCTTCAGTTTTCGGCCTGGCCTGCGGCGAGGGCGAGCTTCCTCTTTCGGGAGAGAGCCTTCAGAGCCCGCTCCCGCCGCATGGCGCTTGTAAGGTCCGGCTGCGGCTCGACGTATGCCAGCCGCAGAGGTCCGCGAGACCGGGTGTAGCGGGCTCCGCGGCCGGAACTGTGTTGTTGCAGGCGGCGCTCGGGATCTGTCGTCCAGCCAGTGTAGAATGTGCCATCAGCACACTCGATGATATAGCAGTAATACTCGGGCACGCGGGGATTATACGCCCGGGGCAACGGCAGGCGAATCGTGACGTCTCGGCCGGCAGTGAGAATCGCCTGAACGGTTGATATCGGACGGAGGCGTGGTTGCCAACGCAGTTCGTCTGCGCGTCGATATTCCTTCTGGGTGGGCTGGGGATGCTGGTCTACGGTGTTCGCGCATTGACGGGGGGCTTACCCCCCTCACTCACGCCCTGGGCCGGCCGCAAAGGACCCTGGTCGGCCGATGGCGAGCGCGAGCAGCGCCAAGGGATCGTGATCGGGATTGTAATCGTGATGGGTGGGACCATCCTCTTTGTTGGAGGTGTGGGGTTGATGATCGTCAGCCTGCTCTAGTCGATCTTGCCCAGGCCTGACGCGTGCTATTTCCTCCGCTTCCTCTCGAGAGGGTGAATGCCCAGCAAGCGCTCGGCCACTCCGATCTTCGGGAAGTCGAGTTTCCCGATCTTCTCCTCACGCGCCCAATCCGACCGCTGGCGATCATCCCTCCAGTTGTTGAATGCTTCAGAGGCCTCGGCCAGTCGCTCAGCCAATGCCTCTTCCTCCTCCTGGGCAATCAACATACGGAACGCCTGCAGTTCTGCCAAGAGATCATCCAGCTTAACCAGCATGTTCTGGCGGTTGCGTCGCAGCACGGATGCCAACCGGGCCGAATCCGGCCAGGCGCCGACACATGTTGCCATGGCAAAGTGACGGCCTGCCATCCGGCGGATCTCCGGCCACCCGGCAGCTTCAATGGCCACTCGCATCAGAGCTGCTCCGACCAGAACCGGTAGGCCATCGGCGACCGCTGAGACAGCATCGACTTCGGCGGGTTCGATGAAGAAGGGAGTCGCGCCCAACACCTTTGCCAGGGCCAGGACCGTATCCATGGCCATCTCCGAGGTTTTTGGGGGGATCATCAGTGCGAACAGGCCACCGCGGAACAGATCCGGGCGTGGCGTCCCCCATTCTTGGTGGTTGTCATGCAAACGCAGTGGGTTGATGACGGGCGCTCCGCCGATGTAGTCCCTTTCTTCGGGGAGCACACTTGAGGCCCAGGTCGCCGTCTCCGCCTTAAGGGGAGTGAGATCCAGCACGACTGCGCCAGGCTTGAGCGCTCCGCTGAGGGCCTGGATCTGCTCGCGCACGTGCTGCGGGGATGTATTCAGAATGATCAGGTCGGCGGTGCGGGCGGCGTTCTCGGGCCGAAAGACCAGACGATCAACCGCTCCCAGCTTGCGGGCAGCGCGAGCTGTCCCCCCGTCAGAGTCGTAGCCCGTGCGGACTGCATCCAACCCGGCCTCACCCAGCGCCATGCCGATCGAGGCTCCGACCGGGTCGAGGCCGATCAAGACGATCTCTGTTGTCATCGCGGCACCTCAGTTTCCTCGAACCTGCACACTAAGGCCGGGATGGACATGCTTGACCATGACCGGTTGTGATGAGTTGACCGTGGCTCAGGTGATCGACTATTCCGAGGCGGAAGGCAGATCTCAATCAGACACGATGGACGAATCGGCTCGAGCGGACAGACAGCCGAGGGTTATTGGACCAGCATCTGGAGCACCTGGCGTGCCGGCCCAACGACAAGCCAGCTGAAGACGTCAAGCCCCATGCGAGGGGTCAGGAAGAGTAGAAAAAGCAGGATCATCGGCCCATAGGGCCGGATGCGGGCAAGAAAATCCTGTCCGCTCGGCGGCAGGAAGTACTCCGCCACCTTCTCGCCGTCCAGCGGAGCCAGCGGGACCAGATTGAAGAAGAGCAGGATCATGTTGATGAAAATGAACTCGAGGAGCAGGCTTGAAGCCGAAGGGAGGATCTCCCCGCTGGGCGTGAACGGGTCGAGCAAGCCGGCCCGAAAGGGGAGGCTGGCCAGGATCGCCATGACCAGGTTCGAGAACGGACCTGCGACCGAGACCAGCATGGTCCCGGCCGGTGTGCGTCTCTGAAGGGCGTACGGATTGATCGGGACGGGTTTCGCCCATCCGAAGCCAACGATGAGTAAGAGGAGGGAGCCAACGATGTCGAGGTGAGCCCGTGGATCGAGCGTGAGCCGACCGTTGAAGCGCGGAGTATCGTCCCCGAGCTGATCTGCGGTCCATGCGTGTGCAAATTCGTGGACGGTGAAGGCCACTACCAGCGTAAAAATGCGGGAGATGAACACGGGTAGGGTCAGATTCAGCATGACTGGCGGATTATACCATTCCACCCGAATGGTATAATCCGGCGCGAGTTCGCTTGCGGACGGTTTCCGGATGCTACCCGATCTTCAAATGGCCGATGTGCTCAGGCTCAGAAAACCACACCCTTGCGGCAGTACCGATTGGGTCGTGGTGCGCCTGGGTGCCGACATAGGGCTGAAGTGCCTCGGCTGTGGACGGCGCATCCTGCTACCCCGCCGCGAAGTTGCCCGTCGAATGAAAGCCACGCTCTCCAAAGCTCCTGATCCTCGTACCAATGCCTGAGCGGAAGCGAATCCTTTTCCTGTTCTCAGACACCGGTGGGGGCCATCGAAGCGCGATGGAGGCGATCATCGAGGCTCTGAACGACCGCTATCCCGATCGGTATGAATCCATTCCTGTTGACGCCTTCAAGGATTACGCACCACCACCCCTCAACCGAGTCCCGGCTGCCTACCCCGAAATGGCCCGGCATCCCCGAGCCTGGAGCCTGGGCTATCACGCTTTCGACGGCCCTCGACGCGCGAGGGCCATCACAACGGCGACCTGGCCGTACGTCAAACCTGCCGTGCGGCGTCTGGTTGAAGAGCAGCCGGCGGATCTCATCGTCTCGGTCCATCCCCTGCTAACCGGCCCGCTGCTCAAGGCCCTGGGCAGCGATCGCCCGCCTTTCATCGTCGTGGTGACAGACTTGGTATCGGCCCACGCTGCGTGGTACCAGCGGCAGGTGGATCTGTGCCTGGTCCCGACCGAGGCCGCCCGCTGGCGGGCTCTTGAGTTTGGGATGCGTCCCGACCAAGTCCGGGTGATCGGTCTTCCGGTCGCCAGACCTTTCTGCATGCCTGGAGCCGATCGCCGGGCCATCCGTGCCGAATTGGGCTGGCCGGATGACCGGCCGATGGTCCTACTCGTGGGGGGCGGTGAGGGGATGGGGCCGCTCTATGCCACTGCCCGTGCGATCGCCGGGACGGGTGATCACTTCGGGTTGGCGATAGTGACCGGTCGGAATGAGCGGCTGCGGGCCCAGTTGGAACTCGTCGAATGGGAGGTGTCGGCGTTTATTTACGGATTCGAGCGCAGGATGCCGATGATGATGCAGGCGGCGACGCTGCTGGTGACCAAAGCCGGGCCGGGGACGATCGCCGAGGCCCTGAACGCCGGGCTGCCGATGGTGCTTTATAGCCGCGTGCCAGGGCAGGAAGACGGCAATGTGGCCTATGTCGTGACAGAAGGCGTGGGGGTGTGGGCCCCGGGGCCGGCCAGGACTGCCGCCGCCGTACATGCCTGGTTGCAGAGCCCGGACGAGCTCGACAAGGCAGTCGCTGTCGCGCGTTCAGTTGCGCGGCCGGGAGCAGCCGACGAGGTGGCAGGCATTATCCACGAATTCCTCGCCGGCCGGCGGAGTGAAAGCGACGCCATGCCTTAAGCAAGGCAGCCTCTGGTTTAGCGGTCGGGAATACCCTTCAGAAATTCGACACGATGTTACTGAATAGGTTCCCTACGCTGGTCCCGAATATCGCCAGGGCAATGAGTACGGCCATACCAACAAGAATGATCAGCAATGCGTATTCAAGCAAGCCCTGGCCATGTGGGGAGAAATGAATCATAAGTGCCCCCGCACAGGCGGAATGACAATCATACTGCCAGTATAGGCTATCGTGCAGGGGAGGCAATAGCCCCAATGGGTCACGTCCAGCCGATATCTGGCATTAGCTTCAACCTGTGTCTTGGGAAAGGCGGGTGGGCCGGTGCATAAGTTGATGCTGCTTTTCCGCCGGCCGGATGACGTTGACGGGTTCGAGCAGCGCTGGAGCCACGAGTTCGTCCCCAGGGCGGAAAAAATGCCGGGTATCCGCCGGGTGACCGTCAGCCGGATCCACGGCGGCCCGTCCGGGGCGGCGGACTTGCACCTGGTTCACGAGCTCTTCTTCGACGACGCCGATTCGCTCCAGAGGGCGTTGACCTCGCCGGAGGGAACGGAGGCCGGTAGGGCCTTGATGGACGTCGCCGCCAACTTCGTCAGTCTTTGCTTCGCCGAGCACCTCGAGGAAGACCGGGCCCCGGCAGACCGTGCCGGGTGACGCCGGGCGGCCTCCCGGGGGTCAGAATCCTCGGGGGCTGGGCCCAATTCAAGCCTGCGTCGGACGCATACCCTGTGCTCGACACATCTGATTTGCAGAACTTCATCCGGATCCATGCGATTCGGGGAGAGGTCGTATTCCTCCCGGTCGAGACGCCGACCGTCAGTACGGCAGCCGCCGCAGTTGCTACCTCGCCGGATCAGATCGTGAAGTCGCTCTTGTTCGTTGTCGGAGGAGAGCCTTTGCTCGTGGTCACTCACGGATTGGGGCGCGTCGATCGTCGCGCCATCGGGCGCATGTTGAACGTTGGACGTAAGCAGGTCCACCTGGCCGATCCCGAGACGGTGCTCTCGGTGACGGGTTACCCTGTCGGCACCCTTCCACCCTTCGGGCACCTCCGAGGAATCCGAACGCTTGTCGACCGGACTGTGCTCGGTCATCAAGTGATCTATGCCGGAGGTGGTTCGGTAAATGCTCTGCTCCGCCTCAAACCGGATGATCTTGTGCGCGCCTGCGGTGCCGAACTGGTCGACTTTGGGGATCAACAAGAGGCTGGCCAGGTCTGATGACTTCGGATGGGTGCCTCCGGCCACCAGCTTGTCCGGGGAACGGTGAAGAGCCGTGAGGCGACCACTCGGGTTGGGCGCCTCGGCGGCCGTCGTAATGCTAATCGTAGGAGGCTACTTGACCTACCGGTCCTTTCGCCCTCCCGCCGGCCGAATGGTCCGGGTGCGGCAGTACTGGCAAGACCCGGGCGCCCACTCAGACTGGAGCCTCCAGGCCGGAGTGCAATGCGGTGATGCTCCTTTTGTAGCCCCCACCGACGGGTATGTTGGTTTCTTCTGGGGCGACTCCTTCCGGCCGGGCCGTCGCCATCAAGGGCTCGACATCTTCGGCCCGAGCGGCCCGTACGGGTTGGGGGAAACGCGCGTGGTTGCCGTGTATGACGGATACCTGACCCGGCTTCCGGACTGGCGTTCGGCGGTCATCGTCCGCATCCCGCACGACCCGCTGCAACCCGATCGCCAGATCTGGACCTACTACACCCACATGGCGGACCCCGAGGGGAACTCCTTTATCGATCCGGCCTTCCCGCCGGGCACGAGTGAGGTCTTTGTTTCTGCCGGGTCGTTCCTCGGCTACCAGGGGAACTTCTCGGCGGACCCGGACAACCCGACGGGGATGCACCTGCACTTCTCGATCGTACAGGACGACGGGAAGGGAGGTTTCAAGAACGAGCTTGAAATCCGGAACACACTCGACCCGAGTCTCTACCTGGGGTTCGAGGTCAATGCCGGCAACGTAGGTGATTCGATCGCAGTCTGCTCCGGTTGAAGACTCTTCAATCCGCACGAGGTCACGTGATGGGCGAACTTGATGGAAAGGTTGCACTGATTACCGGCGCAGGCCGGGGCATCGGGCGGGCGATCGCTTTGGCCCTCGCCGTCGAAGGTGCGCAGGTCGCCGCCAACGATCTGACACCGGTCAATCTGGACGAGACGGTGGCAGCGATCCAATCCGCCGGCGGAGCGGCCGCCTCATTCCCGGCGGACGTGGCCAACAAGATCGCCGTACAGGCAATGCTGGAAGCCGTGGCTGAGGCGTACGGTGGCGTGGACATTCTGGTCAACAATGCCGGTGTCGAACCCCATGCGCAGCTGATGGACCTCGGTGAATGGGACTGGGACCGTACCCTGGCGGTTAACCTCAAAGGGCCCTTTCTGCTGATGCAATCGGTCGGGCGGATCATGGCGGCACGCGGTGGCGGAGTGATCGTCAACATCGCCTCGATTGCCGGTCGTGCACACGGTCTGAAAGACAGATCGGCGTACGTCGCGAGCAAGATGGGTTTGATCGGCCTCACGCGTGAGGCGGCGCGTGAGCTGGCTGCGTATAATATCCGCGTCAACGCTGTCTGCCCCGGCGTTATCGCGACGGAAATGACGGCTGGACTTCGGAAGGACCCGGAGATGATGGCGCGTTGGCTGGCGGACATCCCCTCGGGTCGGTTGGGTGAGGTGAGTGACGTCGCCGATGTAGTGGTATTCCTTTGCTCGTCGGCTGCCGCCTACATTACGGGTCAGGCGATCAACGTCGACGGGGGGAAGGTGATGTCCTGAAGTGGCATACCTGGTCTGTGCCGAGGAGATGGACAGGCAGTGGATCACCCACGTCCCCGATCTTCCTGGCTGCTTCTCCACGAACCCCGACCGGGAGCGCTCGATCTCGGCCGTCCCTCGGGCGGTCGAGGCCTACCTGGAATGGTGCACTCAGCATGGGTTGCGTGTTCCCCCGCCTGCGCCGCCTTTAGTGGTCGGAGAAGTCATCCGTTCCTGGATATACGAGGAAGATTACGAAGTCAACGCATTCTTCGCCTCGGATCGGCCGGCTGTGGACGCGGGTGAAGCGGCCGAGTTTGAGAGGTTGCTCGCTGCCACCCGGGCAGATCTGTTGGAGGAGGTCAAAGGTCTCGACGCTTCACAACTCGACAAACAGCTCACCGGCGAGCGTTGGCCGATCGGAGGTGTGCTGCGACACGTGGCCAACGCCGAACTGTGGTACCTCGATCGAATCGGATTGGCGTTTCCCAAGAGCGAGTTCCCCGACGATCCGTTTGCCCGGCTGGATAGGGTGCGCCAGCATCTTCTGAGCCAAATGCACGAGCTCACTCGGCGATCCGGAGTGATTACATTGTCGGGCGAAACCTGGTCGGCGCGCAAAGTAGTTCGGCGCACGCTCTGGCATGAGCGTGACCATACCCTGCACATTCGCAAGCTGCTCGCGCGAGTCCGTTAGCACGCTCATCCGGGCCTGGCTCCAGGTCCTGGCCGACAAGGAGACCCCCTGATCGCGATGAGAGAACTGGCCGAGTACCGTGGTCGATTGGTTGCCAGCTACGCCAACCAGCCCCAGGAATTACAGCGCCTTGTCGCGCGTATTCCCGCCGGACGTTTGAGTCGCGAGCTCGAACCGGGCGGGTGGTCGCCGCATCAGATCCTGACGCATCTCCGAGACGTCGAGGTACAGGCCTTCGTTCCTCGGATCGGTCGCATCGTGACCGAAGAGACACCCCGGCTCGCGAGTTTCGATCCGGAAGCCTGGATGGATCAGCACTACGACGGCCAGGAGGGGGCAGGAGAGATCGCCGCGGAGATTCAGCGTCGGCGAGCCGCCGGAAGTCAATGGATTGACGGGTTGGAGGCGGAGGGTTGGAGCCGAACTGGAGAGCATCCGAGCTTCGGCGTTCGCACCCTGCAGTGGTGGGTCGAGTACTCCGTAGCCCACTTTGCCGAGCATCTGGAGCAGTTAGCCCGGTCCGCCGAAGATGGATAGCGTAGACGTTTCGCGTGGACGCCGGGCGACATCGGCTCGGTCACGCTGATGAGACACCGAGAACAACGGATGGAGAGTGGCATGGAATACACCGCTATACTGACCGAGGTGCGGGGCCGGGTGGGCTTGGTCCGGCTGAACCGACCCCAGCTGCGGAACGCGCTCGACTCGGTTCTCATGGATGAAGTCGTTCAGGCGCTGGAGGCATTTGACACCTCGTCGGAGGTCGGGGCGATGGTCATCACCGGAGATGTGCGTGCTTTCGCCTCCGGCGCCGACGTTAAGGAAATGGTTGAACAGACCGCCATCGGGATGTTAACCTCCGGGCGAATCTCCCAATGGGACCGGATCCGTCGGGTGACGAAACCGCTTATTGCGGCCGTCTCCGGTTGGTGTCTGGGCGGGGGGAACGAATTGGCGATGGTCTGCGACATGATAGTCGCCTCGGAGACGGCCAGGTTCGGCCAACCGGAGATCAATCTGGGGGTAATCCCCGGCGCCGGTGGAACGCAGCGGATTGTCCGCGCAGCCGGGAAGGCGATAGCCATGGAGATGGTGCTCAACAACCGGACGCTGACCGCGAACGAAGCGCTCCAGTACGGATTGGTGAACAAGGTCGTGCCGGAGGAAGCCTACCTGGAAGAGGCGCTCAAACTGGCGGGCGAGATCGCGGCCCGGGCGCCCCTGGCCGTCAGGTTGGCCAAGCAGGCCATCAACCACGCTTTTGAGTCGTTCCTGACGGACGGCCTGGCCGATGAACGGCGTGCTTTCTATCTGTTGTTCGCCAGCCATGACCAAAAGGAAGGGATGCGGGCATTCTTGGGAAAAAGGGCTCCGGAGTGGAAAGGAGAATGATGACCACTCTCATGGCCGCAGCGGCGCTGTCGTTCGAGGCCCTACTGCTGTCGTATCGCCATCTCTGAGTCTCACCTTCCCTGGCCTTAGGCGATGTTCAACTATCGAGATTTCATTCGCGTCTTACGCGACCTGGGATTGGCCCAGGGGAGCCGGATCCTGATCCATGCCCGACTGGCTTCCTTGGGAGAAGTCACCGGAGGCACACAGGCCGTGCTCGGTGCGTTCCTGGCGGTCGGGGAAACGGTCGTCGCCCCGACTTTCACTTTCAGCGCCATGATCACACCCGATGTAGGGCCGAGTGACAACGGTATGGAGTACGGATCGGCCGGCGATCGTAACTCGGCGGCTCAGTTCTACCGGGCAGACCTTCCGGCGGATCCGGAGATGGGGTCTCTGGCCGAAGCGCTTCGCCAGGCACCGCAAGCCGTGCGCTCGAACCATCCCCTGCTGTCTTTCGCCGGAGTCGGTGCGGACGAGGTCCTGACGTCACAGACTCTGGAAGATCCTCTGGCGCCGATCGCGGCCTTGGCTTCGGCCGATGCGGATGTGGTGCTGCTGGGTGCGGATCACACGGCAAACGTCAGCCTGCACTACGCCGAGAAGCTGGCCGGACGCCGACAGTTCGTTCGTTGGGCTCTTACACCGGCGGGTGTGATCGAGTGTCCTGGAATCCCGGGGTGCGCTGATGGGTTTCCGGCGATCGCCGGTCGTCTGGAAGGGATTGTGCGGCGGGCGACCTTGGGGCCAGTAACGATCGAGAGCTATCCTTTGCGTGATCTTGTCCACACCGCCGCCGGATGGATCCGCATGGATCCGGAGGCCTTGTTGTGCGGAAGACAAAGCTGTGCCCGATGCGCCGCAGTTCGCGCTTCGGCGGTCAAAGAGAGCTAGGGGCGACGTGCGATCGAGAGGCGTGCAGCTGGAGCAGCCCGGCTGGCGAGAGTTAGTCGATGCGAGCTATCTTCGTTGATGCCCAGATTCCTCGCCTGCTGGCGGTAAAGGCACTCCGTCCGATTCTACCGGGGATCATCTGGAGTCCGATCTCCTCGGCGCGGGTGGCCGATCTGCCGGAGCCGCCCCTGCCCGGTCCGCGCTGGCTGCGAGTGCGTAACCGGCAATGCGGCATTTGCGGCACCGACCTTTCTCTGCTCTTTGTCAAAGGGAGTCCCGGGATCGCCCCGGCGGCACTGCCGGCCAACAGCCGCCTCTTTTTGGGTCACGAAGTTGTCGGCAATGTTGTCGAAGTTGGGGAGAGAGTCACACGGTTTCAAGTCGGCGATCGAGTTGTCATGCAATCGCGTCACGCCGGGCGGAACTGCTTCAGTCAGGAAATCGACCCGCCTTGTCGATACTGCGCGCGTGGCCAATGCCGGTTGTGTGAGAACGCTTCGCTCGGCGTTGGGCCGGAGGGTGTCGGCGGCGGGTGGAGTGAAGGCTACACGGCACACGAGACGGAGATCTACACAGTCCCGGACGACCTGAACGATGACCAGGCGTTGTTCATCGAACCGATGGCGATCGCGTTGCATGCCGTCCTGCGGCGTCGACCGCGAAGCAGCGAGCATGTCCTGGTGATCGGCGCTGGGGCGATCGGGCTGCTGACGGCGCAAGCTGTAAAGGCTGTCGAACCCGGTTGCCACGTGACTATCCTGACGCGCTATTCCCACCAGAGCGAGGTGGCCCGCAGCTTGGGTATAGGACACGTGGTGCAGGATGGGGACACTTACGCTGAAGTGGCCGGTATCACGGGCGCCAGGCACTACCGCGCCCCGATGAACCGGGGGATGCTGTTGGGCGGGTTCGAGGTTGTGTACGACTGCGTCGGTAGCCAGAGCACGATCGCCGACGGGCTGCGCTGGGCCCGAGCCGAGGGTACAGTCGTCATGGTGGGGATCACGCTGAACGACTTGAAGGTCGACCTCAACCCGATCTGGTATCAGGAAGTCGATCTGATCGGGGCTGGGTTCTTTGGGAGGGAGGACTGGGCGGGGCGCCAGGCCGACACCTATGATCTCGTGGTTGAGATGGTCCGAGACGGCCGGCTCCGGCACGAAGGAATGATCACCCACCGCTACCCGTTCTCGGAATACAAGCGCGCCATCGCCGATGCATCGAATAAGCGCAGCGGATCGATCAAAGTCCTCTTGACGTTCCCAGCAGCGAACTGACCGCGCTCTTGGAGTGTCCCATCGGCGGATGCCGGGCCTCCGGTCGATCTACCTCACCTGACCAGCCTCCGTCTCCGGGAATCTTGCAAAGGGCTCGCGTGACTATGGCCTCCGGTCTGGCGCAGAGCCTCTCAGCGATCGGAAGGAAAGTACTGCATGAGTTTGACTGGCGGCAAAGGGGTAATCCGGCTTCAAGATCGCGGAGGATCGCCAAGATGACAACCGTGCTCGTGTTGGGCGCGAGCGGCTTCATCGGAGGGCACATCGCCCTTGCCGCCATCGAGAAGGGCTGGGCCGTTCGCGGGCTGCGCCGCGTGTCAGGCGCGACCGGCCATGTCGGGTCGGCACCGATCGAGTGGTTTGAGGGAGATCTCGATCGACCGGAGCGATTGGCGCCAGCCTTCGCCGGCGTTCAAGTCGTCTTCCACGCAGCCGGATACTACCCGCGCGATGGCGGCTCGGTTCCCCGGCAGGTAGCCGGCGCGGTGGCGCAGACCCGCAATGTGATCGAAGCCTGCAAGCAGGCCGGCGTCGACCGCCTGGTATACACCTCGAGCCTTTCAACTATTGGTCGCCCTCCGCCGGATGCCGGCAGGTTTGCCGATGAGCGAGACACGTACCTTCCAGGATCTCTACCCCGCTCGGCCTACTACGAGTGCAAGTACGCGATGGAGAGCGAAGTCATGCGGTCGTCGTCTGCCGAACTGGAAGCCACTGTCGTCAATCCGACTGCGGTCTTCGGTCCGGGAGACGTCCACCTGGCGCTTGGCAGGGCGCTGCTGTGGGTTGCTCGAGGATGGGCGGTCGTCTGGTTGCCGGTCGAGGTCAACATCGTCGACGTCCGAGATGTCGCCCAGGCGCAGGTGCGTGCCTCCGAGGTCGGTCGTCCTGGCCAGCGATACATCCTGGGTGGGCAAAACTGGCCGCTGCGAGAGGTGCTCGATGTTGCCGCGAGACTAGCCGGCGTCTCCCCGCCTCGGGTAGGGTTATCTGTAGGATTTGTCGAGCGGCTCATCTCGGTCTTGTCGTACACCCCGGGGATGGGTGGGTTGAGCGGGCACCTGCAGGCGATCCGCACCTGGCAAGGCTATGATTGTCGCAAGGCGCAGAGGGAGTTGGGCTTGAGTGCCCGCCCGGTAGAAGAAACGCTGCGGGACGCCCTGGACTGGTTTGCAGACAATGATTATCTGAAAGGCCGGCGCGGCAGTTGAGTTGTGGTAATATTCCGCCCGGTGACCTTGCCGCAGGAAACCGAGGGGAGCATGGCAGACGTAGACAAAATCACGATCATTGAGGGGCCGCCCCCGACCTTTGAGCTTGACAACGACCCGTGGTTGGCCGGACTCACGGAAGGCCCTGTTCCAAGCCAGGTGGCGATATGTCGAGTGCGGGCCGCCAACGGCCCGGCGCTCGTCGAGCGATGCTACCGTGCCTGGCGTGAGCGCCACTCCATCAATCTCGAATACCGGACCGAAGATGGCCTGACGCAGCTTGCACCGATTGTCGCCGCCCGTTGGACTGAAACGGCCGAGGGTCATGTCCTGATTCTCTGGCTGCGCCTCGAGCAAGGTGAGATTGAGGTTGAGATTGAACTCGAGGCAGACGAGTTCGACGAGGATCCCGACGACGCCGACGACTCCGACTTCGACCACACATCCTGACTGAACTTGCCGGACGCAGACGCGCCCGGTCGCATTTCCCGCGCGATTCTCGGCCTGGAAGCCGTCCAGGCCGTGCGTTCGAGATTCCTCTCCTGCATCCGGAGTCAACTTGATGAGCGAATACCAGAACCTGCTTACCGAGGAGGCCGGGGGCGTTCTGACGGTCCAGCTCAATCGCCCGAAGGCCAACGCATTCGATCGTGTGATGGTCGAGGAACTCCTGGCGGTCCTGAAACACGCCGCCAGCGACGCCGGGATCCGCTGTCTGGTGCTGACCGGAGCGGGCAGGGTGTTCAGCGCCGGCCAGGACGTCGGGATCATTGCTGAGAGGCTGGGTGAGATCTCTTTCCGCGAACACTTGGAGCGCACTTTCAACCGCGTAATCCTCCGGATGCGCCAGCTTGAGAAGCCGATCGTGGGGGCGATCAACGGCGCTGCGGCCGGGGCCGGCCTGGGGATCGCGCTGGCGACCGACATCCGGTTGGCCGCGGAGAGCGCACGCTTCGTGTTTGGTTTTACCGGGATCGGGCTCGCGGCAGATTCCGGCACTTCCTTGAACCTGCCCTTGCTCATCGGGATGGCCCGGGCGGCGGAGATGGCCTTCACAAACGCACCTGTCTCCGCCGATCAGGCTCTCGCCTTCGGCCTGGTGAACCGGGTCGTGCCCGATCCAGAATTGCCAGCTGCAGCAGCCGAACTGGCCGCTTCCCTGGCCGGTGGACCAACACGCGCTCTGGGGCTCACCAAGCGCGCCTTCAATCGGGCTGTGCTCGAAAACCTGGAAAGGACTCTGGACTACGAAGCCTACCTGCAGGACATCGCCGGCAAGACGGAAGATCACAAAGAAGGCGTGAGCGCGTTCGTGGAAAAGAGGCGTTCGAGGTTCCGAGGGGTATGAAGGCGGCGGAGAAATCGACACGAGTTGTGGGGGTCCGCAAGGTGGTGCCCAGCAGCTTTCCGCCCATTCGGCTGTCCGCCGCGTCACCCGGAATGTTGCTCCGTCGACACGCGTAGAAACCCCAGGCGTTGGCTTGACCTTGACCGTGCCTGCCGGTCACTCGACGGGGCGCCCGAGCCTCGCCAATTCGACTGCGGCGACTTCTTCGTCGAGCTTCTTGTAGAGCGGTTTCGGCTCCTCGAGCCGTTGTCCGGGCATTAGATCACCCGGACCCCACTTCCCTTCCGCTTCCCCGGCGTCATAGATCAGCGCTTCGTGCGAGCGTTGTCCTTCGTCATAGGTCACGATCCGTTGGCTGCCGAACAGAGGGCGCTGATAGCCGAGCAAACGGTGAAGCCGTTCGCTGCTAAACGGGAGGAACGGAGCCAGCAGGACGCTCAGTGAGTCGATGGCCCGCAGAGCGGTGTACACGGTCGTCCCAGCCCGTTCCTTGTCCTTCTTGACGACGCTGAACCACGGCGCTCGATCCAGGTAACCATTCACGGCCCGCGCCAGAGCGAGGGCCTCAGCCAGAGCGGCCCGCAATTGGACGGCCTCGATCAATCGGCCCACGGTCTCGAAGCCGGCGTCGATGAGCGCCGTCAGCTCGCGATCCTGGTCTTCGAGTGGGCCGGGATTAGGCACTCGGCCCTCCCAGTTTTTGTAGGCGAAGGCCAGGACACGGTTGGCCAGGTTGCCCCACGTTGCGACCAGCTCATCGTTGTTGCGTCGGACGAAATCAGTCCAGGAAAACTCGCTATCTCGCGTCTCGGGCATGACCGAGGCCACATAGAAGCGGATGGGGTCCGGGTCGAAGCGTGTCAGGATGTCGGGCAGCCATACGGCCCAGTTCCGGCTCTTGCTGAACTGAGCTTGCTCGATGTTCATGAACTCATTTGCCGGGACATCGTACGGAAGATTGAGTCGCGCGCCCTCTTCGTCTTCGTAGATCCGCTCCACGCCGAGCAACTCGGCCTGCCAGACAAGTGTGTGAAACGGGATGTTGTCCTTCCCGATGAAATTGTAGATTTTGGCCTCCGGCCGATACCACCAATCTTTCCACGCCTCCGGCCGGCCGATGTTGTGACCCCACTCGACGGAAGCGGTGAAGTAGCCCATCACTGCCTCGAACCAGACGTAGAGCCGCTTGTCTTCCCAACCGGCAAGAGGGACCGGGATTCCCCATTCGATGTCGCGGGTCACCGGGCGGCCTTTGAGCCCGGCCGTGACGTAGTTTCGGGCGAAGTTGATGACATTCGGGCGCCAGTGAGCGGCGTGATCTTCGAGGTAGGGGATCAAGCGGTCGGTGAAGGCCGGCAGATCCAGAAAGAAGTGCTCGGTCTCACGGACGACCGGCTGGGTGCCGTCGATCTTGCTCCTGGGATTGATCAGATCGGTTGCGTCAAGCAGATTCCCGCAGTTGTCGCATTGATCCCCACGGGCCTCGGCGTAACCGCAAATCGGGCAGGTCCCTTCGACGTAGCGATCGGGAAGGAAACGGCCTTGAGATTCGGAATAGAGCTGACGCTGTGTCTGCTTATAGAGGTACTCGTTCTTGTGAAGTCGGGTGAAGAAGTCCTGGGCGATGCGATGGTGGTTCTCCGTATCCGTGTGCGTGAACAAGTCATAGCTGATACCGATCGCCTTCTGGGTTTCGAGAAAGCGATGGTGGAAATGCTCGAAGACCTCTCGCGGAGACAGGCCGCGCTTGTCGGCCTCGACCGTGATCGGGGTGCCATGCGAATCCGACCCGGAGACCATCAGCACCCGATTGCCCTTGAGTCTATGGTACCGAGCGAAGATGTCGGCAGGTAGGTAGGCGCCCGCCAGGTGGCCGACGTGCAGATCGCCGTTGGCGTACGGCCAGGCGACGGAAACATGGATGAGCTCACTCATGCTGGACCTCGCAAAAGCCTCCCGGCCGCAGTCCCGCCGGTGACCCTTTCTCAATCCTGCGGGGCGTTCGAGCGATTTCGACTGGGCCGGCCCGTCCGCTGGTTCGCCAAGAATGACATGCGGCCGTCGGCGGCGCAACTGTCGATCCGTGAAACGAAACCGCCAGCGCAAGGCTGGCGGGAGA
>MGOM01000025.1:62063-74908 GCA_001797105.1 Chloroflexi bacterium RBG_19FT_COMBO_62_14
CTGGCTGAAGGGCGATCACCCCTCAGCGCCGGCAGCCACCGCATGACCATGTTGCTCGCCAAAGTTCGCAGATCGCACACGATGACGCGCCTCAAATCAGGAAGCGACTTGATTCTAAGGCGAGTCCGCGGGATGTCAAGGATGGTCTGGAACAGCAGGCTTCAGGTGCGGGTCAGGCGGCCGCTTGGAGCAGGGCATCGGACTTGGCGGCGAATACGAAATCCGTCTCGCTCAGCCCGCCGATCTTGTGCGTCCAAAGCGTGATTTGCACTTTGCCCCAGGATAGGCAGATGTCAGGGTGGTGATTGACGCTCTCCGCCAGCTCTCCCACTCGATTGGTGAAGTCCAGCGCCTGGCGGAAGTTGCCAAACTTGTACTTCTTCTCGAGATGGTGCTCGTCTACGACCTGCCATTCATTTCCCAGTTTTCCCAGCAATTGACTCAGTGGCTCACCCTTCAAGGGTGGGATACCGCCCTTGCACGGGATGCATTCCATTTGAGCAAGCTCGCTAACCGGCATGAGGCCACCTCCATATTCACTCCGAACTCTACTTCAAGCGGATTGAAAGCGCGTGAGCACCCGGGTTGTCGACCGGTGATCGGTTCCGGGCTACCTCCGCAGCGTGACACTCCGAGCATGCTCGATCACTTCGGCTGCCAGATCGTATCGACCGAGTGCCGGCATAATATAGGCCCCCTGGACGACCCCTGAAAGGGCTTGCAAGAGCTCGACGGCCAGCTTCACGCCGGCCTCGGGAGCATTCTCCCCGGCGGAGGTGATCGTGCGTCGGATGGCATCCGGGATCTGAATCCCCGGGACCTCGTTGTGCAGGAATGCGACGTGCCGGTCGTTGTACAAGGGCAGGATCCCGGCCAGGATCGGGAGGGTAAGAGGACCGTAGCGGGATTGGAAGCGGGAGATGAACTCGGCGGCCAGTTCGGCGTCGAAGACCGGCTGTGTCAAAGCGAAGTCGGCCCCGGCGTGGATCTTGCGCTGCAACACACTCATTTCCTGATCGGCATCTGCGGCCCCGAGGTTGAGGGCGCAACCGACGAAGAACGAGGTCGCCTCCCCGATATCGGCGCCCGCCTGATCGACCCCGGCGTTGAACCCGTGCTTGATCAGACGGATCAATCCAGAAGGGACGATGTCGAAGTTGTCGAGCGCCTCCGGATAGTCGCCGATTGCCGTCGGATCTCCCATCACGATGAACACATTGCGCACACCCAGAGCGTGTGCGGCGAGCAGGTCCCCCTGAACTCGGAGCATGTTCCGGCCCCGGGTGGGGAAGTGCAGCACGCTCTCAACACCCAGCTCGCGCTGGATGAGCTGACAGATGGCCCACGGGCTCATTCGCATCCTGGCCATCGGGCTGTCGGCGACATTGATCACGTCGGCCCCGGCCTCGGCCAGCAGGTGGGCACCGGCCAGGATCTTCTGGACCGCCAAGCCGCGCGGAGGGTCCATTTCGACCGAGATCAAGAATCGGCGCTCGGCAAGCCGGGAGGCGAACTGCGTCGGCGCCGGAATGGATGAGACGACCGGGAGCACGGTCTGGGCGCTGTCAAGGGGTTCGCTTTCCAGGCACGGGCCTTCCTCATCGGAAAGGGCGAGGCGCATCGCCGCGATGTGCTCGGGAGTCGTTCCACAACATCCGCCGACGATGCTCGCGCCCGCCTGGCAGAACGCCCGGGCGTAGTCGGCGAAGTAGCCGGGGGTCGCCGGGTACATGATCCGGCCATGGACGCGTTCGGGCCATCCTGCATTAGGCATCACCGAGAAGCGAAGCTCGGGCGCGGCGCGGCGCATCTGCTGCAGGACTCGCAGAAGTTGGGCGGGTCCGCCGGAACAATTCGCTCCGACGAAGTCGATCTCCATCTTGGCCAGGGCGGCGGCGGCCCTCGCCGGTAACTCACCCAGGAGAGTCCGGTCGTCGCGCGTGAATGTCAAAGAGGCGATGATGGGAATGGCCGTCACCGCACGCGCGGCACGCACCGCTTCGCCGACCTCGGCCAGATCGCTATGTGTCTCGATCACCAGAAGGTCCGCGCCGGCGTCGACCAAAGCTGTAATCTGCTCTCGAAATGCGGTGTAAGCCTGGGCTGGCTTGACCCGGCCGTAGGGCGCCAGTCGAACCCCCAGCGGGCCGATGCTGCCGGCTACCAGCGCCTCGGATCCGGTGGATCGAATGGCCCTGCGGGCGACTTCGCAAGCGGCGGCGTTTATTTCACCGGCGCGCGCCTCGAGCCCATGGGCACCGAGCTTAAAGTGGTTGGCGCCGAAAGTGTTGGTCTCGATGATCTGAGCTCCAGCAGCGAGATAGGCGCGATGGATGCCTTCCACCAGGGCGGGTTGAGTCGAATTGAGCTCGTCGAAACATGTGTCAAACCCTACGCCGCGCATATGCAGCATGGTGCCCATGGCGCCGTCGGCCAGTATCGGTCTGCCGCGTGCGAGCCAGGACTCGAGCTGCTCCCTCACATCCATGCAAGACTCCTTCGGCGCACGCCACTTCGCGCCGCATCCCGAGTCCCTCAACAAGCTCGAGATAGACTCCACCGAGGGGGAGGGGCGTTCGCCATGGCGCGTCACCCTCACCCCCTCACTCTCCCTGGAAGGGAGAGGGAGAGCGATCGCTCCTCCCCTCCGGGGAGAGGGAATTACTGTCCTTCCGCGGTGAGGGAAGCTACGACTCCATCAACTGTTTCACTCGGCTTGCCCCCACGCTGAAGAGCTTCGCCGCCTTCGATTGCTCGGGGATAAGTTGATCAGCTGCTATGCGGCATCCGCCCCACGCCTCGAAAAAGGAGCTATGCACGCGCTCGATAATCTCCGGCTTAGAGATCACGAGGTAGTCCAGGCAATCTTCGTGTGTCCAGCCGCCAAGATCCTCCGTCATTGGTCGCGGTGCTTCAAGGCTGGTACCCATCGCGCCGTCATAGATGAGCCCACGCTTCCCGAGCTCGTCCGGATATCCATGACGACCGTGGTCCTGATGGTTCAATTGACGCTCCTCTCGTCCTTGGTGCTCCTCAGCACTCAAAGTGTATGACCTATAACGCACAAAGGCCTCTTCGGGAAGAAGAGGCCGCACGACGACATCGTAGTCATCCCTCATCTTCCAGAAGACGTGCAACAAGGCTGCACCTTCTGCCGGAGTTGGCACCTTCCGCCGGCAGTCCATGCCGCCAGCAGAGGTTGCCGAGGCTTCACAGGGCCGGTCCCTCCGCCTCTCTGGATGAGCGACCCGGGGAGATTGCTGCCCGGGCTGGTTGTTGGGCCAGTCTATCACGCCCTAATGGGCACTGTCAACCGGTGGGAGCCCGCGTTGACGCTCGTGCCGAGCTGTGCTATCCTGAGGTTCAGTCCATGTGGTCCGGTTCTTCTTCGCTGCCTGACTGAGCCTGTGCCGCGCCTACCGCGCGCCGGGCTCTTTTTTTGGATCAATGAAGGGATCGATGCTGTTGCGTCCTTGCCGAGGAGGAATCGATGGAGGCCAACCGCCAAACCGGCTCAGTCAAGTGGTTTAGCCGGGTCAAAGGATACGGGTTCATCGCTCCGGATGAGGAAGGGAAAGAGATCTTCGTCCACTTCAGCGGAATTGAAGGTGAAGGCTATCGGAACCTGGAACAAGGACAGCGGGTGAGCTTCGTGGTCGAGGACTCACCCAAAGGCCCCCAGGCGGTCTCCGTTCGGAGCCTCCAAGTCCAAGAAGGCTTCAGCCCGGATACGGCTGCCTGAACCTACCCCGGCAGCATCCGGCGGGCCCCGCCCGACGGGCCGGGGTGAACAACCCTCTATCGCGGCGTGAGCCGGTGCCTGATCGGCGGCCGACGGCCTCGCCTGCCCCTGCGTGAATCTCGCGGACGCGCACGCAATGAGCCTGAGATCGCCGCCGGGCCGTCTTTCGCGATGCGCGGCGAGGACCTGTCCTCGAAAGGTGCCATTGCCGTAGCTCGCTGCGGGCTGAACCCCAAGCCCCCTATCCGCCCGCCTCTCCCGGGGAGACTAAGCTGCTCATCGGCTCTGCTAGAATAACGCTATGGGCAAACTCTATCTGGTGGCGACTCCCATCGGTAACCTGGAAGACATTACGCTGAGGGCGCTGAGGATCCTGCGGCAGGTGAACCTGATCGCGGCGGAGGACACTCGCCAGACGCGCAAGCTCCTGGACCGGCACGAGATTCACGGGCCGTTGGTAAGTTATCAGGAGCACAACAAGGAAAGCCGTGGCCCGGAGATCCTGGAAGCGCTTCAGGAAGGTGATGTCGCTCTTGTTTCCGATGCCGGGACGCCCGGCCTATCGGACCCCGGGTATGAACTTGTCCAGGCTGCAACCGAGCATGGGTTTCCGGTCTCCCCCATCCCGGGCCCGTCCGCGCCGATCGCGGCGCTTGTGGCCTCTGGGCTCCCGACGAATGAGTTCGTGTTCGTGGGCTATCTGCCGCGCCGGGCCGCAGATCGCCGCCGGGTCCTCGAAGAGCTCTCGCGCGAGCGGCGGAGCTTGATCGCCTTCGAAGCCCCTCACCGCTTGCGCCGTTCGCTCGGGGATCTGGTCACCGCTTTCGGCGAAAGCCGCCCGGCTGCCGTTTGCCGTGAGATGACCAAGCTTCATGAGGAGATCCTGCGCGACACCCTCGGAGGGATAAGGGAACATTTCGACCGCGTCGAGCCGCGCGGCGAGATCACGCTTGTCGTTGGCGGATATCAGGGTGAGGCGCCCTGGGGAATGGATCAGGTCCGACAGGCGGTGGCCGCCCGGCTTGAGGCGGGGTTGACCCCGACTCAGGCTGCCCGGGCCGTCGCCTTCGAGGCAGGATGGTCACGCGGAGAGGTGTATCGGCTGGCACTGGAGGAACGATGAATCTCGATGATCTCGAACGGTTCCGCAAGCTCGATGCGGGCGGCATGCTGGCTCATATCGACGGCTTGCCCGATCAACTCCAAGAGGCCTGGTCTCTCGGCCAACGGTTGCCACTCCCGGAATGGGATGGGATACGCCAGGTCATCGTATCCGGAATGGGGGGATCAGCGATCGGTGCGGACCTGCTTCGGGCGTATGCCGAGCCGCTCTCTCGTGTCCCGATCACGGTCTGGCGGAACTATGACTTGCCGGCTTGGGCGGCTGGGCCGGAGACGCTCCTGGTCGCTTCGTCTCACTCCGGCAACACGGAAGAGACAATTTCGGCATTCGAAGCGGGCCGGCAACGCGGGCTGCGGTTGCTGGCGGTAACCCGAGGCGGGGAATTGGGGTCGAGGGCAGAGAAGACCGGTGTCCCAACCTGGCACTTCGAGCATGCCGGACAGCCGCGGGCAGCGGTCGGGTTCTCGTTCGGGCTTCTGCTTGCAGTGTTGGCCCGTTCCGGGTTGCTCCCGGATCCGGCGGCTGAACTGAGGAACGCCGTCGGTGCCATGAAAGCTCAACAGAAGTCTCTCCGAGCCGAGTCCCCGGTTGTCACCAATCTGGCGAAAAGGATGGCCGGCCAGCTGATGGATCGATGGCCGTTGATCATCGCAGGAGGGTTGCTCGCACCTGTGGCGCGCCGGTGGCGGACGCAGATCGCCGAGGTGGGTAAGGCGTTAGCCCAATTCGAAGAGTTGCCCGAGGCCGATCACAACATGGTAGCCGGCGTCATGGAACCCAAGACCTCAATCGAACGGGTGATGGCTTTATTCCTGACCGCCGGCACCGATCACCCGCGGCTGCAATTGAGGGCGCGTGTCACCCGCAATGTCATGATGGTTGAGGGGTTCAATACCGACCTTCTGGAGGCGCAGGGAGACACGCGCCTGGCCCAGCAATGGACGAGCCTTCTTCTCGGCGACTACATCTCTTTCTTCCTGGCAATGACTTATGGCGTCGACCCGACACCCGTGGCGGCGATTGAGAGTCTTAAGGCCCAGTTGAAAGAAGGCTGAACTCGTCGACCTGACCTGTCGCTCTGTCGGCTTGCCAACAGCCGCGAGAAACCCTCCAGGTATAATCCTCCCGCTATGTTCGCATCATCACGCCCGCGGCGGATCGCCGCCCCTCTCTTGGGGGCGGTCGGGCTTTTCGCCGGGCTGCTGGTGGCCGCGGCATTCGCGGCCCCTCGCGTCCACGAGGTAACTCCCCCGCCCGGCAGCCGGGACGTGCCTGCCTCCAGCCAGATCAGTCTGGTCTTCAGCCGCCCGATGGACCGGCTTTCGGTCGAAAGCAGGCTGGCGATCGACCCCCCCCGCCCGGGGAGTTATACCTGGGAAGGCACCACACTGACTTTTCACCCGGAGGCACCCTGGGAGCCCGGCACCACGGTCGAAGTGCGCCTGCCGGCAGGGGCTCGATCCTCCCGGTTTCTACCCATCCTTCAGTCGCACGCGTGGTCCTTTGTCATCGGAGCCCCGCGCATCGCCTACCTTTGGCCGGCGGATGGCCCGTCCGACATTTACGCCCGCTCAGCCGACGGTGGCGAACCGACCCGCCTGACAACCACTCCTGCAGGCGTCCTCGATTTCCGATTGAGTCCGGAAGGGACGCAGGTGATCTATGCCGCGGCAAGGGAGGATGGCGGGTCGGACCTCAGGCTTCTGGATCTGGCTACCCTACAGGACCGCCTGATGTACAGTGCGCCTGCGGGAAAGCTGTGTCGGGCCCCGGCCATCTCCCCAGATGGTAGGTGGCTGGCTTTCGAGCTTTACGACCTCGAATCCACCTCGAATGAGCGAACTATCCCAGGTCCGGGTCGAGTGTGGGTGAAGCCGATGGATGCGGCCTCTCAGGCCGTCCCGGTCGGCCCCGATGATCACGGGGCAAGCGCTCCCGGATGGACGCCCCAAGGCTGGCTGGTGTATCAGGACCGCAGCCTGGGGGCGATCGCTGTTGTCGACATGGGAACCGCCCCCGATCTGCAACCGTTCAACGCCATCCCCAATGAATTGGGGGAACCCGGGGCCTGGTCGATCGATGGTCGGGATGTGGTCTTCCCTGAGGTCGGCTTTGTGCCTGAAACACTCTCAGTCCCTGGGTCGTCCGCCGAAGAGCAGACGATCTTCTACAGTCACCTGATCCGCGTCGAGGCCTCGACCGGAAATGCGACGGACCTCTCGAACCGAAGCGGAAGTCTTGTTGAGGATGCCTCTCCGGTGTACTCCCCGGATGGAAACTGGCTTGCATTCGGACGCAAGTACATGGACAGCGATCGCTGGACGCTTGGCAGGCAGTTGTGGCTCATGCGCGCTGACGGGTCGGAGGCGCACGCGTTGACGGCCGTCGGCGACTACAACCACTCGGCACTCGGATGGAGCCCGGACTCAACCACCCTGGTCTACATGCGTTTCAATCAGGCCGTCATCACGGAGCCGGCTGAGATCTGGCTCATAGGTGCGGATGGGGAAGGGGCTCACTCGCTGGTGACGGGAGGTTACTCCCCGCGGTGGATCCCGTGATTACCCCTGGTGACACGGCCCCCGATTTCTCCCTGTCCGATCTTGCCGGAGAGACTCATCACCTCGCCGATGAACGCGGCCATGTCGTCGTCTTGAACTTCTGGTCCGTAGTCTGCCCGTGGTCGCTCAGGGCCGACGAAGACCTTGCCGAGCTGTCTCACGAATGGCAACCCCGCCTCACGTATTGGCTGATTGCCTCGAACGCCGATGAGACGATCGATGCGCTGCGAAGCGCGGCCGCCGAAAGAAGCCTGGGGGTGGTCCTGCGCGATGAAGAGCAGCGCCTCGCCGATCGGTATGGAGTAATCACAACGCCCCAGTTCTTTGTGATCGACGCACATGGCCTTGTGCGATACTCGGGTGCACTGGACGACGTCACGTTTCGGAATCGCACACCCAGTCGAGCCTACCTGGCCGAGGCCGTCAAGTCAGTTCTCGAGGGGCGTCCGCCGGATCCCGCCACGACGCCAGCCTATGGCTGCAGTCTCGTGCGCTTCACGCCGGTTGAGAATCAGTTCTCTGGCTGACGCCGCTGAGCATCGAACGACGCCGGACGACGAGGGGCTGCAGAATCGCGCTGCAACCGGTAGCCTGTGTCACAAGGCACACTCGCAGGTTGGTCATCGAGGAGTGATGTTCGAGGTTTCAAAGCTTCAAGTGGTAACCCCGGAGGGTGAGGCTCTCGCCTATCGCCATTACCGGGTGAAGGGTGAGCCCGCGGGGCTTGTGGTCTTGTTTCCCGGCGTTCATTACGGTGCCGACGGACCTCTTCTGTATTTCCCCGCTCAAACACTGCGGGAGGCTGGCTGGGATACGCTCCAACTGACCTACCGGTTCCAGCGCGACGTCCTGGGGTTTGAACTCGAGACCATGCCGGGCGTCGCGGAAGATTGCCATGTTGCGGTGCGGAGCGCGCTGGAGAACCGTATCTATCCTCGGCTGCTCCTCCTGGGCAAATCGCTGGGGGCTGGTCTGGCCGCGTTTCTGTGCCAGGATCGCGAGGCCTTTTCACCGGCGCGAGTTGTCTATTTCACCCCGCCGATCGCGACGCCCATCTTCGATCCCGCCTTCGCCCGAACACGCCAGCCCTCCCACATCGTCCTTGGAACCCTGGATCGATTCTATGACGAAGAGCGGCTGGACCGGTTGCGCCAGGCACGCCCGTTCAGCCTGACCCTTGTTGATGGGGCCGATCACGCCATGACAATCCCAGGAGACATGGATGCTTCGATTCGTGTCTTACGGCGGACTTCCCAAGAGACCGTCGCCTTCTGTCTCGAAGAGGATTGAGGCATGTGCTGAACGAGGCCGCTCACGGCGCGTTCGCCCGGGGATCGCTCCGAATGGTCTCTACCGAGAAGTGCGAACAAGCGCGATCGGTGAGAAGCTTATTCGCAGAAGTCATCCAGCACTGGGTGGAGCGCGGTGAGCAGGTCGGCCCCCCGCAGGATGATCCCCGCATTGGGGATGCCCGCCCCGATAGATATGACCTCGTGCTTCAGCAGGCCGCGGTCGGCCAGGATCGGTAGCGGCATGCTCAGTCCCAAGGGGGAGACTGTCCCCGGAGCGTAGCCGGTGGCTTGAACTACCTCTTCCGCAGAGGCTGTGGTGATCCTCGAGACTCCAAGGTGATGGCGCAGCTTCGGCCAAGCGACCTTTGCCGGGCCGGCAACAAGCACAAGTGCAAAGGAACCGGTCTCGATGCGGAAGACCAGCGAGCGGACGATCTGTTCGGACGACAAATCGCGCTCGCGTGCGGCCTGTTCGAGTGAGTGGACCTTCCCCTGGTGAACGAACAGTCGATAGGGGATTCCCAGGCTGTCCAGCGCCTGTGTCGCTGGCGTTGAGGATTGCATTCCCGGATTCTAGCCCAGCCTGACACACTATCCCGGACCCGCGCCCCGGGCTATGGCGTCCAGAAGGCCGAAGCCGCCAAGGCCGGCAACAAGGGTTGAGAAGAGGCCGGCAGCCCATGATACCGGCGCACCCGTGGGCCGTAAGCGGGGATTGGATGTCTGCTATAATCGCGGGGCCGCTTGGATCGGACCCGACCAAGACGGCAGGATGACTCGGATCTGGTATCCCGCCCCCTCGGCCTAGGCGGGTCGGAATCCTCAGGCCGTCGGGCATCTCACTCGAAGGAGGAGATAGCCATGTCTACAGCTTCGATCCCCTCAGGACGAAAAAAAGTCACCACTCGGATCTTTCGCCAGAAGAAGGCGAAGGGCCTGCCCATCACGATGCTCACCGCGTACGACTACGCCACGGCTCAAGCCATCGATCGGGCTGGCCTGGATGCCATCCTGGTGGGTGACTCCTTGGGTATGGTTGTATTGGGCTATGAAACCACGCTCCCGGTAACCATGCAGGACATGCTGCACCACTGCAAGGCAGTAGCACGCGGTGCGCACACGGCGATGCTGATCGGGGACATGCCGTTCATGTCTTACCAGGTGTCCGTGCTCGAGGCGGTTCGCAACGCCGGGAGGTTTCTGCAGGAAGCCGGCATGGATGCGGTCAAACTCGAAGGCGGTCGCGAACGGCGGGAGGCGGTCGAGGCGATTGTCTCGGCGGGGATCCCGGTCATGGGCCACCTCGGACTGACACCACAATCCGTTCATCAACTCGGCGGCTTCCAGGCTCAGGCGAAGACGACACAGGCAGCCGAGCGGCTGATGGATGACGCCCTCCAGCTTCAGGCGGCGGGTTGTTTTGCCCTCGTCCTCGAGTCGATCCCCGCTCGACTGGGAAGGTGGGTCTCGGAGCGGCTTGAGATCCCCACGATCGGCATCGGCGCCGGGGCTGGCTGCGATGGCCAGGTTCTGGTCACGCACGATCTCCTGGGGCTCTTCGACCGTTTCACGCCCAAGTTCGTCCGCAAATACGCCGACCTCCATGGGGAAATGGCGCGTGCGTTCTCGGCCTTCGCGGCCGACGTGGAGTCGGGGGAGTTCCCAGCCGTTGAACATAGCGTAGAAATGCCGGACGAAGACTGGGAGAACTTCCTGAGACGAGTGGATCAGAACCCTCAGCCCACTCTCGCCGACTAGAATGCAGTCCGAACCGCTCCTCATCGCCGGGACCGGCGCCATGGCGTGCTTATTTGGAGCGCGACTGGCTCCGCATACAGACGTCACTCTCCTCGGGAGTTGGCCGGAAGGGTTGGCGGCGCTCGGGCGCGAAGGGATCCGCCTCGAATCGGACGGGACATCGCAAACAGTCCGAGTGCGGGTGACCTCAGCCCCCTCCGATTGTCGGGGAGCGCGCCTGGTATTGGTCCTGGTTAAGTCCTGGCAGACCGAGCGTACCGCGGCCCAACTCGCCGGCTGCATGGCCAAGGACGGTGTGGCGCTCACGCTGCAGAACGGGCTTGGGAATCTGGAGCACTTGCAGGCAGCCCTGGGGAATGAACGCGCGGCCCTGGGTGTGACGACGGTCGGAGCGACGCTTCTAGGGCCGGCGCATGTCCGGCTCGGCGGCATCGGACCGACCTATCTGGCTCAACACCCACGTCTGGAGCCTTTGGTGGATCTGCTTCAAGGAGCAGGGTTCGAGGTCCGTCTGGCCGAGGATCTGGAGAGCCTCGTGTGGGGCAAGCTGGCAGTCAATGCCGCGCTCAACCCCCTCACGGCTCTGCAGGGAATGGAGAACGGAGGAGTGATCGATCACCCCTCGGCGCGCTCCGTGGCCAAGGCTGCCGCACACGAAGTCGCTGCCGTGGCCACTGCACGCGGGACCAGGATGCCCTATGCAGACGCGGGCGAAGAAGCCCTGAGCGTTGCAGGGCGCACCGCAGGTAATCGTTCCTCGATGTACCAGGATGTTCTGCGGGGCGCGCCGACAGAAGTAGAAGCGATTAGTGGCGCCGTGGTCCGCGAAGGTGAACGATACGGAGTTCCCACCCCGGTGAACTGGACCTTGTGGCAGATGGTGCGCGTCCTGGCGGCACGGCGGAAGGAGGCTGGTCGATGAAAGTCGCCATGAGCTTGGCGGAGGTTCGCGATCTCCGCCACCAACTCCCCGATCCGTTCGGGCTGGTGCCCACGATGGGCTTTCTCCACGAGGGGCATCTCTCTCTCGTCCGCCGCGCCAAGTCCGAGTGCGGGAGTGTGGGCGTGAGCATTTTTGTGAACCCGACGCAGTTCGGCCCGGAAGAGGACCTGGAAGACTATCCACGTGACGTCGAACGTGACATGCTCATGCTCGAGGATGAGAAGATCGATTTGCTGTGGACGCCGATGGCGGAGGAACTCTACCCTCCAGGCTACCAAACCTGGGTGACCGTGGAGAGCTTGAGCCAACCCTTGGAGGGAGCTCATCGGCTGGGACACTTCCGCGGGGTTGCCACGATCGTCACCAAACTTCTAACTGCCGTGCGTCCGGATCGGGTTTACGTCGGACAGAAGGATGCGCAGCAGGCGCGGGTGATCCGCAGACTGGTCCAGGACCTGAACCTTCCAGTTGAGGTCGTCAACTGCGCCATCGTGCGTGAACCGGACGGATTGGCCATGTCGAGCCGGAACGCGTACCTCAATCCGGAGGAACGCCGAGCCGCAACCGTTCTCCATCGCGCCCTGACGGCGGCGGCCGAGGCCTATGCCCAGGGAGAGCGCGGCGCCGACGCGCTGCGTTTGAAAATGTATGAGATGCTTCTCGGCGAGTCGATGGCCAAGACCCAGTACGTTTCGGTGGCCGATCCGGAGACACTCGAGGAGCAGTGGGGACCGGTCGAGAGAGCTCTGCTCTCACTGGCAGTGTTCGTGGGCAAGACGAGGTTGATCGACAACATCGTGGTCGGCGCCGGGTGACCTGCGCGCGTGGACTCGAGAAGGACGCCTGCTTTCGCCGGAGCGCGATCGCCGTGGAGTTGCAGACTTGTTCCCGGGTGTGTGCGACCCCCGTTCGCTGAGGATGCCAACCCATGCTTCTTGCAATCGACATTGGAAACACGAACATAACACTCGGTCTGTACCGGGACCAGGAGGTCACCTTTGCCTGGCGGCTGGCAACGGCTAACGACCGCATGCCCGACGAATACGGTTTGCAGCTCTTGGGACTGTTGCAGCATGCCGGTTGTGCGCCCAGCGTAATCGAGGCGATTGTGCTGGCCTCGGTTGTGCCGCCCTTGACAGGGACATTTCTTCAGGCCTGTCGCAAGTACCTCGATCGGACCCCGTTCGTCGTCGACGCCGGGGTCAAAACGGGTGTCCGGATCCGATATGAAGATCCGAAGTCGGTCGGAGCGGATCGTGTGGCCGATGCAGCGGCGGTCCAGCACTTCTATGGAGGGCCGGCGTGCATCGTCGACTTCGGGACGGCGACCACCTTCGATGCGATCTCCCGGGAGGGGGACTATCTGGGCGGAGCGATCGCGCCCGGGATCGGGATCGCCTCCGAGGCACTCTTCCAGCGGACTGCG
>MGOM01000026.1:0-322 GCA_001797105.1 Chloroflexi bacterium RBG_19FT_COMBO_62_14
CGCCTCCGCTGGTGGGCATATCGATCCCCGTTAGCATATTGATCAGCGTGGTCTTGCCACTACCGGACTTGCCGACGATCGATACTAGCTCGCCGCGCTCGATCGTGAGATCGACTTCTCGAAGCGCGTTGAATGCACCGGCGCTGGTCTCGTACGACTTGCTCACACTCTCAAAGCGGATGAAGCCGTCGTTCACCGTCGTCCTCGCCCGGCCGGCGCCGTTCCCGTTCTCTCGATCGCGCAGGAGGAACCGGCGCAGCCGGCTCTGCAGCCCCTCACTCATAGTCCAGCACCTCTCGCACGGTGAGACGAGCGGCTCGGC
>MGOM01000026.1:372-6350 GCA_001797105.1 Chloroflexi bacterium RBG_19FT_COMBO_62_14
CATAAGAAGAGCCCCGAGAAGGAGTAACGGAAACCCAGGTTAGACTGCATCACGGCCTGGATCACGGCGGCCGATAGACCACGGCCGACCGGTGCGGAAAGCAGGGCCCCCAGGATCCAGCTGAGCAGCCCCACGCACATCCCTTCGATCAATACGACCTTGCGCACGGCGATATTTGAAGCCCCGACGGCGCGCAACACGCCGATCTCGCGCGTCCGCTCCAAGACACTGATCCCCAGGCTGCCAGTCAGACCGAGCCCGCCGACGATCGCCAGGAGAACGGCCATGACAATCAGCACCGTCAGGATCAAGTTGAATACGTCGGTGAAGTCGCCGAAGATCGCCTGGTTGGTGATGGAGTCTCCGCCCTTCAGTCCACCGTTCTCGAAACGGGTCTCGATCATGCCGGCGAAGGATTCTTGAACTGCCCGGCTGCTGATGCGGTCCGGATTGACTCGGACTCGCAGCATGTCCACCTGGTTGGCCCGGTTCGTCAGCCCCCCGAACGTCCGTGTATCCATGTAGATCCGAGGGCCGGAAAGATGATTGGAGGTGACTCCCACGATCTGGAAGGTGAGCGTGCGATCCCCTACCTTGATCCGAACGGTGTCTCCCAGGCTCAACCCGGGCTCGCTCTCCAGCAAATCGTTGTTGACCACAACACCTCGAGCCTCCCCTTTGTGCAGCCAGCGCCCTTCGAGCATCCACGGGTCGATCGTGGGCGAGTCGTGCTCCAGTCCGATCAGGTCGATCTGCTCGCTCTCGCTTCCATCGTCTCGGACGAGGACACCCAATCCGAGGGCCCACGCATCGGTGACCGCAAGTCCTGGGATGCGGCGGGCTTCGCGTAAGACTGTGTGGACATCCGAGCCCTGGCGGAGGGGGAGGGCGACGTCGAAATCGACATAGCGGGCGGTTTCGTCGAGATGCTCGTTCAGCGAAGCGCGCGTGCTGAACACGGCGATGAACATCGCGCCGGCCAAGGTGAGTGTGATCAGTGTAAAGGCCAGCCGCGTCTTGTTGCGGAAAGTGTTGCGCAACGCCAGGATCGCAATCGCCCCCCTGCCTCGAAGCCTCATCAGCCATCGATCGAACGTCCCACGGCTCACATCGGCTCCCAGTCCGCTCTGATAGACGGCATCGTAGATGGTCATGCGAGTACCGCGTAGGATCGGGAAAAGGGCCGTGCCCAGAGGCATGATCAGGCCGATGGCGGCCTCCATGATAAGCACCTGAACGGGGATGTCGAGGTTCGAAATGTCGAAGTTCACGAATCCGGCGGCGAACCTGGCGAGCCACCAACCCCCGAGGACGCCAAGCGGGATGGCGATGACCAGCCCGAGCACGCAAAAGAAACAGACGTTGAGCAAGTACATGCCGACAAGCTGGCGTCGATCCGCACCGATCGAACGCATGATCCCAATCTGCCGGGTCTGCTGAACGAGAATGGCGGAGACGGTGTTGACGACGAGACCACTGCTGAGCACGATCACCAAGCCGCTCATGATCTGCAGGATCAACAGGAAGCCATGAATCTGATCCTGGGCCCAGTGCTTTCCCGGATCACCGCCCAGGCCGGGGATCTGGGAGCGCAGCACACGATAGCCGGAAGGGGTAATCACCTGATCCCGGATGCGGTCCCCGATCTCGACCACGTGGGCACGATCGTACCTGTTGTCCTGAACCACGACGTCGAGACGGTTGAACGAACGCGGCTGGCCCATCCACACGAGCGTGTCGAGCGTGACATATCCGTCTGCTTCGCCGAGTAGCGTGTACGGCAGCGCGTAGAGATCGTGCGCGACGCCGACGACCTCGAGGTCGTAGGTCCGCTCGCCATCGGTCTTGAGCCGGACGACGTCGCCAACGTTCAGACTAAGGGCCTGCGCCGATTGGCGCTCGAGCGCGATCTCGCGTGTCTTGAGCGCCGGCCGACCCGACTGCAGCCGGATCTGATCCACGGCGACCGAGGTCATATCCGGGAAGGCATTCAGGTTGACATCAACCCATTCGCCGGCGTGCGTCAAGAGTGAGGCGCCGGCGACGCGCCTGGCCTGGGCAGCTTCGACTTCGGGCATGGCCGAGACGGCGCTTGCCAGGCTCTCCTTAAAGGAGGCGACCGTGATGTGCAGGCTGGCCGGGTTTCCGGCGGCGTATGAGCCGAACAGATCCCGCCGGACGATGATCCCGGCGTGATTGATCATTCCGACAGCGGCCACGCCGACGCCGATAGAAAGAACGACAAGGAGCGAGCGGGTCTTGTTGCTCCAGGTGTCCTTGATGATCTTCGTCCATCGCGTCGGGATGTTTATGGCAGCCAACCCCTCATGTTCACAAGAAACGAGGTCGTCCCTCGACTTCGCCCGCATTTGCTGGGCGCGCCCTTCTGAGGACGCAGCACGAGGGAGAGGGCGGGAAGAGGCGGCAGTTGAAGGATCACCGACCGGCTCGCTCCGAGAGTAACTTCCCATCTTCTATCTCGATCACACGATCCGCCCACCCAGCAAGCTCCCGGTCGTGGGTCACGACGACGAGTGTGCGGCCTCTCTCAACCAGATCCTGCAAGAGATCCAGGACGCCGCCTGCAGTTTGTGAGTCCAGGTTGCCCGTCGGTTCATCGGCGACGAGCAGCCCGGGGTCGTTCGCCAACGCACGCGCAATGGCGACCCTTTGTTGCTGTCCCCCGGATATCTTGGAGGGGATCTTGCGGGCGTGGTTCTCCAGGCCGACTTGTTCGAGAAGGGCAAGAGCCCTGTCCCGTCGCTCGACCACCGGGTACACGCCGCTAAAGTCCATCGCCAGGGTGATGTTCTCGATCAAGGAAAGAGACGGGAGAAGCTGGAAGAATTGGAAAACAACGCCCAGATTCTTGCCCCGCCAGCGGGCTAGCCGGTCATCGGTCATGGTGTGGATTGCGACGCCATCAACAAGGACCTCGCCGGACGTTGGGCGGTCGATCCCGGTAACCATGTTGATCAGAGTGGACTTGCCGGCGCCCGACTTGCCATGGATGGCGACGAATTCGCCGGGCCAGACCTGCAGATCGACACCGCGCAATGCGGGGACCTCGCCGGCGGACGTACGATAGGACTTGTGCAACCCGCTGACCTCGATCAGTGGATCGACAGGTGGGTGTGTCCCGGGGATTTGCTCGGGCTTGAGGCTGTCCAAGATGGGTTGATTACCTCGGGGCACGCCAGATCTGGGCGCAACTGGGGCCGGATCGCTCAACCCCGGCATGCCAATCGAAGAGCTTCTGGAAGCCGAACGAGTGATGCTACCACAGGATACGCGTGGCCGATATGAGAATCAGATTGCATTCACCCTACGGAATGCGCCAGCGTAGGGGGAACTCTCAAGGAAGGCGGATGAACTCCCAGGCACGCATCGTGTGTGAGACGGGTCGGGCTAGCCGGAGTTCGCGTACAGACAGAGCGTGTCGCACGAAGCGCGGGGAACAAGCGCGGGAAGAGACGCGCCTGGTTACTTGCGTTTCGTTTTGGCCAGAGATCGAACCAAACTCAAATCCAGCTCCCCCTTCTGACCCCAGCCGGCTTTGCCGCTGGGGATCGCCGGCCGAAACCGCTCGTAGAACCCATACGCCCTGAGTCCGAGTTCCTCCGGCGTGTAGCTTGAGGCCAAGTCGATCATCGCCTGGCGAACGGCCTCCAGCGACTCCCCGAACCTACTTGCAAGATACTTCTCGACCCCGGCCGGTTTGATGGCTTCGTCCTTGATGACGGCGCGTACACCGTCACGCGTATTCTTGGCCGGGACGGGGCGACCGCAGATCTCGATCCAGAACTCCTCTCCAAGCCCGTACTTCTTCGTGGGCTCTTCACCTTCGGCCGGTTCAGGCTTGCTGTAAATCCCCAGCCGACGACCCTTGGATTGGGCATTCAATCCGGCCACGGCTTTGCCCAGCGTCAAGGCCGTTTCATGGTCATAACCGAGGCCCTCGGCCACGATGCACGCCCACAATGTCAGAACCGGAGCCCGGTTGATTTGGATGGTTTCGGTCGTCATAGAGACTGCCTCACTCTCGAGAGGGCGACGGCTCAGCCGGTGTCGCCGTGGCTTGGTTCTGCCGGCAACGGCCGGCTCGGCTTCGGGATCGACTGGCTCGCCAGACGCATGCGTAACCGCAGGTGGAGAAGCAGGAAGCCGGCAACGGCGAAGGTCTCCAGGATACCCGAAAGGTACCAGACCAGGTCGGGGTTGAAATTGTCCAGAATGACCCCGGCCGCCATAGGACCGACCGCGGCCGGGATAGTCCACGCTAGAGAGAAGGTCGCCATGTAGCGTCCACGCATGTCGGCCGGCGCAAGGCGCGCCACCAAGGCCTGAGCGACCGGCATAACGATCATCTCCCCGACGGTGACCAGGAGCATCCCGATGGCGAAGAAGGCGTAGGCCGACACAAAGCCAAACATGGTGAAGCCGGTCAGGTAGAAGGCGCTCCCCAGCGCGAGCATGATCATCGCCGGGTAGCGCTTGGTCCAGCGGGTGATCGAGAATTGGGTCAGAACGACCAAGGTCGCGTTCATGCTCATCAGGAAACCGTAGCCCTGCGTCGGGATCCCGTGGACATCCCGCAGGTACACCGAGAACGTGCTGTAGAGCTGGATGTAGACCAGGTTCATGATGATGGAGATGAACAGGAAGGAGACGAAGCTGCCGTCAGCGAGCGCCTTCAGGTAGCCGCGGAACGTCTGGGCGAGGCTTTCGCTCTTGGCCTCCGGGCTTCGCTCCGGCATGGTCTCGGGGATCAAGCGGTAGATGATCGCAGCCGTGATGATACTGGAGATGGCGTCCAGGATGAAGAGCAGCAAGTAAGATTGCGCGGCGAGCAATCCGGCGACTGTCGGGCCAACCATCCAGGACACGTTGCGGGCGACGCGCAGGATGCCATAGCCCTCGGGGCGCTGGTCCTCCGGGAGCATGTCGGCGATCATGGCGCTCTGTGCCGGCCAGGCCACGTCCGAAAGCAGACCGACGGCGATCACCAGGGGGAAGAAGACGACGTAGACGTTTACCAGCCCCATCGAGACGCTGCTGACCGCGCTGAAGATCAGGCCGAAGAGCATCAGGGCTTTCCGCCCGATGCGATCGGTCAGGGCGCCTCCCATGAGGCCCCCGAAGAAACCGGCGACGGAGAAGATCCCCAAGAGCAATCCGGCTTCGGTCATCCCCACGTCGAACTTGTGGGTGATGTAAAGGGCGAAGAATGGGAAGATCATCGTGCTTCCGACGCCGTCGATGAATGAGGCGCCGACGAGGGTCCAGAACTTCGAGGGGAACTCGCGATAGGTACTGCGGATGCGATTCAGCATGTTCCACACTAGAGCCATTCGCGTTTGGAATGGATGGTGTCATTGGTGGAGCGGCGCGGCCGCGACAGGTCGTGTGCGCCGGCCCATGCAGGGGAAGCCGAGGCAGCATGATACCACTGAAGGAGGCCGTGGGAGGACTCCATCCCTCCACCCTAGCCGCCCTGGAAGAGCACAAGGACCCTGATGCGCTTCGCTTCGGGTGCAAGCAGGCAGGATGCTTGGGGGGCACAAGGCCGAGGAAAGCCATAGGATGCATCCTGGGCCCTTCGGCGGAGTTTATCCTGAGCGTAGTCGAAGGGCTCGGGTAATCCCCGCCAAAGGACGCTGTGGCAAGCCTCCGTCCGGCCTGAGACTACTACTTCACGCTAGGAAGCAGGGGCGCCCCCTGGCAATGTCGCCGCCGGTGGTCGGGGCGGATGCGCGATAGATCGAACATGAATTGAGCGTTGCGTCGGTGGAGGATCCGGCGCGGCTCAGCTGAGCTTGATGGCGATTCTGCCCAGCACGGTCTCGTCCGCATGACGGGGACGGTATGGGAGCAGACCGAGGGCGATCACCTTCTCATCCCGTCGCAGGCGCACCCGAGAGAATCCGGTATCAGGCTCACCGGAGATGGATTCAAAGGTCTCAATCTGCCAATCATGA
>MGOM01000026.1:6359-6472 GCA_001797105.1 Chloroflexi bacterium RBG_19FT_COMBO_62_14
TCACGCAGGTAGAACGCGTGAAGCCCGCCCAGCGAATGCGGGCATTCGAACACTCGCCACTTTTCCGGCTCCAAGATGTCGTTGAGCGCCAGGGCCGGGTCGATCCGCCGGCA
>MGOM01000026.1:6493-6879 GCA_001797105.1 Chloroflexi bacterium RBG_19FT_COMBO_62_14
ACTCTCGTGGACCCGGATACCCGGTACGCGATCCACGAATTGCAGGCTCTTCAGGATTTCCGTCACGGCCGGTTCGAACCAGGGACGGTCTTGTGTGGGATGAGCGACCATGAACTTGAGCACGGTCGCCTCTCGGGAGAGAATCCCCACCCACAACCGCTTCTCTTCCTTCTTCGGCATGGCGATTTCCGCCTCGAACCCCGAGGCGCCCGCCATCGCCCACGCTGAAGCGCCGACCTGCTTCGCCCCAACCATGGTTGCGAACTTGGCGAGATGTGCGCTCCACAGCGGCTCCACCGGAAGGCGACGTCCGTTCCATTCTGCCTGGATCAGGATGTGGCCCGAACCGGCTCCTGCCGCATCACGAACGAGCCCTCGGAGATCGG
>MGOM01000026.1:6995-12394 GCA_001797105.1 Chloroflexi bacterium RBG_19FT_COMBO_62_14
CTCGCCTCTTGCGGGCGCACCGATCGGAGGCTCGGCTCCCCTCCGCCACGGAATGCCGGGACGGTGAGGGAGAAGAATGGCTTGCTCAGATTCGAGGTCGAAACAGCGCCCCGCCCATCGAACGGGCGGGGCGGTTTGGTGCTCCTAGCCTGACCCGAGCAGGATCGCTCGAGCGGACGTCCTTGCCGGACTCAATCCTTCCTCCGGGCATTACCCCCCGGCGATGGCCGGTACGAATGCGATTCGATCGCCATCGCCGATCTGGTCGTTGAGGTCGGCCTGAAGGTTGTTGCGCATGACAACCCTCACCTCTTCGGGAGGCAGACCGAGTTGATCGCGAAGGTCGGCGATGGTCGTGCCCGGGTCAACCGTCAACTTCAAGCTCTCACCGACGCCCAAGGCCGGGGCGCATCGGCGAAGAGTGGCGAAAAGGCGGACCTCGACGTGCATGCTCAGCTTCCGTTGTGCACCCAGCCGTAGACCTTATCGAGTTCCTCGTCCTTGATCGTCCAAACGACGTCGTGCGGCGGCAGCTTCTCGTAGCGCATAAACTCCGGCATCCGGTCGGCCTCGGGCGTGAAGCCGGCCCCTTCGTTGAACAGGCGCTCCATCTTGAGGATCCCCTTGCCCAGTGGCACGACATCATCACCGGTGATGCTCATACCGGTGACACCGGCGACCGTCTCAGCCATCCCCGCCCAGCCCTTGGCGATGTCCAAGATCGGGAAGGCGATGAATAGGCAGTATCCGGTGCTATCGATGAAGGCCGTCGCTGCCTGGAACGTGAGTGAGAGATCGGCCTTCCCCTCGTCGCTCAGAGGATCGACCTTCCCGCCGACGCCGGCGATCTCCGGCGCGATCGTGTAACCGGCAGTGTGGTCGGCGCCCATCGGGGTGGTGGCATAAGTCACGCCGATGCCTTTGATGGCGCGCGGCTCATAGGCGGGCATCGACTGACCCTTGACCGTCGGTACACGGTGAACACCGAAGGCCTTGGCCGTGGCTTCCACGCCCTGGCCCAGGATGCGGCCGAGCGGCGTCCCGCGGCGGATCTCGTCGAAGAGCTTCAAGGCCCCTTCACCGTCTCCGAATTTCAACAGCCCGCCATCCATCGCCACCGCGATGGCATTCCCCGATTCGATCGTGTCGACCCCGACGTCGTTGCACTCCCGCGTCATGCGGGCGACGGAATCCAGATCGTCGATGCCGCAGTTGGCGCCCAATGCCCAGGCCGTCTCGTACTCCAGGCACGACACGATGTGCTTCCCCTCTTCGTCGGGATAGACGTTCGAGCACCCGATGATGCAGCCCGGGCTGCACTTGTGGCCGACCATTCCCTCATAACCACCGTTGGTGCGGCGCTTCTCGACGACCTCGGCGATCGCCTCGCCCGAGATCTTGGCCGCGCCCTCGAACTGGCCGGCTGAGAAGTTGCGGGTGGGCAAGCCGCCGGCTTCGTTAATAATGTTCACCAGGATCGCCGTGCCGTAGGAGGGCAGTCCGCCACCCTTCTTCGTCAGATCATGCTCCTGGATGGACTCGGTCAGCTTGCGACGGCCGAGGTCGAACAGCTCCTTGTCGGCGATCTCCACGCCCGGTCCGCCCGTGTCGTCGATGACGATGGCCTTCACGCCACGCGCGCCCATCACGGCACCCATGCCGCCGCGGCCCGCATACCGACCAGGGCGGTTCTCGGTGTCGTTGACGGAAATGCCGGCGTTGGAGAGTTTCATCTCCCCGGCCTGTCCGATCCCGATAACGGCGGTGTCCGGGTAGGTCTCCCACAGGAGTTCGTCGACCTCATACATCCCTTTGCCGACCAGGTCGGAGGCATCCTTGAACTCGACGCCGTCCTTGGTGAGCACGAGCGTGGTCCACTTGCCGTCCTCGGGTTGCCCCTCGAGGATGATCGCCGCCAGGCCCAGCCCTGCGATCTTCTGGCCGGAGAGCCCACCGGCGTTTGATTCCTTGATGCCCCCTGTGAGCGGGCTCTTGCCTCCGAATGAGGTCCGCCCACTGCTTGGCGAGGCCGGCGTCCCGGTAACCCAGCCAGGGGCGATGGCCAGTTTGTTGTTCGGTCCCAGGGGATGACAGGTGGGCTCGACCTCATCGAAGGTGATCGCAGAGGTCAGCGCCCGGCCAGCCCAGTGAGCCCATTTCTTCGGCACTTCCTCATAAGTAGCTTTCCGGTGAGTCATATCAATGCGGAGAATCTTCTTCGACAAGTCTTGCCTCCTCTCGCATGGTTCGATATCCGTCGATCGTCGGATGGCCGACGCCTTGCGCTCCGACCTGGACTGAGGTCGGATCCCGCGTGAGTTCGTCGGCAGTGTCTGATGGATCATGCCTTGCTTTGCTCCGGGGTTGTGTACGAATGGTGCATCGCCCCGTGCACCTCGAGTGCCTCCTTCAAAGAGGGGCTCATACGCACGCCGTCCCGGTACTGATACGGCCACATGTGAACCCGTGAGAAGATCCCAACGTGATCCCCGTCTTCGAGGCAGAGATCCCTGCTCACGTTCATCCCGGGGACATCGCACAGAACAGCGTTGACGAAAACGTAGCCGATTTCCGACCCGTCGATGCCCAGCCTGGCGACAAGAGCCCCCAGAGTGGCGCCGGCCTTCAGTCGCTCCGGTCGTTGGGCAACGTGATGGCCTCCGGCGAAACGCGCCAGCGGCCCGTAGAGCGCGAGGTCGATCGTGATTTCTTGTGAATCCACTGTTGGGCGCGCTTGGGGCTCTCCGGTTAAAACATCGACGGCGTCATGTCGATTCGACACAACGCCGGGGTCGCCCTGCATGCCGAGGACTTTCCTTCGGCGATCCCTTGTCGTGGAACACCGAGGCGATGTCTGTGTACATGAAGTGTCTACCTCATCTTGGCAAGCGAAGGGGGTGGGGGCTAGTGAGTTTCATCACAGACGGCAAATCCCATCCGTGCCTTCCGCGTAGGTCTTGGTGGGAGGCGTTGAGGCCGATGAGTGGGGGGATTCGGTCGAGCCGGTGGGCCATTCCTGGCTTGGGCATGACGAACGGGAGCATTGGGTCCGAGCTTGTGAATGAACCCCAGCGAGACAGGATTCACATTCCGTTCACTAAGAAGCTTACGCACGAACCGCAAAGGGGCGCGTAACCCCGGCAGAAGCATCGAGCCGAATGGCCCCCGTCAAAGGGTCTTTTTCTAAGGCCAGAATGATCCTCGCTAGCGTGGAATGAGGCTATCGGTTAGATGGGAAGAGAGAGGGGGCTAGGTTTCGTGGAGGACCCCGACGCAGGGCCGATGAGGATTTCCATGGCGTCGCCCGCGGACCGACCCAGACTTGGGGGACCCGGAGGCAGCCAACCCCCTCAGGACCCGTACAATGCCTGGAAAGCCGGCATGCCGCGCAAGGAGTCCAAGTCCGAGTCCTTCTTCGACCAGTCCACCAGGTCGGGCCGGAGTGGGAAGGAGAGTGACAGGTTGTGAATGGCGCCATCCGCCATCCCGTTCAGCGCGTAGAAGCAAGCCAGGTTGTACAGGTTGGCCCCCTTCGCCCGCGGGGAATCGTCGACGGAGCCCATCACATCGACGATGCGGAGCTGGATCGTCTCGGCCGTTTCGAGATCTCCGCGTTCGACCAGGAACCGGCTGAGATGGTCCTGCGGATGTGAGTAGCCGGTGAAGGCCGCGATCCAACAGGGCGTCCGTCCCTCCGTCCATGTGTAGGCCTGCGGATCCAGCAGGACCACTTCGCTCAGCGCCTTGACGGAAGAGACCAGATGCGAGAATGCTTGGGCCTCGAAATCCACGACCTGCAACCACGATTTGTGGCGGTGGGCCTCGAAGATTCCCGTGTTGGCTTGATCGAAGTCTGTGGGTTCCTCAGAGGTCATGCCCTGGTTCGCTGGGTCCAGCCGGCTGGCGTCGCGATCCTTCCACTCCGAAATGTGCGCCACAAGGTCCTTCAAGCCCCAATGCTCGAACGTCCCCGAGGCGGCCTTCTCGGCCTCGGTGAAGAGATCCCACACGGCATGCTCTTCCCGACGCCCTCTTTCGAGAAGGGCGAGCAATGCGCGCTTGCGCGGTTCGTCGGTCACTAGGTCCTCCGGATGGGAAAAAGACCAAGGACGCCGCTTGTGAGACAGCTGGCGGCTCCGGGAAATACCCTGGTCGGGCACGTCCATGCTACACCATCGGGTGGGCTGGATCAAGCTGGAACGCTGCGAGGACGAGAGGGCACACTCGGATCGGAGGGCGAGTGTACCTTAAGGACGGGTGTCCATGCGGGCCGGGCTGCCGTAGAATGAGACCCGACGGTCCGTTGCGACCGGTTCAGGAGGGAGGGATCGTGCATCGGCTGGCCAACGTCCGATGGCGGGCGGGCGTCTTTCTGGGTGTGTCCTTGGAGATGGGTCTGGCCGGCTGCAGCGCCGTCCCGATCGCCTTCCTGGCGAGTCGCACCCCCGCACCGACGGCGACCGCAACCGTCACGGCGACGCCCACAGCGACACCGACCCTGACACCCACCCCGACGGCGACGATCACCCCGACCTCTACGCTGACTCCGACCATCACGCTCACCCCGACGATCACTCCCACCCCGACGATCACTGCGACGCCGACCTTCGACTTCCCGGATGTGACCGTCTCAGAGCAGGCGCACTGCCGGTATGGACCGTCCTCGGCCTATCTCCACGCTGCGGATCTGTACGCCAACGATCATGGCCTGCTCTGGAACCGCAACTTCGACGGCGCCTGGCTGTGGGTCCGATTCGACAAGCTGCATTACGCGTGCTGGGTGAGTGCCTCCGTGGTCCAGGTGGAGGGCGACGTCTTCAGCGTAGTTGTCACCCAGACCAAGCTGCCACACTCCGAGCTCTACGGCCCGCCGGGCAATGTCCAGGCGACCCGCGATGGGAATCAGGTGACCGTGACCTGGAACGGAATCTGGATGACCGAAGACGACGATCGAGGGTATTTCCTCGAGGCCACCGTGTGTCTCGGTAACTATGAGGTTGATGTCTTCGCCCACACCGATGACACGGCCTACACCTTCACCGATGAGACGACCTGCGACGGGGAATCCGGGGGCCGCCTTTACGCCGTCGAGAAGCACGGCTATACCGACCCGGTCCGCATCCGCTGGCCGTAGGCGGGTCACAGGTGGACCCACTCGCCCTTACTCCATCTAAGCATGACTCACCTCCGTCCAGGCGCCTGTCTCCTGAATGGGGGCTGCTGCCGGTCTCGGAAATCGTCGTGCGTTCCGGGCTATAAGACTCGACGGAGAGAGCCTGACTTGACTTGTCGGTTGTCTTAGGTGCGCCCTCCCCACGCTCGGCCATGGATCTTTTCCAACCGTTCGTTTCCCGACCATGATCCGAATCCTCAGAGCGTATCTTTTTCAGGGCTACTGG
>MGOM01000026.1:12429-18155 GCA_001797105.1 Chloroflexi bacterium RBG_19FT_COMBO_62_14
GCCGCCAGCTCCCGATCCTTGGGTAGCGCGACCATGGGGACCTGCCGAAATGGAAGACCAGCTTCTCCAGTTACTCCCCGCACGCAAGGGCCATTTTCAACACGAATCCGGTCACCATGGCGACCTGTGGCTCGATCTTGAGCTGCTCTGTCTGCACCCGGACCGCCTCCAGCCGTTCGCGGCTCAGCTCGCCACGCGGCTCGTCCAATACGACCTAGAAGCAGTCTGCGGCCCTCTGGTCGAGGGTGCCCTTGTGGCGCTCATGCTCGCCCCGCAACTAGGCGTGTCCTTCACCTACTCGGAACGATTCGAGAATCCTGGTAGGACCGGCTTATACCCCGTCACGTATCGAATCCCGGCCGCTCTTCGAGGTCGACTTAGGGGGCGGCGGGTCGCCATCGTCAACGATGTGATCGGTGCCGGATCCGCCGTCCTTGGAACGCTCGAGGACCTGGAGGCCTGTGGGGCCAACGTGGTGGCCATTGGGACCTTGGCGGTCCTGGGTTCGACAGCTGCCCGCTTCGCGGCCGAGAAGCAGATCGCCCTTGAGGTCCTTCTGACCATCCCCGGTGTCATCTGGTCGCCTGAAGAATGCCCGCAGTGTGTGCGGCAGGTGCCGCTCTCGACGGGCTCCACTTCGGGTAACTGATCAGCAGGCGCGAGCTTCTCTAGCTTGTGCGGCTGACTAGACGATCCTTCATGACTGAGGCCCGCAGGCCCTTGCTGCCCGTTTGCGTGCTCTCACTCCCGCGCGAGAATTGGGGGGACGTTAGCGACGGCGCAGCGTTCGTCGAGAGAGGCCGGGATGAGCTACAACCTGAGCGTTGAGGAAAAGCCGGGATAACTCCACATTCGGGTGTCCGGTGAGAACAGCGCCCTCAATCTGCGCCGGTATCTGCGCGAGGTCTATGAGGCTTCTGCCAGAATAGGCGTGCCGTCTATCCTTATCGAGGAAGACCTGAGCGGACCCATCCTGAACTCGCTCGAGGTGTACAGGGTCGTGTCGGAGGCGAGCGCAGAGACCTCGCCGATCATCATGCAGATCGCTTACGTAGACGTCAACCCCGAGCACGCCAGCAGCAATGTCGACCTGGGAGTGGCGGTCGCCCGCGATCGTGGTGTCAACGTGCGATCATTCCGCTGCCTCAGTGACGCGGAAGAGTGGTTGGCGAGACCACGACAAGCGACCAATCGTTGAACTTGTACATACTGTGCAATGAGCCGGGCGCGACTAGAGCCTGTGCCGTCCGGCTTACATGAGGAGGTTCTCCATCGACGACAAGACGGGCTTGAGCCGACTGGGGGCGGAGATCGGTACCCCCATCTACACCGCCCAGTTGCGTGAGAAGGCGACCTGAATGGTGACGCAGGCGAGCGCTCAGCGACATCCCTGAGTATCCGCATGTACACGCCGAACCCTGCCTCCGAGTACAGAGTCAAGTTCGACTTCCGGGTGGATTTCACCAACGGCGGGCACGTTCAAGGCGAGGACTTCCTGCTCGACCTCGATGGCTCCGAGGTATCGGACGAGGAGTTGAAAGTCATGATCGTCGAAGCCATGAACCTGGCTCGGGCGGGTGAGGTCGTCATCTACCGAAAGCAGGTTGTGCGTCGTGGAGAGCACGCCGACGAATGAAGCGCGGATCCATCGTCTTCGGCCCTCTGGATTGGGGGAAGTAGCGACGGGGACGCGTCAGGTTGAATGGGTCTTTCGAGGAGAGTGAGGCGAGAAGATCGGAGCTTCCCAGGGAGCGAAGGTTCGTGTGACCCTCGATGCCGACAAAGAAGGCAGAAAGGTCGCCGTGCCCAAGGACCTGACAGCAGCCCTGAAGAAGCGCAAGGGGGCTCCCGCCGCATTCGAGAAACAGTCGCCGAGCCATCGGAAGGAGTACGTTTCCTGGATCGAGTCAGCCAAGAAAGACGAGACGCGCCAGCGTCGCGTCGCCAAGGCCGTCGAGATGATTTGTGATGGGGCGCGTCTGAAGGGGTAACCCTCGCCACACCGTGAGTCAAGGCGCTCACCGCGCTTCCTCTGGCGCCGATGCTCCACCACCTCTGCCAGTTCCGGGTCGTTGTCGCCTCCCCTTGGGCGAATCGACGAGCAGCACGGCCATCGATCGACCTTATTGCCCGTTGGCGCGGCCCCAAATCTCCAGCTGGTTGCACCTGATTCAATCTGCATCGTTTGGGGCAGTTCCATGCCCACCTCACCTCGCGTCGTCCAGGGGCTGGATCCGCGACCGGAGCCGTTCCGGACTCGCGCGCCGCCGCGCCCTCACCTCGCATGCGTACTGAGATCGTCCGCCCGGGTCCGTGCGGCGATGCGCCGGCCCTTAATCGTGTTGCATGGTGACTCGGGAGGCAATGAGGATCCCGGTAAGAACATCCGGGACGGTCGGTCCCGGTAAGAACATCCGGGACGAACCCCGGCGTAAACCCCTTTGTAGTGCGTTCTCGGCCGAACCCTCCAGGACGACCGATCCTCTTGCGAGCCGACAAACTAGCCGAAAAGGATGATTGTTCTGCGCTTCCATCTCCCATAGAGTGAAGACCTCTCCATGCGCACAGGTGAGGGAGTATTTCTACCCACTTGGTGGGATTTAGCGTAGCAAGTCCGGGGGGTCTGCGCCCCATGAGATGCGCAGTCTGCCATTCGTGTTGTAGCCAGATCCGGCGAAATGGCCAGAGCGGGCGTGTGAGCGAAGTGAATGCGGTGGAAGGACGATCCAGCCATTGAAGAACGAGGCGAGTGACACGATAAGGGGAACCTGAGTTGCGCAGATTCTTGGCCGCGTTGTTCAACTTCATCGCTAAGTCCATCGCAGCCGTGTTCGCCGCCCTGTTCGTGATCGTGACGGTCCTCGTGCTATGCCTCGTCAACGTGGATTACACCTTGCTGAACGCCGAAACCTACAAGCGCGTGCTGATGCAGCAGGCGATCTACGAGCAGGCGCCCGCGTTGATCGCCGATCAACTCGGAACGCTGGAGGCCTTCATCGCCAACCCGTGCAAGGACAACCCGCTCGCCTGCAGGATCGACGGCGCCCCTCCAGAGTTGCAGGCCTGCCTGACGCAAACCTTGGGCGAAGATGCCTACCTGGCTGTCGGCACCGGCCGGCGCGCCGCGACCGAGGCGGAACTCCAGCTCGCCCAGCCTTGCCTGGATCAGTTTGCGGGCTGGCCGGGGGGAGAAAACCCTCTGCCGAGGACATCGCCGAAAGCTCTGGCCTGTGTCAAACAGGCTGTCGGTGACCAGGCGTACGACACTTTGTTCACCGACCAGCGTCCGCCCACCGGCGCCGAAGCCCGGGAAATCGCGCCCTGCCTCGAGCAGGATTCCGAAAACCCAGACGGCACCGGGACCGGCGGCGGGCAGATGGAGTTCATGAAGAATCTCACCCGAGACGACTGGGAGAGATTGATCCGCACCTTGCTCCCGCAGGATCTCATGCAGAGCATGACCGAAGAGGCGCTGGAGCAGGTCTTCGCCTATTCAAATGGTGAGACGGATTCCGCCAGCATGTCGCTGGTCCTGCTGAAAGAACGTCTCGCCAGCCAGACCGGCCGGGACGTCATCGAGCTGCTCGTCACCGCCCAGCCGCCCTGCACGGAAGAGGAGCTGGTCCAAATGAATGCCAGGGTGTCCGGCGGCGAGGGAGAGATGGTGCTCTGCAACCCGCCCAAGGACCGATACTCGACCCTGGTCTCTGACATGCAAAACGAACTGGCCGGATTGGTCGCCGAGATGCCGGACGAGGCCGTGCTCATCAAGCCTGCCACGGATAAGGTCGCCGGCACCGACGCTGGTCCGTTCGATCAGGACCCCCTCACCGTCCTCCGCTACATCCGGCTGGGATTCCGGTTCAGTCCGCTCCTACCGCTGGGGATCCTGCTTCTGGTAACCGTCTTCGGGGTGCGCTCTCTCAAGGGCTGGCTGCGCTGGTGGGGCATCCCGATGCTGATCGCCGGCCTGATCAGCTTTGGGATCGGGATCGCAGCCCTGATCGGGTTGGACTGGGTCTGGGTGAACCATGTCGCAGTGAGAATCCCGCCGTATCTCTCGTCCGGCATGTCCGAAATCGGCCGTGACCTGCTCAACTCCGTGGTCAGAGAGCTGTCGAAATCGCTCATGCTCGAGTCCGGTGCCCTCAGCCTGGTCGGACTGGCAGCCATCCTTGCCTCGTACTTTGTCCATGTCAAGCCCAAAGAGGCGGCGCCTCTACAGGAGAGCACTTGAAGCGACTTCTCTGTGAGGCGGACCATGTGGGCTCATTCGGCATGGGCCCCCATGGCCTGATGGATTCTCCCGCCGCGCTGTGGAAGTTCGCGCCACAAAGAACGTCGAACCTTCGAGTATGAGGCCGTGTTCCGCCCTCCGGCTGACGCTGGGCGGCTAGATTCTGAAAAGGAGGAATGAATGAAGCGTTTGCCCGTTTGCCTGATGGTCATCCTTCCATTGGTCCTGCTCGCTGCGGCCTGTGGCCCCTCGCCCGAAGAGGTCGCCACCCAAACCGCCGCGGCGTGGACGGATACTCCTGAGCCGACGGCGACGCCGGTGCCGCCCACGGAGACTCCCACAGCCACGCCTGTCCCGATCGATCTGACCGCCAAGATCCTCGACGAACAGGGAAATCCCGTTGCCGGGGCAAGCATCGTCTTTCCGGAGTCCGGGAATGGGGAGGCGGTGGCTGCCGATGATCAAGGCCAGTTCGCCTGGACGGATCTGGCGGGCCTGGAGGGCGCGCTGGCCGTCTCGGCCCAGGGCTACTTCAGTGCCGAGCAGAGTCTCAGCCTGGCGCGCGGATCGAACGAGGTCACCGTTGCTCTCACGCCTGATCCTTATGGTGTCCTGCCGGCCCAGGCTTGCGCACCCGGCGAGACCCAGTTGTACGCTGAGGACTTCCAAGATGGCGCGGCGGATGGCTGGCAGGAAATCGCATTTCAGACGATGGGGTGGGGGATGGCGGAATATCCCGATGAGCCGGGGAATACTGTGGCGAGCCTGTCCAGCCCTGAGCATGCGTTCTCAACTCTCCAGGGTTTCACCTTCGAGGACGCCGTCTGGCGCCTCCGCTTCCTCGTGGATGGCCGGAGGACGCTCTCGTTTAACTGGCTCCAGACCGGGCAGTACCAGGTCGAAGGGCAGCAAGTAGATGACTCCCGCTACCAGGTCGTGATCGGATCGTCGGGTAGCGAGGCACACCGGCTGACGCTGCCAGTGATGAACCTGACGGTCACGCGCGGTCGGGGCGCCAAGGCCCAAGCCTGGCACACCGTCGAGATCAGCACCTACCAGGGCAGGACGGAAGTGTGGGTGGACGGCGTCACCACGATGGGATACACCGATCCACAACCGCTGCCGGCTGGCTCCATCGCGCTGGAGCTGTTTCCGCCCGAGGATCCCGCCACGGTGGTGTACTTCGACAACATCGCAGTCTGTGAATTGAGCGCGCCGTTCGTCACCATGCCCACGCCTGCGCCGTAGGGGTTCGCACGGTACTTGACCGTTAAGGTCGAACGCGGACGAGCAAACGAATCGCGTTCCTTTGGACATAGCCCAACCAGCGGGTGCTGGTGGGTGAAGGGCTGGCGGCAATTACAGCCGAAGGGGCTCACAACGCGCCCCAGCGAAGGTTAAAGCGATCCGGGCGAGTCTTTCCCAAGCAGGCTTGGGCAAGGCTCGCCCCGCGTTTGAGGTTGAGGCCGTCGGCGGCCGAGCCTGGCGC
>MGOM01000026.1:18174-19486 GCA_001797105.1 Chloroflexi bacterium RBG_19FT_COMBO_62_14
GGCCGAGCCTCGTTATCTTCGCGGCTGCGTCCGCCCGCTGTCGACCCGCGAGCGCACCGATCTACACAATCCCTACACAAGTTCTGTGGGCCAAATCGCGAGGGCCCTGGTATTCTCAGCGCATCCCAGGCTCGCGGTGATGAGGGGAATCGTCTCCAACCAAGGCCTGGGTGCCCAATGGAGGGAAGAGAGATGGACAACGATGATCGCCCGATGGGGAGGGTTCTGAGTCGAAGGGAGGTCCTGGCGCTATTCGGAACCGCCGGTGCGGCGCTGCTAGTGGCGTGTGCTCCCAGGGAGCTTGTGGCCGCCACGGCCGTTGCCGAGGCCTCGACCGCAACCGGTGTTGAGGCCGGGGTTTCTACCGCGACCTCGGAGGCCGGATTGACAACAGTCATGCGCACGCCCGCGTGCGTCGTTCGCCCGGAGCTCACCGAAGGGCCGTACTTCGTGGATGAGATGCTCAACCGATCCGACATCCGCTCGGATCCGTCGGACGGGTCGGTTGCGGACGGGCTGCCGCTCGAGGTGGTCTTCCTCGTCTCGAAGGTCTCGAGTGAAGGATGCACTCCCCTCGCCGGCGCGGCGGTCGACGTGTGGCACTGCGATGCCCAGGGTGTGTATTCCGACGTCGCCGACCCTGGGTTCAACACGGTCGGCAAGAAGTTCCTTCGCGGGTACCAGGTCACGGACGCCAACGGAGAGGCGAGGTTCACTACGATCTATCCCGGCTGGTACCGGGGCCGCACCGTGCACATCCACTTCAAGATCCGGGGCGTGACCGAGGCGGGAGCGGGGTACGAGTTCACCTCGCAGCTCTTCTTCGACGACGCGGTTTCGGATTTGGTTTACGAACAGGAGCCATACGCCGGCAAGGGAGAGCGGGCTGTGAGAAACGCCGATGACGGCATCTTCCGGCAGAGCGGGAACTTGCTGACGTTGGATGTCACTGAGACGGAATCGGGATACAGCGGCACGTTCGACATCGGCATCCAACTATAGGGGCTTGGAAGCTCCGCCCCCATGCATTTGCCCGTCAATCACGCTAAGCGGCAGTCGAAGCGCTATTGCCTCCCACGGCAATTGCGCCCCATCGACGGGGGGCGGTTGCGACGCTCATGCGTCGGCTCTAGAATGCCGTTCATCTGACCTCATCTGATCGAGGGAGAAGATGAACAAGCGGATCCTCGCATCCTTCGCCGCGGTTTCGATCGCCGTCGTATCCGTGCTAGCGTGTGGCGGTGCGACTCAACTCACGCCAACGCAAGGACCATCTCCCAGCCCTGTGCCGGCGACCCCCATATCATCGGTC
>MGOM01000026.1:19497-19796 GCA_001797105.1 Chloroflexi bacterium RBG_19FT_COMBO_62_14
AGCATCCCCGCCGGTGCCGTCAAGATGTCTCCCGAAACCGATGAGCATCCCCCACAGGTGCTCTCCGGCGACTATGAACAGCCGGTTCCCTTGCCCGGACGGGTCAACACGGCCGGAGCGGAAGACTCGCCTTTCATCACACCCGATGGGAACACACTGTACTTCTTCTTCACTCCGGATGTAACCGTCCCGGTCGAGAAGCAGATCCTCGATGGCGTGACGGGCATTTACGCGTCGGAATGGGTCGATGGCGAGTGGGGCGAGGCGGAGAGGGTCATGCTGCAGGATCCCGGCAAGCT
>MGOM01000026.1:19864-20093 GCA_001797105.1 Chloroflexi bacterium RBG_19FT_COMBO_62_14
CCGCCGAGTACGTAAACGGTGAGTGGCGGAATTGGACGAATGCCGATTTCGATCCCGGTTACGAAGTCGGAGAGCTGCACATCACGGCGGATGGAACCGAACTCTACTTTGGCTCTGAAAGGCCCGGCGGGGCGGGGGGCCTCGACATCTGGGTGTCGAACTTGATCGCTGGAGAATGGCAGGAACCTGTCAATGTGTCCGCGGTCAACACCCCGGACGGCGAAGGCTG
>MGOM01000026.1:20106-20890 GCA_001797105.1 Chloroflexi bacterium RBG_19FT_COMBO_62_14
ACCGGAACTTCGGCATTTGGCGATCGAGGAAGGCGAACGGGGAATGGCAAGAGCCCGAGCTGATCGTCTCACCCCTGGCTGGCGAGCCCTCGCTCGACGCTGCCGGCAACTTGTACTTTGTCCACCACTTCTTCCAGGGAGACGTCATGAACGAAGCGGACATCTATGTTGCCTACAGAAAGTAGTGACATCCTCAGACCCCAGACCGTGACCCTCTCGATTCCCTTCGGCGAGTGGAGGGGCAGGTGGATTGGCGTGTCCGACTGAGTTGACGGGCACGGGGGGGTGAGAGCGCCAGAGAATGCCTGCCCCAGAGGGCGGAAGTTGGGACCCTTGCTGGTTGAAGCGAAGGATTTCCTCAGGGTCAGGTCTGAATTGTGGGTAGCGTCAGGGGGCAGTGCTGTGGTCGCGCCTGGATGCCGGGCGATCGCCCGGGCCCCTGGATGTGCTTGTGGCCGGCCATCTCGTTGTGGTCGGGCCCGGGAGGCTGTATGATGGCCATGACAGTGGCGGGTTGCAGCCTCATGAGCGCATAGAGCCCCCGATTGCATGCTATGCCGATCCCAATCCGTATAGCGCCACTTGGCGGGCAGCATATGCCGTTACGGATCGGGGTTATTGCGAATCGATTAGGATTCGGGGATAGGGGTCGGCAGAATCAGTAGTTGAACTAAGCGCTTCGCGCAGATTGTCTTCCCCCAACGAACTTCTCTAACAATTGAGTGACCGAAGTGACGTTCGGGCTATAGTCTCCTCAAACCGCTTGTTTGCAGGAGGATATGGC
>MGOM01000027.1:0-10775 GCA_001797105.1 Chloroflexi bacterium RBG_19FT_COMBO_62_14
CTGCCTTTCGCTTTCTATAGACCAAGTGACAAAGATCACAGCTTCAGGAGGAACTAAAATGACCATGCAAGCGCTCAACCAACTTGTGGCCCGTTCGATCATTGACCCGGCGATCGTACAATCCTTCAGCACCGGGCGCATCGGGGAATTGATCTCCGACCTCGACTTCTCGGCCGAGCTTCGGGAGCGGCTTTCCGGCCTCAAGGCAAGCTCTTGGGCCGAGTACGCCGTTCTTGCCTATCGGGTCGTCAAGGCGACCGAAAGGGCGACCGTGCGGGTCGAGCTGCCCTCGCCAGCCGAGGGTCTGCTCCCCGAGCAGCGTAAGTCCGGCGAAGAGCGGGTTGCATGATCCCAGTAACCTCCGAAGAGCGCCAGTGGTTCCTGTCTAACTTGGCGCTCGGCCTGGTTGAATACATGGGCGTCGCCGAACCGCCGGTTCCGGTGGAGGAGATCTTGAAGCATCCGCCGAGCCTGTACGAGAGCGATTTCGGCGTCGTTGACATGTATTCGAACCTGTGGGACGCGACCTTCGCTCGGCCACCAACGCAACGCGGCAGCGTTTTCGTGCGCATAGACCTTCCTCCTGACGAGCGGCGCTTCGCCCTGGCGCGGGAGATGCTCAGCGCGCTGATTACCAGCAAGCACGGTCGTGCAATGGGCCTGTCGGATTTCCTGATGACAGACCTGCGGGAATCGGCCGAATTCTTCGCCCGCAAGCTCCTGATGCCGGAGACCCTGGTCACGGCCTTCCGGCGGCGCAAGGGCAGGCTTCAGAGTGTGTCGGAGACCTTCCAGGTACCACCTCCGGTGGCATCCATGGGATGGGACGAATCTTCCGCCGCGCTCAATTGACGGCCAGCAATCCCCGCGTCGGTCCGCTGTCTGGCAGGGACGATCCCCTGCCAGACAGCGATCGCCTTCCTTGACGGATACATCCTGCCTAGGATGCGATCGACCGGGTTGAGAAATCCCCCCAAACCATCCTGCCTAAGTGTCCCAATCGCCTTATCCGGGCTTCGCCTTCCCCTGCAGAGTCTCTCTGGCAGGAGGAGGACCTCCTGGCATCCACCTTGCATCCCAGCCGCAAGAAACCGGCTCAAGCCGTATAATCTGCCGGCTTCCAGCCCTGCTCGCCAGGTAGGTTAGCCTTGATTGACAAGTCCGACAGGACCGCGAACAAACAGCCGGGCCGGCCACAGCGCCGGAGCCTATCTCCCATTAGGCTTGTGCTTGGCTTGGTGGTGATTCTGTTCGTCACCTTGGGGCTGGTCAGCCTCAGCGATGGGCGCCAGCCGGAGCCCTTACCGACATTCGATCCGACCCTGGTGGCTTTTGCCACCAGCCTGGCCGGGTCGACGGCCAGCCCGACCTTCACACAACCTCCCCCATCGGCCACATTCACGAGCGCACCAACCCGGACAGCCACGTCCGGGACGCTTTTTATGGCGGCACGGGTGGGCGGATACAGCCACTTGTGGGCCTATGTGCCGGGGGATGCCCGCCCGGTGCAGCTCACCGGTGGAGAATGGGACGACCGCGATCCGGCTGTCGATCCACAGGGTGAGCGCGTCGCATTCACCTCCCATCGGGACGGGAATTGGGACCTGTATTTGCTCACGCTCAAGACCGGTGGTATTCGGCGAGTCACCCAAACGGCGGGTTTCGAGGGGCACCCGGTCTGGTCACCGGATGGTCACTGGCTGGCTTTCGAGGGAAACTACACCGGCGATTTCGATATCTGGATCCTACCGGTCGATGGCGATCAATCTCCGGTCCAACTCACAAACGACCCGGCAGCCGACATCAGTCCCGCCTGGGATTCAGGAGGAAGGAGAATCGCCTTCATCTCGGACCGGGAAGGCAGCCCGGATGTCTTCCTCGCCGACCTCGACCATGTCGATGATCGTTACACCAACCTGACCCACTCACCTCGGATTTCAGAGGGTTGGCCGGCTTTCTCCCCAGACGGCGCCCGGTTGGCGTACACGGCGCGCGGGTCCGGGGTAGAGATGCTCCTCGTCCAGGATCTGGCCAAGTTGTCCCAGCCCCCGCTTCAGATGGGCCAGGGAAGAGAAAGCTCCTGGTCGCCCGACGGGCGGACACTCGCGGCGGTCCTCGAGACGCCCCTGGGTTCGTACTTGATGAGTTACACCTCGGGTGAGACCAGTTACCCGCCAATCGGCCTCTCCGCTCCGATGACCTTGGTCAGCCTCGAGTGGAGCGGGGCCGGGCTTCCGGGAGAGGTTCAAGGGTATAGCAGTCTGCTGCCCCAGGCCGAGCCTCTGTTCTCCGTACCCGGACCGAACGCCGGATCCAGTGCCGAGAGGATCCCGCTGATCGAGTTGAGCGGAGTGCAAGCGCCGTTTCCACGTCTCGCCGATACGGTCGACGGAGCCTTCCAGAGTCTACGCGAACGAGCGGCCGGGGAGCTCGGGTGGGACTTCCTCGGCCAGCTCGAACACGCATTCGTCGGGTTAAATGAACCGCTTCCGCCTGGATTCGCCTACAACGACTGGCTCTACACGGGCCGTGCATTTTCATTTAGCGAGGCGGCGATCCAGGCAGGCTGGGTGGAGGTCGTCCGCGAAGACTTCGGGGCGGAAACCTATTGGCGGGTTTTCGTCCGGGTGAAAGACCAGAGTGGCGACTATGGCGAGCCGATGCGGGATCGCCCATGGTTGTTCGCCAGCCGGAACCAGGCTGATCCGGCCGCCTATGATCGGGGAGGGACACTTGCCGAGGGAATCCCTCAAGGCTACTACGTCGATTTCACGATGCTTGCGGCGGACTTCGGTTTTGAGCGCTTACCGGCCCTGACCAGTTGGCGGACATTCTATCCGGGGGGCCGGTTCAGCGAGTTCGCCATGACCTCGGGCTTGGATTGGGAGACCGCAATGCTCGAGCTCTACCCGGAATCGGCGATCGTCACCCCGACCGTGTTCCGAACCCCGACGACTACACCTTCCAACACACCTCGACCCACTCCGACGCCGTGGTGGTGGCGCTGGACGACACCGACCCCGACCCGGACGAACACTCCGACGCTTGCTCCATCGTCTGCCACAACTGCTTCTCCATGATCCGCACGCCTTGGCGCGGTCTCGCGGTTCTCCTTGCGGCAAGCTCGTCGCTCTCCGGGTGTGCCACGGTCGCAGCTCCGAAGCCCGATCTGGATGCCGGGGCACTGAAATCGGTTTACATCGCAACCCAATCGGACGCGGAGGCAACCGATACCGAACCCCCTGCCTCGACTCCGATCCTCACCCGTCGGCCACCGGAAACACCCGCGAGTTTTTCGTTTCCGACGCCGATCGCCAGCCCGACCTCTGCTTGGCGGCCGCCACCCTACCCGGTTCCGTGGGCTTTGACCCCAGACGACCACTTCTACTTCGGCAGGCCGATCCCCTCCGGGGAGGTCAATTGGCCGAATCCCACCTATCGATACGGCTCGACTTTCTTCGGCCAGGAGACGATACACACCGGGGTGGACCTGGATGCCAAGCGGGGGACGCCGGTGCTAGCCGCTGGGCCGGGAGAAGTCGTGTGGACGGGATACGGGCTCTACCGGGGAGTTGAGGACGAGAACGACCCCTATGGCCTGGCAGTGGCCATCCGGCATAGCTTTGGCTACGAGGGGAGGACTCTCTACTCGGTCTACGCCCACATGGCCTCCATCAAGGCCTGGGTTGGACAGCACGTCGAGACTGGAGAAGTCCTCGGGACAGTCGGAGACACCGGGCACGCGAGTGGGCCGCATCTTCATTTCGAAGTGCGTTTGGGGGATAACCGGTACTTTGACACGCGCAACCCGGAGCTATGGATGGTACCACCGGAGGGGTGGGGCCTACTGGCTGGCCAGATCATGGGGACGACCGGCCAACTTCTTCCGGAGCAACCCGTGCAGATCACGTCCCTCGACAACGGGCAGCGCTGGGAGCTCTGGACCTACGCCAAGGCGACCATCCATCCGGATGATGTGTACAGAGAGAACTTCGTCATCAGCGATCTGCCGATGGGGGCGTACCAGGTCAGCGTGATTTTCGCTGGCCGGGCCTACGTTACCCAGCTCTATCTGATGCCGGGAAGAACGAACCTGGTTCAGTTCAAGGGCTGGGAGGGCTTTATGCCTGTAACCACCGCCACACCGGATACTTCAGGCCCGCCTCCGTATCCCTGACGCGGGACGTCGTCTCACGCGCTATTTGACCCAGAAGGAAAAGCACTTGACTCCCTAGGCGGGCATTCCTGCGCATAGCCACATGAAGGAGAGCCCGATCGCAAGCTCCAAAAGCCTTATGTCAACTTACCTTGACAGTCGCGCTGCCTGCGTGTTATCCTTCCCGGCTGTCAACGCCGGCAGGTGCACCCATGGTCCGTGAACGCGTCGCCGACAACGTCTTCATCTTCACCAGTGAGATGTATGCCCAGGTCAACGCCGGAGCTATCATTGGCCCCGACTGGTCCGTCCTGATCGACACTCTGGCCTTTCCGGAAGAGACTCTAGAGATACGCGATTTCGTCGAGGGCCGGCTCAACTCCCCCGTGCGATACATCATCAACACTCATCATCATGCCGACCACATCCTAGGCACATGCTGGTTCCCCAATGCGGTCGTGATCGGCCATGTCCTCTGCCGTGAGTTGCTTAGCGGCCGGGGCAGGGAGGCCTTCCTCCTAGCCCAGGAACACAACCGCGACCTGCGCGATGTACGTTTGGTGCTGCCTGACATCGTTATGGATGGCGGAGCGCTAAGCCTGCGGGTAGGGAAACGGACTCTTCAACTGATATCCTTCCCGGGACACAGCGAAGACGGCATTGGGGTTCTCCTGATCGAAGACAGGGTGCTGTTCTCAGGTGACGCAATGATGCCGATACCCTACGTTGTCGACGGGGAGTACGACGACTTGGTGGCTAGCATCAAGCGCATCCCCCGTCTCAAACTTGAGAACCTCGTTCAGGGACACGGTGAGGTCATCTTGCGGGGCGAGATTCCAAATGCAGTCCGGGCCAACCTGAACTACTTGGCGGCCATCCAGCGCCACGTCAACAAGGCCTCCCGCCGGAAGGACCCGGAGGGCTATTTGGCCACGGTGACAATTGAGGAGTGCGGTAAGAAGCGCATCGACCTGGGGGGGCTCGGCCCCTCGCTCCACTCTAGAAACCTCCTCGCACTCTACCGGAAGCAGTATCAGGATGGGTAGTCCTTCAGGCGCGACTGCCTCAGACGCAGGGCGGACGAGCGTGTATGTTCTGGTGTTCGACGGAGGCAGCCAGGGAAACCCTGGGCCGGCCTATGGATCGTTCCGCTTCGGTCCCAAGAGAGGCAAGCTCGGGAACCCGCAACGACTCGATCTTGGCCAAGGGACCAACAATGAGGCTGAGTACGCCACGCTGATTGCGGGCCTGCAGGCGGTCCTGGCTTATTTGCGCGGTCGGAAGACACGGCCCTCGACGGTGACCTTGGAGATCCGCGGCGACAGCCAGCTCGTGATCCGCCAGGTAGAAGGTGCGTGGAAAGCGAGGGACGCTCGGATGCGAGACTTTCGAGATGAGGCGCGATCGCTGCTCGGCGCCTTCGCTGCCGTCCGCTATACGCATCAGCCCCGATCGCGTTCGGTCTCGCTCCTCGGGCATTGACCGGCTTGTGGGCCTATGCGATAATCACCGAAATCGGCAAGCCAAGCAAGACACAGGCGTTGAAGGAGACGAGTAGGCCCGACGTGAGCTGCTCAGCGAGCCTGGGCAGGTGTGAGCCAGGCGAGCCGCGTGGGCCGAAGATCCCTCCGGAGCCGCGACCAGAACGCGATCACTCCGCCAGTAAGGAAGCCGGCCTCGCCCACCGTTAACCGGGGCGCGGGTATAAGCCTGTCTGGCCGTACCCGGCTAAGAGCCTGCATACGCAGGCATCAGGGTGGTACCACGGGAGCGGCCTGGGCTCTCGTCCCTGTGTGGACGGGGGCTTTTCGTTTTCAGATCGGGAAAGGGAAGGTGTCATGTCTGAGTTGCTCTACCAATTGGCCGCGTATCTCAAGGAGTTCGAAGCGACCGTGACCGCGGTTCAAGGGGAGGAGGTCACCCTCGACAGAACGGCTTTCTACCCAAGCGGAGGAGGCCAACCCTCCGATCAAGGCAGCCTCGAAGTCCTCGGAAGGCGCTACAAGGTCGCCTCAGTGCGCAAGGGAGATGGAGAGGTCTGGCATCGACTCGAAACGGCGGGTGTCGGCCCTGGCGATCCTGTAAGAGGCGAACTCGACTGGGAGCGCCGTTATTCGCTCATGCGCACGCACACGGCCATGCACATTCTGTGCGGGGTGGTATGGCGGGATTACGGCGCCAGCGTGACGGGTGGGAACATGGAGCCTGGGCGCGGCCGGATGGACTTCGAATTCGAACGGATGCAGAAAGAGCTCGTTGCTGAGATTGAGGCCAAGATCAATGAGGAAGTCCGTGCGGCCCGCGACCTGCGCGTGGCAATCTTGCCCCGGGAAGAGGCGTTCAAGATCCCCGACCTGATCCGCACCAAGATCAACTTGCTGCCCCCGGGCATCCCCCAGGTAAGGGTAGTCGAGATTGTGGGACTCGATCTTCAGGCCGACGGTGGCACGCATGTCGCCAATACGAAGGAAGTCGGTCCCATGCGGATCGCAGACTACAAGAGCAAAGGCGCCATCAACAAGCGCCTGGTGATCGAATTGACGTCTTGAGGTGATTCATGTTCGAACCGGTGCCGAGCCAAACTGACTTCGTCGCTCAGGAGAAGGCCATCCTGCGCTTCTGGGACGAGACGCGGGCATTCGACAAGTTGCGTCTCTTGCGGAAAGACCGCCCGCATTGGTCTTTCGTGGATGGCCCGATCACGGCCAACAATCCAATGGGTGTTCACCACGGTTGGGGACGCACCTACAAGGATCTATTCCACCGTTTTCGTGCGATGCGAGGTTTCCAGACCCGCTATCAGAACGGGTTTGACTGCCAAGGCCTGTGGGTCGAAGTCAATGTCGAGCGCGATATGGGTTTCCGCAGCAAGCGGGATATCGAGGCCTTCGGTCTGGCGGAGTTCGTCGTCCTGTGCAAGCAACGCGTTCTGAATTACGCCGCGGTCCAAACCGAGCAGAGCCGCAGGCTTGGATACTGGATGGACTGGAATGATCCGGATACGCTGCTCATGCTCCGGGACAAGCTCGGGCGGGATCCGTCGGAAGTCATCGAACTCGAAGGACCAAAAGGCCCGGTGCGCGGGACGATCGAGCATCTGGTTGGCCGACTGGGACTCCCCGAGCTGGGCGGATCCTACTTCACCTTCTCGGATGAGAACAACTACACCATCTGGGCTGCCCTGAAATCGTGCCATGAGAGAGGCTGGATCTACAAAGGGCATGACGTGATGCCATGGTGCGCGCGCTGCGGGACGGGGTTGAGCCAGCACGAGATCGTCACCGAGGGTTACCAGGAGCTCACGCATCCCAGTATCACGCTTCGCTTCCCTCTGGTTGATCGCCAAGGGGAGAGCTTGCTCGTGTGGACCACGACCCCCTGGACGCTCACCAGCAATGTCGCCGTTGCTGTCGGACCGGAGCTTGAATACCTTCGCATCCGCCAGGGTCATGAGGTTTTCTATCTAAGCAAGGGCACTTTGCGGATGCTCCGCGGCCCATACGAGATCGAGGGCGGTATGCCGGGACGGGATATGGAAGGCTGGCGATACATGGGTCCCTTCGACGAACTGCCGGCGCAGATCGAGAACGGCTCTCCCGAGGCGCATCGGGTTATCCTGTGGCAGGCGGTCGGCGAGGACGAGGGTACGGGAATCGTGCACATCGCCCCCGGCTGCGGCGCCGAGGACTTCGCGCTCGGCAAGCAATACGACCTCCCGGTGATCGCACCTCTGGACGAAGCCGGGGTTTTCGTGGAAGGGTTCGGCTGGCTGTCGGGGACGCCCGTCCATGATGTGGCAAAGCCCATCTTCGACGATCTTGAGAAGAAGGGCCGCTCGTACCGCGTCGAGGACTACACCCATCGCTACCCGGTTTGCTGGCGGTGCTCAACCGAGCTCGTCTTCCGCCTGGTTGACGAGTGGTTTATCTCGATGGGGGCTCAGCTCGATCGCCCATATGAGGAAATCACCCAAGCAGAGAAGGATTCCAATCTCCGATACCAGATGATGGACGTCGTCATGCAGGAGACTGCCTGGCATCCGTCTTTCGGGTTCGAACGTGAACTTGACTGGTTGCGCAACATGCACGATTGGATGATTTCGAAGAAACGCTACTGGGGCCTGGCTCTACCGATCTATGAGTGTCGCTCGTGCGGCAACTTTGACGTGATCGGCGGGTTGGAAGAGCTCCGCCGGCGCGCCGTTGCCGGCTGGGGTGGTTTCGACGGCCACACTCCCCACCGGCCCTACATCGACGCCGTGCAGATCGCCTGCAGTCACTGCGGCGAAACGATCAGCCGGATTCCCGAAGTGGGCAACCCGTGGCTCGACGCAGGCGTTGTGGCCATGAGCACCATGGGTTATCGCCAAGACCGCTCCTACTGGGAGAAGTGGTTTCCGGCGGACCTCATCAGCGAGAGTTTCCCGGGGCAATTCAGAAACTGGTTCTACAGTCTGCTGGCGATGAGCACAATCCTCGAGCGCCGCGCACCGTTCAGGCACGTCTTCAGCTACGCCACGCTGCTCGGGGAGGACGGACGAGAGATGCACAAGTCTTGGGGGAACATGATCGAGTTCAACGAAGCCGCCGATCGTATCGGCGTCGACGTGATGCGCTGGGCCTTCTGCGATCATAAGCCCGAGAAGGAGTTGCGCTTCGGCTACCATCGGGCAGATGAAGTCCGCCGCCAGTTTCTGCTTCCTCTTTGGAACGTCTACAGCTTCTTCGTCACCTATGCCCGCATTGATGGATGGCAACCGCAGACATCGCGCCCGGCCGACCTGTCAAGACTCGACCGGTGGATCACGGCCCGCCTGCACGAGGTGACCGGACAGGTCACGCAATCCCTCGAGCTGTTCGAGCCTGATCAGGCAACTGATGCAGTAAACCTCTTCCTTGATCAACTGAGCAACTGGTACCTGAGGCGCAGTCGCCGGCGGTTCTGGGCCAAGGCGGGGACAAGCGACGTCTCAGATGCGGACAAGCACGCCGCTTACACGACGCTCTACCTGGTCCTGACGACCCTCGCCAGACTTCTGGCGCCCTTCGTGCCCTTTGTCACCGAGGTCTTGTACCAGAACCTGGTCAGGAACATTGACGACCAGGCACCCGAGAGCGTTCACCACTGCTCGTGGCCCGTCCCCGAAGAGGCCTCAATCGATCGACAGCTCATGCTTGAGATGGATCTGGTGATGCGCCTGGTCTCCCTCGGGCATGCGGCGCGTAACTCGGCTGGTCTGAAGGTGCGCCAGCCGCTGGCCGAGGCGGCCTTCGCCGTGGGCACTCTCGAGGAGCGTAGAACAGTCGCGGCTCACGCCGATCTCATCTCAGAGGAGCTCAATGTCAAGAGGGTTCGCCTTCTCGATACGGCATCCGAGGCCGTCGACTATCGGCTCAACCCGCTCCCTCGCCAGCTTGGCCAAAAGTACGCCTCGCGTTTCCCGGCGATCCGGAAGGCACTCCTTGATCTGCCGGCGGAAAAGGCCGCAGCCAGCCTGCTCGCCGGGGAGGCGCTGAATCTGAGCCTGGGTGGCGAGACCTTCAGCATACTGCCGGATGAAGTTGAACTTCGAGTTGAGCCGCACACGGGTCTGACAGCGGCGGCCGACGGGGCGTATCTGGCGGCGCTGTCGACCGCGCTCACGCTCGAACTCGAACAGGAAGGATTGGTTCGCGAGGTCGTTCGCCGCGTTCAGGATGTCCGCAAGAAGCTCGCTCTTCAAATCGACGAGCGAATCAGGGTGACGTATTCGGCCACGCCCGGCTTGGAGCAGGCCATTCAGGCCTTCGGCGACTACGTCCGGAATGAGACGTTGGCTGTCAGCCTCCAGCCGGTCGAAGGGCTGTCTTCAGCGGAAGCGATCGAAGACGCCTTCGATGGCGAGCGACTCGTTCTGCTCATCGCACGTGCCGACCCCGAGGCGTGACCGGGAACATGGCCAGACCTGGAGATCTCGACCTTAACACAGCCCGCCGACTTCGGCCCCGGGTGTTTACGGTACAATGCTGTTCGCACGAGCAGCGGGCCGCCGTGCGACGGAGGTACGCTTGTCGAGGATACGCGGATACATTGGCCTCGTTGGGATCGCCAGTGCGGTTGTCGCCCTTGATCAGCTGTCGAAGTTTCTCGTTCGAACGAACTTGACGTTCGGGGAGACCTGGTCGCCCTTCCCCTGGCTGGGCCGCTTCGCCAGGCTCGTCTACTGGAACAACACTGGGGCTGCCTTCGGCCTGTTTCCATCCGGAGGATTGATATTCACTGTCATCGCCGTCGTCGTCTCGGCGGCAATCCTCTACTACTATCCTCGACTCCCACAGGGCCATTTCACTTTGCGCCTGGCCTTGGCCCTGCAGCTGGGGGGTGCGATCGGGAACCTGATCGATCGGCTGCTCCACGGGACGGTGATCGATTTCATCTCGGTCGGTTCCTTCCCCGTTTTCAACCTGGCTGACAGCAGCATATCGATCGGTGTGGCAATCTTGATCGCGACCATGTGGATTGACGAGAGGCGGAGCCGCGGGGCGGAGCCCGTGGGATTGGAGCAAGGGGCGTTGTCCGGGCCGGCGAGTTCCGGCTCGGAGCATTCCTTGGAGTGAGAGGGCGTCGGGGTCGATTTACG
>MGOM01000027.1:10792-12545 GCA_001797105.1 Chloroflexi bacterium RBG_19FT_COMBO_62_14
CAGGCTCGATCTGGTTGTGGTCAATACGCTCGGGGAACTCTCCCGCAATCGGGTCCGACAACTCATCGACCAGGGGATGGTCACGGTAGACGGGATCCTGCCCAAGAAGGCCGGGACCCGCCTTGAGGGTGGAGAGAGGGTTGAGGTCCGCATCCCACCGGTCGAACCCTCGAACCTCACGCCCGAGCCAATCCACCTCGAGATCATCTTCGAGAACTCCCAAGTGATGGTGGTCAACAAGCCCGCCGGGATGGTGGTCCATCCCTCTCCAGGGCACGACCATGGCACCCTTGTCCATGCGGCCCTTGCCCACGCGCCCGATATTCGCGGAATCGGCGGCGAGCTGCGGCCGGGAGTCGTCCATCGGCTCGATAAGAACACCTCCGGCCTGATCTTGGTCGCCAAGGATGATGAAGCGCTTCAGCTGCTGCAGACCGAGTTCAAGCAGAGGCGTGTCGACAAACGATACCTTGCGCTGGTGGACGGCTCGCCCCCTACACCTCAAGGACGGATTGAGGCCCCGATCGGGCGAGATGCCTCGCATAGGAAGAGGATGGGGATCGTCACCCCGGCCAGGGGACGCCAGGCTGTGACAGACTACTGGACACGGCAGGCCTTCTCTCAACACACTCTGCTTGAGGTCCAACCGCTGACTGGACGCACGCATCAGATCCGGGTCCACCTGGCGTTCATCGGCTGCCCGGTCGTGGGCGATGTTGTCTATGGCCGCCGGAGGCCGACTCTCCCGCTCGACCGACAGTTCTTGCATGCCTACCGGCTTGTCATTCGACTTCCCGGGCAACAAGAGGCCAGCACCTTCGAAGCGCCGCTCCCTGCCGAGCTCAGCTCGGCGCTGCGAGATCTGGAGAAGCGCGAGCGGTAGGCGTCCTCGCGCCTCCAGAAGGAGAACCCCATGGATTGGGTTGATCTTCGTTCGGACACCGTAACCCAACCGACCGCAGCGATGAGGGAGGCGATGGCACAGGCTATCGTCGGAGACGATGTGTATGGAGAGGATCCAACCGTAAACCAATTGGAGCAGCTCGCAGCTCATCGGCTCGGCAAGGACGCGGCGATGTTTGTAACCTCGGGGACCATGGCCAACCTTGCGGCCGTGCTGACCCATTGCTCCCGCGGAGACGAGATCATCCTTGGCGACATGGCGCACACCTTTCTCAACGAGGCGGGTGGCGTGGCGGCCCTCGGCGGAGTGCAGCCCAGGACTATCGCGACTCAGCCCGACGGTACTCTGGCTCTTAGGGATATCGAAGGCGCAGTCCGATCAGATGACGTGCACTACCCCAGGAGCCGACTGGTATGCCTGGAGAACACCCACAACCGCCGTGGGGGAGCGGCCTTGAGTGTCGGATATACGCGGCAGGTCGGGGAGCTTGTGGGCAAGCGGGGACTGAGTCTTCATATCGATGGCGCCCGTTTGTTCAATGCTGCAGTCAGCCTCGGGACGGAGGCGCGCGAGCTCGCCGCCCCGGCAGACTCAGTGAGCTTCTGCCTATCGAAGGGATTGTGTGCCCCTGTCGGATCCATGTTGTGCGGAAGGGAGGAGTTCATAAGCCGGGCGCGCCGCATTCGCAAGCAGTTGGGTGGGGGGATGCGGCAGGCAGGGGTGATCGCCGCAGCCGGGATCGTCGCCCTCGAGACCATGGTCGATCGGCTGGCCGAGGATCACGCCCGGACGCGGCGCCTGGCTGACGGCTTAAGAGGGATCCCGGGGATAATCCTGGAGAACGATCCA
>MGOM01000027.1:12594-13222 GCA_001797105.1 Chloroflexi bacterium RBG_19FT_COMBO_62_14
GTAGAAAGCGACGGTATTCGGATTCACGTCGTCGGGCCGGATAGGATCCGTCTGGTCCTTCACCATGACGTCGACAACGCTGGGGTCGAGCGCACCCTTTCCGCCTTCCGTCGGGTCGTGCTGGAAGGCTAATGCCGATCCTCCCCCTGCTTGAGGCGTTGCTCGTCGTCGGGGTATGGTCAACATCGTTTCCTCTCGTCAAGATCAGCCTCACTGAACTCTCGCCTTTTCAAGTCGCCGGCCTCAGGTATTTCGGCGCATTTGTCGCGCTGATCCCATTCCTCCTGATCGGCGCCCGTTCTACCCTGAGGAATCTGACAATCTCGGACTGGATCAAGTTGGGGGTCATGGGTATCATCGGCTATCCCATCGGGAACGGGGTCCTCTTTTGGGGGCTTCAATCCCTGGACTCGACGACCTCAGCTTTCCTGCTGAACGCCATGCCATTGGCAACCCTGGCCCTGGGCATGGTGTGGCTCAAGGAGCGCCCCACTCGATTGCAGCTGATCGGTCTGCTTGTAGCCCTGGGGGGCGCAGTGATCTTCTTCGGCACTCGCATCCCGGCCGGACAAGGAGTTCCGATCTTGGCCACATTGGCGAGCGCGGTCTGCCTCGCCGCCTTCGGCGT
>MGOM01000027.1:13228-17418 GCA_001797105.1 Chloroflexi bacterium RBG_19FT_COMBO_62_14
GCGCGAGTTCGCCCGAGATGGGTCGGTCGATGGCGTGACACTCGCCGGGATCCCGCTACTTTTTGGAGGCGGCCTCCTGGTGGCGGCAGCCCCGCCGGCGGGCATGCCGTCGCCTCGCGTTCTGACGGTGCTCGTATGGTTAGCCGTCGTCAACAGCGCGCTGGCCTACCTGGTGTGGAACCACGCTCTGCGGCGACTGCAGGCATTCGAGATCAGCCTTGTGGCCAACCTGATGCCGATGGGGACAGCGCTGATCGCGCCGGTACTCATCGGGGAGAGCGTTGGGCGTTCCGCCTGGCCGGGCATGGTCGTGGCGCTGGCGGGCGTGGTTCTGGTCGGGTTGAGTGGAAAGCGTCCCGTCCCCACACCGGCCGTCGGAGGCGCATGAGCAGAAGCGAAATTCTTACCGATCCTCGTGCGGACACCGGGTGCCACACCGGTCGGAGAAGCGACAAACGCGCGGCGCAGAGGCCCTGCGTGTCGGCCGAGGCCAAGGGTTTTCTTGACGCCGAATCCGCGCCCATGGTAGACTTTCCACTGTCCGGGGGTGTGGTGTAGCGGCCAAACACGCTGCCCTGTCAAGGCAGAGACCGCGGGTTCGAATCCCGTCATCCCCGCCAGGCCGCCCGCTCGTTGCGGGCGGCGTTCGCAATTCTCGCCCACTGGATCGCATTGAATTCTGGGCCGCTGTTCTCGCCGACCAACTGTCAGGGGCAAACGATCAAGCATCCTTCCTACGTCTTCTTCCGCCCATGGCGGCTCATCGGCCGTGATCTTCGGAGGCGCTTGGAGCATGTCGTTTGTGGCTGGAATAAGATGGGAGTCGTGACGGATGCGACGAACCCCGAGGGTGTCTTCCGTTTGGGCTCATCCTTGAGAATCCGGGTCTTGATGACGGGCCGGATCTGTGCTACATTGACCCCAATGAGCTCCCGGCGCAATCGGGCGACTAATCGTGGCAATAATGATGGAGGCGAGACCCTTGCCTGCGGGCTTACCTGACGCCCCACGCCGCGATTGAGAAGCGCTAGCGAGTGGCCCCAGCCCCCCAGGCTGGGGCCCTTTTTGTATCCGAAGCCAGCCCAACACGGAGGATCACCAATGCAGCACATGGGTGAACTTGAGGGCCCGGACATTCCGGCCACGGTCGTCCCGGTCGAGGCCCTTATCCCGGTCAGCGACCACGTGGGCCGGATGACCGACATCCCGCCCTCGCGGATGTTCCTGATCAAGAAGAGTCTTGCGGTTTATCAAAAGAAGTACCCCACAGGGGCAGTCTTCGACGCCTCTCAAGGCGATGGCGGAGCAAGTCTGCCAGGGGTACCACCGGAAATCCTCGAGCGAGCGCATGCCCTCCAACTCGAGCACGGCTCGGCCTACGATATGCCCTACGGCTGTGACGAGTTTCGCAAGGCGGTTGTTGAGGACTACTGGCACCTGGGGGAGGGCTCCGGTCTCAGCCCGGTCAATGTTGTAGCCACAGTTGGAGGGCGCGACGCTCTACTCAAGGCTTATGGGGCGATGCTCGGCCTCGGGCACGGTCGGACCGGCGACATGATCATCGTCAGTCGGGTTCCATGGATTTCGTACAACTGGGGGCCATATGGTATCGGAGCCAACGTCTTGCTGGCTCCGGGCGTAGCTGAAGATGGATGGATCTTCACGGAAGACTCGCTCAAGGCCTGTGTTGAGTACGCCGCGAGCCTTGGCCGGAAGGTGGCCGGCCTGGTGATCACTTGCCCCGACAACCCGACGGGCGCGACCTTGTCCGCCAAACGGCAGGCGGCACTCGGCCGGGCGGCATTGCGGCTGGGCGTGGCCTTCGTCTTGTTCGACTGGATGTATCACTATGTGACGGACGAGGCGCCCATGAACCTGAACGAGTTCATGCAGGAGTTCGAGCCGGAGGATCGGGGCCGGGTGATGTTCCTGGACGGGCTGACCAAATCCCTGGGCGCCTCGAATGTGAGAAACGCGCATCTGATCACTTCGAAAGAGGTGGCGAGCTTCATAGCCGCCCGAGCTTCGCATGGCGTCATCCCTTCCTACCATTCGATGGCGGTCGCGATCGCGGCGTACTCGATGGGTTATCAGAATGCCTCACGCAGCATCGTCGAGCCGACGAATGCCAGCCGGATGGCCCTGCGTTCAACCCTCCAAGAACAAGGTCTCACTTTTGTCCTCGGACAGGGATACTACAGTTTCATCCATGTCGGGCGATGGTTGCAGGCTGCCGGCTGGGATGACTCCGAGCCACTCGGCCTCCATCTGGCTGAGGAGCACGGTCTGGCGGTCGTCCCTGGGGCGTTCTTCTCCCGTTTCGGCGGGGAGTGGATCCGCTTCTCCTACGCCACGCCCGTCGAACGGACGATCAGCGCCGCCCGGAGGCTCAAGGAGGGGCTGGATGCGCTCATGGCGTGAAGATCCCGGCCGATACGCCGAGAAGTATCGCCTGGCGCAGGAAGCTGCTGTCAAGGAGCTCCCCGAGCGAGGCACTTGCGGCCAGGAGCTCGAGTGGAATCTTCTGGATGACGCCATGCGCCCTCTCCAGACCGTGGGCGCCGGGCCAGCACAACGATCCTTCATCGATGTGCTGCGCTCCGACTTCCTGCCGAGTTGGTTGGACGAACGTAACCAGCTTGAGGTCTTCCATTGGATGACGGAATGGGCCACCCGGCCTTATTACAGCCCGACCGGCGCCGTCTACGAGGCGCGCCTGCTCGAAGCCTGTCTGCTCAACGCCCTGGCCCAGGCCGGGCGCAAGTATTCCGGAAGGTTATACGCACTCCCCGGAAATTTGCTTCTAGAAGTCCACGTAGATCACTCGTCGATACCGGGGGGCTGGAATCTGGCCAAGCGTCGCTACCTGGAGCGATGCGTGGACCTGTACGGGGAGGCGCTGGCGACGGCCGGGAACCATGCCAACCTCTCCCTTCCGGAACCACTGTTGTCCTGGGATTTCCTGCATCTCCCGCCATCGGAGCGAGGCGAAACGCATCTCGATGACTACAAGAACAGCGTGTACATCGCCGGCGCGCGTGTGCTGCGGGCCTACGCGCCGCTGTTCATCGCCACTGCGGCCAACACACCCCTGCGGCCCGAACTGCGCAAAGGGAGCCCGATCGTCGTTGTCACCGAAGTCGATTCGCTGCGCAATCTGACGTTCCCGAACCCGGAACGGATTGATCCGCCGGGACTCTACCGTTCCCATGCAGACTATTTGCGCCTCTCTTACGAACTGGTTCGACAAGGGATCCGTTTCGGTAACAACAACTGGACGCCGACGCGAGCCCGGTCCTTTGCCGAGCCGGTCGAGCGCCTGATTGCGACGACCGGTGAAGAACTCCAGACCGTCTTCCAAAGCGGATTGTACGGATCGAGAGACGGAGCCGACCTCAACCGCCTGGCACACGAGATCGAGATCCAGAACCTCTTGACGCGCATCGACATCCCAATGGCACGGGTTGAGATTCGAACGGATGACGGCGGTGCTCCGATGGAGGTCGACATCGGGAATCTGGCCTTCAAAGAGCTCTTACTCATCGCCAGCTACGGCGATCCAGCCATGGGATCTGGATTCGCCTACGACGCCGATGACCTGGCCCGGGCGCGGCGCAACGAGGCGGCAGCCGCACGCCGAGGATTGCGGGCGGAACTCGAGCATCCATTCACCGGCCGCCGGGTGGCCCTGCGTGAGTTCCTACGAGAGACGCTCGATGGCTTGAAGCCTCTGGCAATAGCTCTTGAGATGTGGCCGCTGCTCGAACCGCTTCGGGCCATGCTCGAAGGCGCGCCCAATCCGGCCGAAACCTTGCGAGGGCGTTTGAGGCAGGAGATCGGCAACGAGGAAATCGTCCCGATTGAGCTTCTGAGACAGATCGCTGAAGATCGGGAGGAGCTCGTCTCACAGGAAGTCGCACGAATCGCCGGCGACTTGTCATCGTTGGGAGGTGAAGCTTCGAAGCTGCAATCCCTGCTCTGGCATGCCCGAGACGAGGCCCGACGAGATCCGCAAGTCCCGATTCGATTCCGCGCATCCCTGGAAGGACTATTCCAGGTTAAGCACGCCGACAAGACCGGCGAGATCGTCGAGCTGGCCAAGACGCTGATCCGGATCCCGTCCGTGAGCAACGCCCCGCTTGAACGCCAACGCACGCTGGATATCCATCGCGCAGGGACCTTCATCTACG
>MGOM01000027.1:17503-18702 GCA_001797105.1 Chloroflexi bacterium RBG_19FT_COMBO_62_14
TGAAGCCCCTGTCATGCTTTCGGGACACTTCGACGTCGTTGAACCCGACCCGGATGACTCCCAATTCGAACCGCGGCTCGATGGAGAATACCTCGTGGGTCGAGGCGCGGCAGACATGAAGACGGTCGTGGCGACGTTCCTGGTGTGGATGAAGGACGCACGCCGCCGCGTTGAGAAGCACCCAGCGGTGAATCTTCTCCTTGTTGGCAACGAGGAGATCGGAGAAGCTTCGCCGGCAGGCTCTCCATACGTACTCCAGGTTCTGAAGAAAACGAGCGGCTATGTTCCTGCCCTTTTCGTCGCCGGCGAACGTACGGGCGAGCGGGGCGATGAGCTCTTCGGGGAGCTGTGCGTCGAGAATCGCGGTTTGCTGCGGTTCGAGATTGTCGCCCACGGCCTCAGGGGTCACACGGGTGTGCGCAATGCGCCGGCAGACATGAGCGCCCGGTTGTTTGCGGCCAGGGAGGAGCTCCTCGGACGATTGAGTCAGATGCTCACCCTCGACGGAGCCTGGTCCTCGCAGGTCCGCTTCCCGTTCGTTCGTGCCGGAGAGCCGGGCATCTACAATGTAACCGTCGAGCGGGCCGTCCTCGGATTGGAGATTCGACCGATCCCTCAAGACGATGCGGAGGCGGTCTTGAAGCTCGTACGTGAGTACTGCCGGGAGGCGGAGTTTGAGCTGGTGACGGCTTCCTCGGAGGGCGGCATCGTTTGCGACCCGACCAACCCCTGGTTGGCCGGTCTGGCCGAGGCGATCCGACAGGTCTCCGGGGAGGAACCCGTACTGGGGAAGAAGCTGCCTGCGACGAGCGCGCGCTTCGCCCCGGGAGGGCAGGGCGTCGTCTGGGGACAGTCGGGAATCGGTCCGCACGCGGCGAACGAACGCCATTTCATTCCGAGCATTATCGGATACTACGAGGCCCTGGCCCGTTTTGGGGAGTTCTCGCGCGACCGCGTCGGGGCCGGACCGGCGTCTCGAGCGATCGATCTTGAGACCCCAGACTCCGAACCCGAGTCGGCTTGAAGCAAGCCGGCGACGATCACGGGTCATCCGAAAACGATCCATGCTGTCTCGATGTCCCCGGGATGCACTGGGGACAGGGAGGATTGCGGCTTGGAGGGCGCGTTCCCTTTGCGTTCTGGTAACCGAGCCCTTGTTCTAGGGGGTGTCCCAAAAGGGCGGCCCCGACTCGCGTTTG
>MGOM01000027.1:18719-20578 GCA_001797105.1 Chloroflexi bacterium RBG_19FT_COMBO_62_14
AGCCGGGATGCACACCCGTTTCCTCCCTCTATTGACAAACCACCGGATATGGCCTATTCTCCGTCAATCATGTTTGGGGCTCCCTCCTTCTTCCCGCGCGCTCGTCGTTGCCGCCAGACATCGGTCTGGTTGGTGGGGTTGCTAGGGTAGCCCTCCGGGTTCTCTTGTTCTTGCCCGCCAGACCATTGCAGGGTCTGGCGGTTTTGTGTTTCCGAGGAGGAGGCATGATCCGCGCCGGGGTGCTCGGGGCGACCGGGTATACGGGAATAGAGCTCCTGGGTTTACTGAGTGGCCACCCCCAGGTGGAGGCCGCCTTTGCCACCTCCGAGAAGAATGCCGGAGAGAATCTGGCAGACATATATCCTGGCGCGGTACGTGTTCCCCTTATCCCGCCGGGCGATGCACCTCTGGGCGAGGTTGAGGTCGTATTCTTGTGCCTTCCGCACGCCGCCTCAGCACCTTCGGCGAAGAGGGCCATTGAGGCCGGGGCGCGCGTGATCGACTTGAGCGCCGACTTTCGCTTCAGAGATCCAGACGTCTACGCCGAATGGTACGGAGCGCCTCACCCGTGTCCGGAGTTGCTTCCCGAAGCGGTCTACGGTCTCACCGAAGTCGAGCGTCAACGCCTCCCGGGTGCGGGCCTGGTTGCGAATCCGGGCTGCTATCCGACGAGCGCGTTGCTGGCTCTCTGGCCGCTCGCCACTGCGGGCGCAATCGATGGCCAGGTGATCATCGATGCAAAGTCAGGTGTATCCGGGGCAGGTCGTACCCCAAAGCAGGAAACGCATTTTGTCGAAGTGGCGGACAATCTCAGACCATACAAGCTCGGGCGCGCCCATCGTCACTTTCCGGAGATCGAGCAGGAACTGGCAGGATGGTGCAAGACGCCTCAGGCCGTCATCTTCTCCCCACACCTCCTGCCGGTGCCGCGCGGCCTGCTCTCGACGATCTACGTCCCACTCTCCGACGAGTGGACTGAGGCGCGGGTCCGTGATCGCTACCTCGAGGTATACGCTGCGGAGCCTTTCATCGAGATCCTCGCCAGCGGTAGAGCAGCCACATTGGGACACGTCAATCACACGAACCGCTGTGCAGTCGGCCTTTGTCAGGTCGATAGGACGCTTATCCTCACCTCGGCGATCGACAACCTGGTCAAAGGGGCATCCGGGCAGGCGGTCCAGAATATGAACGTCATGTTCGGCCTCGAAGAGACCTGCGGTCTCCGGTGAGAATCGAGGGAGGCGATCGATGCGGTTGATCAAGCTCGGAGGAAATGAACTGGACCGCCCGGGATTCCTGGACGAGCTTGCACTCGCGTTGGCCGCCATGCAAGAGGAGGTCGTTGTCGTTCACGGGGGAGGGCGGAGTGTCGACCGGCTTCAGGAGAAGCTTGGTGTCAGGCCGACGAAGATCGACGGGATGCGAGTGACTGACACTGCCTCCCTTGAAGCGGTTGTGATGGCGCTCTGCGGGGACGTGAACAAGAGAATCGTGGCGTCTCTGGTGAACCATGGTATCGATGCAGTCGGGCTGAGTGGCGTAGACGGAGGCCTGCTGCGGGTCCGGAAACTAGAGAAGGAAGGGCTCGACCTGGGATGGGTCGGGGAGATCACCGACGTCCGCACCGAGGTCCTCAACGTCCTCCTCTCGCAGGGGATCACGCCGATCGTGGCGCCAGTCTCTCTCGGGCCGGTGGGCCAAATGTTCAACGTCAACGCCGACCAGGCCGCTTCAGCCCTCGCCTCCGCCTTACGACCTCGTTCGCTGGACTTTGTCTCTAACGTCGCCGGAGTCAAGCTGGACGAGAAGCTGATCAGTACTTTGGGCAGCGCCGAAGCCGAGAGGCTCGTCGCACAAGG
>MGOM01000027.1:20677-20873 GCA_001797105.1 Chloroflexi bacterium RBG_19FT_COMBO_62_14
CGACAGACTCCGTGCCGGCTCGGGTTCAGGGCGGTCTTGCGGAGGCAGAACATGGAAGCTGACCAGGTGCCGGGCGCCGCCTCGCGCCTACTCGTCCCGACCTACCGCCGGCCGGACGTGGTGTTCGCGCGCGGACAGGGGAGCACACTCTTCGATGCCGGCGGGAACAAGTACATCGATTTTGCCGCCGGAATCG
>MGOM01000027.1:20998-26745 GCA_001797105.1 Chloroflexi bacterium RBG_19FT_COMBO_62_14
CGCCGATCGTGTCTTCTTTTCGAATTCGGGCTCGGAGGCCAACGAAGCTGCGCTGAAGTTCGCCCGGAAATGGGCGCGCATGAACCACGGTGATGACAAGACACACTTGGTCGCCTTTGAGCACGGTTTCCACGGGCGCACTATGGGCGCATTGTCGCTGACGGAGAAGGCGCGCTACCGTGAGCCGTTCGCTCCGCTGGTGCCTGGCGTGAGCTTCGTTCCGCTGAATGACCTGGAGGCGGTCCGGAGAGTCGTGAACGATCAGACCTGCGCCGTCTTTATCGAGCCCCTCCAAGGTGAAGGCGGAGTTCGGCCGGCCCCGGCCTCTTTTCTCCGCGGCCTGCGCGAATTGTGTGACATGCACGGGGCGTTGCTAGTGTTCGACGAGGTGCAGTGCGGCTTGGGCAGGACCGGATCCCTGTGGGCGCATCAAGCCTCCGGCGTGGTTCCGGACATCATGACCTTGGCCAAGCCGCTCGCCGGCGGCCTGCCGATCGGCGCCACGCTCGTCACGGAAGAGGTCGCCCGCTCGATCGAAGTCGGAGACCACGGGAGCACATTTGGCGGTGGTCCACTCGTCTGCCGGGCCGCGTGCTATGTCTTCGATCGGATCAACCAGATTGGGCTCCTGGATGATGTGGTCGAAAAAGGACGAAGGCTGCGAGCACAATTGGCCGAACTCCCCAGCGATCACATCCTCGAGGTCCGAGGCGAGGGATTGCTGATCGGGGTCGAGTTCAGTCGCCCCGTCAAACCTCTGACGGAACATGCGCTCCGCCAGGGGCTGATCGTGATCAACGCCGGAGACAACGTGCTGCGTATTTGCCCGCCTCTGACCATCGAACAGTCCGAGATCGACGCCGGCATGTCCATCCTGGCGGAGTGCCTGGATGTGCTGGACGTCGTCGGGAGCGAGGGATGACGCCCCAGGTGCGAAGAGCGCGTCCATCGGACTCGCACCACATCCTGCGCTTGATCCAGCCCTATGTTCTGCGCGGCGAGCTCCTGCCGCGCACCTTGTCCGAGGTATCCAGGACGATCGACGCCTGGGTTGTTGCCCAGGAGGGCAACACGCTCCTGGGTTGCGGATCGCTGGTGGCGTACACCAGCGATCTCTCGGAAGTTCGTTCGTTGGCCGTGGCGGCCGATCGGAGGGGGCAGGGGATTGGCCAGGCGATGATGGACAAGCTGGTGGATGTCGCCCGCCAGCAAGGTGCCCGTCGTCTCTTCGCGTTGACGCGCGCCGTCCCATTCTTCCTGCAGGCCGGATTCGAGCGGATCGACATGCGGGAGATCCCCGAGAAAGTCTGGCGGGATTGCGCCCCTTGTCCGGTTCGGGACCGGTGCGACGAACACCCGGTCATACTGGTTCTTTCAAAGCCACCCGCTGGCCGGGTCCCGCTGGCAGCGGGTCGAACAGGAGTTAACTCACATGCCTAAACCTGAAGTCAACAAGGTCGTGCTGGCGTACTCCGGAGGCCTGGACACGTCCGTCATTGTGCCGTGGCTGAAGGAGCACTACGGTTGCGAAGTGGTCTGCTTCTGTGCCGACATCGGGCAAGGGGAAGAGCTTACGGGGCTCGAGGCCAAGGCGATCGCCAGTGGAGCGAGCAAGTGCATCGTGAGAGACTTGCGCGACACGTTCGCTTCGGACTTCTTATATCCCATGCTTCGTTCCGGCGCGGAATACGAAAAGCGTTATCTTCTGGGGACCTCGATCGCCCGCCCGCTGATCGCCCGGGAGCAGGTCGCCGTCGCCGAGAGCGAAGGCGCCGATGGTCTGGCTCATGGCTGCACTGGCAAGGGTAACGACCAGGTCCGCTTCGAGCTCACCTATAAAGCACTCAACCCGACGCTGAAGGTGATTGCCCCATGGCGCGAATGGGATATACGCTCCCGCCAGGACGCTCTGTCCTACGCCGAGGGGCACGGTGTGCCGGTCGCGGCTACGCTGAGGTCGATCTATAGCCGGGATCGAAACCTGTGGCACCTTTCGCACGAAGGGGGGAATCTGGAGGACCCGGCGAACGAGCCGGAGGCCGAGATGTACCAGTGGACGGTATCGCCGGAACAGGCGCCGGATCAGCCCGAGGTTGTGGAAATCGATTTCGAGTCCGGCGCACCGGTTTCGGTGAATGGGGAACGGCTCTCGCCGGCGGGTCTGATCGAGCGGCTGAATACCCTCGGAGCGCGCAATGGGGTGGGGCGGGTCGATCTTGTCGAGAACCGCCTGGTCGGGATGAAGTCCAGGGGAGTGTACGAGACGCCCGGGGGCACAATCCTCTACGCCGCGCACCGCGAGCTCGAGTCGCTGTGCCTTGATCGAGACACAGCGCACTTCAAGAACGAGCTGTCGCTGCGGTACGCCGAGCTGGTGTACTATGGGAAGTGGTTCACCGCCCTGAGAGAGGCGATCCAGGCCTTCGTCGATCGGACGCAAGATCGGGTGACCGGTTGGGTACGGCTGAAGCTGTATAAAGGCAATGTGATCGTGAGCGGCAGGGCGAGCCCGCAGAGCCTTTACCGAGAAGACTACGCGACATTCGCCAAGGATGATGTGTACGACCAAAGTGACGCGGCGGGGTTCATCAATCTCTTTGGACTTCAGATGAAGGTCCGGGCGATGCTTGAGCGGAGCGAGGACGGGACGACAAGCTACGCCACGCCGGATTACTCGGTCTTCAAACGAGATTGAGAAGACATGAAGCTCGTTGAGGATGGAACGATCACAACACCGTCGGGGTTCAGCGCGGCCGCGGTTAGCTGCGGCCTGAAGAGCTCCGGAGGACTGGATCTGGCGATCGTGCATTCCCCGACCGACTGCTCGGCGGCCGGGGTGTTCACGCGGAACAAAGTGGCTGCGGCTCCAGTGATCGTCGACAAGGACACACTCGCCGGCAGTTCGGATCGCATTCGTGCCGTTGTCATCAACGCGGGTGTGGCCAATGCATGTACCGGGCCGAGGGGATTGGCGGCGGCCAGGGCCTCGCAGACGCTGACAGCCAAAGCCGTGGACTGCCTGTCCGATCAGGTCCTGGTCCTTTCGACGGGGGTGATCGGGGTGCTTCTGAATATCGAGAAGATGGCGGAGGGGATTGCCGTGGCCGGCATGCAGCTCTCGCCCGAGAACGGGCTTGCGGCGGCGCGAGCGATCATGACGACGGATACGCAGCCGAAGCACCTGGCCGCCAGAATCGAGCTTGCATCTGGCTGGGTCACCTTGGGTGGTATGGCCAAAGGATCAGGGATGATCCACCCCGACATGGCGACCATGCTCGCCGTGCTCACGACGGACGCCGCCGTCTCGCCGCAAGACTTGGATTATGTGCTCCGCCGATCGGTTGACCGATCCTTCCACCGCATTTCCATTGATGGAGATACAAGCACGAATGACACGGTCTTGATCCTGGCCAATGGGGCCAGCGGGATTCGTGTCGATGAGCGCGGGGCGCTTGAGATGTTCGCCGAGGGAGTCGAGGCCGTCTGCGGCGAACTGGCCCGGAAGATCGTGCGTGACGGGGAGGGGGCGTCGAAGTTCATTACGCTCGTCGTGAGTGGGGCGCGCAGCGAGGCGGAGGCCGTAACGGTCGGGCGCGTCATCGCCACCTCTCCATTGGTCAAGACGGCCTTTGCCGGCGGCGACCCGAACTGGGGAAGGATCGTTGCCGCCGCCGGAAGGTCGGGTGTCGAATTCGACCCCGATCGGCTCGCGCTGTGGGTGGCCGCGGAGACGGGGAGGGAAATCCCTGTCGTTCGTGGAGGCGCACCGATGGAAATGGACGTGTCCGAGTTGTCGGCCATCTTCAAACTCCCGTCCTTCCGAGTGCATCTCGACCTCGGGGAAGGGCGAGGCGAGGCGACTGTTTGGACGTGCGATCTGACCCGCGAGTACGTCTCGATCAATGCCGACTACCATACCTGATCCATGGCGTGAGAGTGGGGGGAAGACCGAGCGCCGAACCTGCGAGAGCGAGATGGTGCGACGATGAAGCTCTGGGGCGCCCGTATGAGGGCTCCGCTGAATCCCCTTGTCGAGAAACTCAACGCCAGTCTTCCGATCGACATCCGCCTGTTCCGTGAGGACATCGACGGGAGCCTCGCCTGGACCCATGGCCTGCAGCGCGCCGGCATCTTGTCGACGGATGAGGCCCGGCGGATTCGGGATGGGCTGGAGAAGGTGCGAGCCGAGTTCGTGACAGGATCGTTTGCAGTCCTTGCCTCCGATGAAGACATCCACACTGCAGTGGAACGACGCCTGACCGAACTCAGCGGCGATGTCGGGGGAAAGCTCCACACAGGACGAAGCCGCAACGATCAAGTCGCCACGGATTTCCGCCTGTGGATCATGCGCGGATGCGACTCCCTGGACTGGGAGCTTCGGACGCTCCAGTCGGCCTTGCTCGATTCGGCCGAGGCCGCGCTCGAGGCACCGTTCCCCGGGTATACGCACACGCAGCGGGCCCAACCGATCACGTGGGGTCACTGGGCCATGTCCCACTTCTGGCCGCTCGAGCGCGATCGAGGCCGCCTCAAGGATGCGCGTCGGTCGGCCGGCATCTTGCCTCTTGGATCGGGCGCGTTGAGCGGTGTTGTCTTCGCCATCGATCGCCACGCTCTGGGGAAGGAGCTCGGCTTTCACTCAGTTTCGGCCAGCAGCCTTGACGGCGTCAGGGATCGGGATTTTGCAGTCGAGTTTCTCTTTGCGAGTGCGCTTACCGGGGTGCACCTCAGCCAGATCGCCGAACAGCTCATCTTATACAGCACCAGCGAATTCGGGTTTGTCGTAATCGATGACTCCTACACGACGGGATCGAGCTTGATGCCCCAGAAGAAAAACCCCGATCCGCTAGAGCTGGCGCGAGGGAAGTCAGGTCGATTGATCGGGGGATTGGTAGGATTGCTGACCACACTGAAGGGCCTTCCGTCCGCATACGACAAAGACCTGCAGGAAGACAAGCAGCCTGTCTTCGAAGCGTTTGACACGCTTAGTCTGCTGATCCCGGTGATGACCGGATTGATCTCGACGATCCATCTGCAGACGGATCGCATGTTGGCTGCCCTGAGCCCAGAGATGTTCGCCACCGATCTAGCTGATTACCTGGTCGCCAAAGGGATCCCCTTCCGACAGGCCCATGCCTTGGTCGGAATGGCCGTGCGGCGGGCGGAGGAGCAGGGGATTCCACTCGCCTCATTGAGCCTAGATGAGTTGAGAATGATCAGCGGCGAGTTCGGGGAGGATGTCACGCGGGTTTTCGATCTCCAGGCTGCTATCAATCGCCGGAGGGCCATTGGGGGTACGGCTGGCGAAGCCCTGTTCCGACAACTTCGATCCGCCCGATCTCTCCTGCTGGCGTGAAAGGGGACGCTGCGGTGGGAAGGATGAGATAGGAATCATTCGCGGTCGCATTGGCGGCGAAGGTTCGCGGCCACATTCTCTTGTTCGATGCAAGCCTGATCTTCCCCCCGACTCGGCATCGTCTTCCCTCGTCCTTAAGTACCCTGGCTTGAGTATCGATTGGCGCCGTCTCAGATCCCGATCCACGCTTTGATATTGCTCACTCGACACCTATCCTGGCTTTCCGTCAACCGGCGAGTTGATCGGTGGTCCATTGCTGATGAGAACACGGGGAAGTAGAATTCCGCAGAATTGTTACGTAATGATCCCGTCTTGCCGACAATGGGATGCCAGAGGAGGCATCGATGGACCTATATTTCATTCTGCTTCGCATCATTCACTTCTTCGCAGG
>MGOM01000028.1:0-3041 GCA_001797105.1 Chloroflexi bacterium RBG_19FT_COMBO_62_14
AGCAGGATGGCGTTGGCTAGGCCATGCTGAACACCACAGTAACTGCTCAATGGATGCGCCATGCCGTGCACAAGCCCTGTGCGCGCACAGCTGAACGCAATGCCAGCCATTGAACTGGCGTAAAGGAGGTTCGCCCTTGGCTCAACGGCAGACGAAGCTACAGCCGCTGGCAAGTGTCCAGTAATCAGTCGGATCGCCTCGAGGGCTACCCCGTCGGTGAAGGGCGAAGCAAAGACAGAGATAACGCTTTCGATCGCATGGGTCAGGGCATCCATACCAGTGCTGGCAACCAGTTCCGCCGGCAGGCTGAGCACCAGCTCCGGATCAAGCACAGCCAAGAGGGGGGCAAGCTGAGGACTTCCAATCACGGCTTTCTTGCGTTGTTCCTTATCGGTGATCACGGCGAAAATCGTCACTTCACTCCCTGTGCCAACCGTCGTTGGCGCCGCCAGCAAAGGCGGCATAGGGTTCACGACTTTCCCAATTCCGATGTAGTCGGCCAACCCGCCGTGGTTCGTCGCCAGCACTCCAACGCTCTTGGCAACGTCGATCGGACTGCCACCACCCAGCGCCAGGATTCCCTGACACAGGTAACTCTTGTAGTGATCAGCGGCTCTCTCGACTGTCTCAAAACACGGGTTCGGCTCAACCCCATCAAAGACAACATACTCAACCCCGGCGGCGGCCAGCGCGCTCGTTGCCCTATCCAGGAGCCCAGCCTGGACCAGGCCATGATCCGTCACAATCAGGGCTTTGGCGACGCCGTGACTGCGTAGAAGGTCCCCGGCGGTGCGGATTGCGCCCGGCCCAAAGACAACCTGGGTATAGGCCCGGAACCGGGCAAACTCGGCCACTTCAGCCCTCACCCAACCTCCAATCAGCCCCTTCTCCGCCGCCGGACGTAATCGAACACTATCGCAGAGAGAAGAACCAGTCCGATCACGATGCGATGCCAGTAAGGGGAGACTTTGAGCATGATCATGGCATTCTGCAGCACACCGATCATGCTCGCCCCCACAGCGATCCCCAACACGCTCCCTTCGCCACCGAAGAAGCTCAACCCGCCAACGATGCAGGCGGTGATGGCCAGGAGCTCGTAGCCCTCGCCCGCTCCAGGATGGCCGATGGTCAGGCGGCCCGCCTGGATCATCCCCACCAAACTCGAACACAACGCGGCAATGACGTAGCACAGGATAATCCGGGCATCGACGTTCACCCCCGACAAACGCGCCGCCTCCATATTTCCGCCTGCGGCATAGATCTGCCGCCCAATGTAGGTGAAACGCAAGAGGAACAGGGTCACTGCCAGTATGGCAACAAAGATAATCACAGGGATGGGTATGTTCGCCACGTATCCCTGTGCGATGACGTTATAGGATCTTGGGAGATCGATGATCGGCCAACCCTTGGTGATCACCAAGGATGCGCCCCTGGCCACACCCATGGTCACCAGCGTGATCAGGAAACCGTGCATCTTCAGCTTGGTCACGAACAGACCATGGATTGCGCCGACACCCAATCCGATCAGCAGCGTCAGGAGCATGCCGACCCAGATAGGTAGGCCCTGGCTAACGATGAAATAGGCCACGAGCACACCACCTAACCCAATCATCGACCCCACAGACAGATCGATTCCGGCCACCAGGATGGCAAACCCCTCTCCAATGCCAGCGATGCCCAAGAGGGCGATGTCGCGACTCACGGAGTGCAGATTGTCGACCCCGATGAAACGCGGGTTGATGAGCGTGGAGACGGTCACCAAGATGATTACGGCCAGGAACATGATCATCTCCGTGGTCCTCAGCAACCCACGCAGGGGCGTCGCCAGGTTCCCGAGAAAACGCCGCGTGCCTTGGGCCGCCGTACTCACTTCACCTGTCCTTAGTGTGCTCATGGTGACCTTTTTCTCCCAATCAGGCGATGGCAGGAGCAGCTTCTATCTGCAGTTGCTCCTTCGTCAGGAAACGCGTGGCACACGAGATGATTTCTTCCTGAGTCGTTTCTTCAGGACGGAATTCGCCTGTGATCCGACCCTGGCACATGACGATGACCCGATCACTCATGCTGAGAATCTCTGGCAGCTCGGAGGAGATCATGATGATCCCAATACCCTCGCCAGCGAGTTGACTCATCAAGGCATGAACTTCAGCTTTTGCACCAACATCGATGCCACGAGTGGGCTCATCCATAATAAGAACCCTTGGGTGAGCGCTCAGCCACTTCGCAAGCACCACTTTTTGTTGGTTGCCACCACTCAAGTTCTCGACCAACTGTGCAAGACTTGGAGTAGCGATCGATAGGGCGTCTACATAGTGTGCTGCCACCTCTCTCTGTTCTCGTCTGGATATGGCCCCCAGCCATCGCGCCAGGCGGGGCAGGATGGCCAGCGTCACGTTCTCGCGTACGTCCATCTTCAGAACCAGACCCTGACCCTTCCGGTCCTCGGGCACGAGTCCGATCCCCAGGCGAACTGCGTCGCTGGGACTCCGGATATCGGCCTCCCGGCCATCCAGCAGGATCTGGCCATCGATCCGCTTTTCGACGCCACAGATAATCCGGGCCAATTCGGTCCGGCCGGCGCCCACCAGCCCCGCCAGCCCGACGATTTCACCCTTGCGGACAGAGAAGCTGACCCCCTCAACCATGCCCTTCCCGGAAAGATGTCGGATTTCCAGCACCGGCTCGCCGATCTCAACCTTCTCCTTGGGGAAAATGTCCACAGCTCGACCCACCATCAGCCGTACAATCTTCTCTCTTGTAGCCTCCGAGATGGGCAGCTCGCCCACACGCCGACCATCGCGCATCACCACGACCCGGTCCGTGACCTGCAAGACTTCTTCGATGCGGTGGCTGATGAACACCACGGAGACGCCCCTGCTCTTCAGCCGACGCACAATCTCAAATAAGCGCTCGGCGTCGCTTCCGGACAGGGCCGAAGTTGGCTCGTCCATGATGAGGAGGGTCGCCTCCCAGGAGATCGCTTTCGCGATTTCGACCATCTGTTGGCCGGCTACCGTCAACTCCTTCACCAGGCGCTCCGG
>MGOM01000028.1:3055-15284 GCA_001797105.1 Chloroflexi bacterium RBG_19FT_COMBO_62_14
CGCCTGGGTATCGAGCCTCATTCTGCCGAAGTCCACCATCCCGAGCGCCTGGATCCGCCTGGGCTCCCGATTCAGGAAGATGTTCTCGGCGACGCTGAGACCAGGGATGACGGCCGGCTCCTGATAGATGGTGCTGATGCCGAGTGCCTGCGCCTCTTGCGGACTTCGAGGGTCAACCAGCCGACCTTTGAACCAGATTCTCCCCTGGTCTCGGGAATAAACACCGGACAAGATCTTGACCAGGGTGGATTTCCCAGCGCCATTCTCCCCCACAAGCCCCACGACCTCGCCTGGATAGACCTCAAATTCAACGTTTTCAAGCGCCTGCACCCCGGGAAACCTCTTCGAGATGCCTTCCGCCCTTATCCTTGGCTGATTCTCCATAGACTGAGTTCCCCTCCGACCCTCGTTCGCCACCCGGAAGAGGGGGTGATCTCCCCCATGCGGAGGAGATCACCCTTGAGTGACCAAGACTACTGGGATGCGATCCCGATTGAGTCGAGGTAGTCCTTGTAGAGCTGTAGCTGGTCACCGTAGACAACATCCACACCCGTGTCAAGGATGTCATGATTGGGACCACTCAGATACGGTTCAAGGATCGTCATGGTCGACTCAGGGCCAAGAGCCGACATGGCGTACAGGGTGTATATGCTCAGATAACCATAGAAGTACACCCTCTGACCTATGGCGGCTTGGATGACACCCTCGTTCATCAGCTTCTGGGTTTCAGGCTCGAGGTCGAATGCCACAATCTTGACCGTGCCAGTCTTGCCAGCTGCCTTGACCGCCTGCCCGGCGGCCGGCCCATCATAGGAGTAGATGGTGATGAAGCCCGCCAGATCCGGATAGGTGGTAAGGGTGGTCTCAGCGTTGCTCAGGGCCTTGGTGGGATCGGCATCGTCGTAGAGGGTGTCGATGTACTCGATGTCAGAACCCTTGAGGGCGTCCTTGATGCCCTGGATTCGCTCGATGGCATTCTGAGCTGTAGCGAAGCCGACCAACCCCATAACCTTGCCCTTGCCAATGATCTTCTTGGCGGCTTCCCCGGCAGCCACACCGGCGGTGTAGTTCTGCATGCCGATATAGACATAGCGTTCGCTTTCTGGGGAGTCGGAGTCCATGGTGATGAAATTCGTTCCCTTCTCGGCACCCTGGGCGACGATGTCCTCCACAGCTTTCGGGCTGATCGCGGAGAACGAGATGCCCGAATAGTCATCCGCCACGAGGGATTCCATCATGGACACCTGGGCCGCCAGGTCACCTTGCTTGACTGGGGCGAAGAAGATCATTGGGACGTTCAACTCGGCCGAAGCCCGGCTGCCACCGATGTTGCAGGCCGTCCAAAATGGGACCAAGATGTTGGCCACCAGGGCCAGTCGTGTTCCCTCTGGAGCAGACTTCCCGGCCAGGGCTGCCTTGAGCTTGTCGGCGATTTCGAACAGGTTGTCCGGCCGATACGGGTTCGCCGGGCCCGGGGTAGGGGTGACCATCACCTGTACTTCCTGCTGAACGATCTTCGTGACCTCGACTTTCTGCTCGACAATCTTGGTCACTTCCACGGCCTGAGGCGTGGGTGCCGGTCCACACGAACCCAGCACCAAGGCCAGTACCAGCAACAGGCACACGGACGTGAAGAGTTTGCCCGCCTTCATCTCTTGTTCCTCCTTACATCTACACTGCTCGGCCCGATTCGAGCTTCGCAGTTTGCCACCCGGTGTAGTGGCCGCAGTGGTTTTCCTCGGTCAAAAGACATGATTGCCAGCTGTTGCGCGCCTCCTTTCCGCGACCCGGGTGGGTTGCGTGAACGCAGCATTGGGTCAGATCGAGTTGTGCGTTTCCCATCCCACCTGCATCAACCCTTGACGACCGACCAACTCTCACCCAACTGCCGAAACCCGGGATTCCCCCTCCGGTCTCCGCTTCTCCCGTCTCAGCCTTCCGATCTCCTCGCTCCTTCCTCCGGGTGGGCCCTCGATAGAGCTACAACCGGGGCGAGACAAGGATCTTGAGATGACGAGCCTTCCCGCAGGCCAACTCCTCCAGGCCGTGGGGAACAAGGTCATCTAGTCCGATTTGGGCTGTAATCAGTGGCTCAGCCACGATGCTGCCTGTACTGAGCATCTCAACCGCGGTGGAGAAGTCCTCATCGTAGACGTGCGAAAAAGACCCGATGAGTTCCTTTTCCCCACAGACAACGGAGACCATTTGCATTGGCACGGGTTCGTCGTGCAAGCCGACGAAAACCGCCCTGCCGGCCTTGCGCACAAGATCTGGCACCATGGCCATGGCCTGTGTAGTGCCTGCATCTTCGAAGGCAATGTCAACACCTGCCCCACGGGTGAAACGGCGGACCGCGAGCACAGCATCCTCTGCCAATGGATCGATCGATGAGGTCGCGCCCAGATCCATCGCAAGTTGCCGACGACGTGGCTCCGGTTCGACGACGAATGCGCGCCCAGCTCCCATCGCCAGGGCGACTTGTAGATTCAGAAGGCCGATCGTGCCGGCCCCGACGATGGCTACAGTCTCCCCTGCCTCCAGCCTGCCTTTGCGAGTCGCGTGTACTGCGACGGACGCTGGTTCCGCCAACGCCGCATGGGGATCGGCCAGGGATGTCGGGTATTTGAAGCACATGTAGCGCGGGGCGTTGACAAACTCAGCCAGACCGCCGTGCGTCGAAAGCCCCATGATCGCGAGCTGTTCACACAGGTGAACTTGGTGACGCTGGCAGAAGGTACACTCGCCGCAGTGGATAAGCGTATCCACAGCCACGTGGTCTCCCGGCTGAAGATCGTGGACGCCTTGGCCGACTTCCTCCACGCGGCCCACGAACTCATGTCCCATGACCAATGGCGCCTTCACCCCCGTCAGCCGGTTCGGTTCCTTGACAGGGATGAACAGGGGACCGTGCAGGTACTCCTCCAAATCCGTTCCACATATGCCACACCATGCGACCCTCAGGCGCACCTCATCGGGCGCCGGATCCCCCGGGTCGGGGAATTCCTGAACCCGGATGTCACGTCTCCCATGCCACACTGCCGCTCTCATCCGAAGCCCCAGGCAGGCTTACACCCCTGTGTAAACATAGAGGTCTCCAGGTGCGATGATCACCGGCTGGGCTTGGCTGCCTAGCGTCCCCAGCGCGCCGAGGAACTCGCAAGGCTCTGCGGTGTTCTCTGCCACCAGCCCCCAGTGCATCGGGATCACTCGCCGCGGCGTCAGCTCGGCTGTCAGGCGGGCTGCTTCCTCCGAGCTCATATTCCCATACTGACCATTGATCACGACGAACAGGATGTCTGGGTGGCGTTCCTTCACCCGCCCGAGGTCGGCAGTGTAAAGGCTGTCCCCAGTGTGGTAGATGACGGTGCCTTCCAAGTCGAGAACGTAGCCCACAGCATCTGGCGTCTGGGCGCCCGCGGGTGACACGTGATGCGCCACGACTGCGGACACCGGAATCCCTGCAATGACACGTTCCTCCCCCCGGTTGATCTCCAGCACTCGTTCCGTCGGGATGCCCCAGCCGCGCATCGTCTCAACACACGTCGTCGGGCCGACAAAGATGGCCTGGCTCGCCTCGGCGATCCCAGGGATGGAATCGGGATCAAGGTGATCTTCATGGGCATGGGTCGTCAGGACAAGATCGGCTTCTACCTCACGCGGTTGCAGCACGACCGGGGAGCTCGGCAGACGCTTCCAGCCATAGACACGATCTAGCGAATTGGAAAGATAGGGGTCGATCACGACGACCTTGCCCTGGGCAGTCTTTAGGACGAATCCTGCCCCGCCCAGCCAGAAGATCCCCAAAGCACCCGGTGCAACCCCTGTCCCCCTGATCGCCTCGGCCATCCTTCCCATTGACGTCCGCCCTTCCAATATTTGCCCTTTTTGATAGAATTCGTCCGCTGCCCGAAGGAGCCCGGATAGGCCCCTCTTACGCAAGGCGCTTACCACGCCTGAGTGGTTCGATCAGGGTCTCCGTTCGAGGCCAGCCGTCAGGAGGGGCTCGTAACTCTGTCAGGAGGGTCGAGCCCCTTCTAGATTCACCCAGCGAGACTGCTTACAGGCAATCCACACCTATTGCGGTGATACGAGAATCTTCAAGTTGACTGACTTGGTTGCGATCAGCTCCTTCAGATCCCTGGACCCAAGATCCTCCAAAGGAATCCGGGATGCAATCACGAGTACCTTGCGACCCGCCAGCGGATTCGGCACATCGATCGGGCCGAAAAGCGGGCCCAACGGCTACTCCTCCAGGTCCGTGCCACGGATGCCACACCAGGAAAACCCGAACTCGATCTCATGCCTGTTGGGCGGTGGCGGATCATGGAACGCTTCCACCCGAGTCTTCCGCCAGCCGTGCCGTACTGCTGCCCCCATCGCCATTCAGGCCCGCCGCCTAGCATGCTGAGCCGGTTAGCCCCCGGACACAGGCATAAGCACCATCACCTGCTGCTCATCGGCCAATGGTGAGCTTTCATCCATCAGATCCATCCCCTCGCTCACCAGCAGAACCGATCCTTTGAACCGCTTCGTTCCAGGCTCCCAGAAGTCTGGTGCTAGCGTCGCACCCCATCGAGCGTCGATCGCATCCAGCAGGTCTCGCAGCACAGCACCTTCCGGCAGTTCAACATCAGCCTTCGCTCCCCCTAGTCGAGTGCTGATGACTCCAAAGACCCGCAGCCTGACGATCATGGATACAGGTCCGCCGCAACATCCGCCAATCCCAGCTCCACCAAACTAGCATGACTCGGCTTGCCGTCCGCCTCCCAGCGACGCAGCTCATAGTATTCTCGGAGCTGTCGCTCAAGGTCAGGCACTTTCCCTGCCGCGCCGCCTTCGGCGAGGGGCACCAAGGAACGGACCGGCAACCGGTCGTCTTCCCTGCGGATCCCGCAGCGGTAGTTGTACGCCCGGTACAGGGCGTGGATCCGATCGCCAATTAAAGACAGATCCTCTGAGGTGAGGTCCCAGCCCGTAGCCTTGTTCACCAGGCTTGCCAGGTCGGACGGTTGCAGGGTAAAAGTCGCGAAGTAGCACAGCACCATCGAACTCAGGATCGCAGACCAGTTCTGCGCCAGCTGTGTCACCCTTGCCTTGTCTTCGTCGCCGTGGCGCGGGAAGTATCCTGTAAGTCCCCACTCCGGGATCGGGTCTTGCCTGTTCTCCAGGAACCCCGACATTCCATGCAGATGGCAGCCGCCGCGTGGGCCCGTAGCGTAATTGGAGGCCCAGGAGAAATAAGCCCGTGGATCGTGCATAGGCAACTCAAGGCCTTTGACCTGAACTGCGTAGTCCATGGAACCATGCCCGAGCTGCTCGGCTACTTTCCGCGTTCCCTGGCCCAGCAACTTCCCGATGCCTTGGCCGAAGGCGATCTGCTCTACGACTGTGAGCATGGCTTCCTTGTTCCCCCAGGTGAGCTCGATCCCCCCTGTATCCTCGGTCGTGATCAAGCCTTTCTCGTAGCACTCCATCGCGAAGGCTATCGTAGCACCGCACGAAATCGTGTCCATGCCATAGACGTTGCACAGATGCGCCGCGTAGGATACCGCTTCGAGATCGTCGATCATGCACATCGACCCAAGCGCGCCCAGCGTCTCGTATTCCGGGCCAGGGCCATCCATTCGATAAGGTCCTTTGTCAATCTTCACCCAGCGGGAGCAGCCTATTGTGCAGTAGTGGCATGCAACGTGCGGCACCAAGATCGTGTCGCGCATCTTCTTGCCGCCCAGGCTGACAGACATTTCTTCGTACGATCCCCGCGACCAGTTCTTGACTGGGATGTCTCCCACGGCCCAGCTGTTATCCATCACCTCCGGCGTGCCAAGCTCACGCAGATCCTTAAACCTCGGATCGGTCGCATTGAGCTTGTTGATCCGAAGGGCTTCTTGACGGAAACCCCCTTCGTCTGCCAGCTCCACCGACCGGGTGCCTCGGACGACAATGGCTTTGACATTCTTGCTACCCATTACGGCTCCGTTGCCCCCACGACCTGGAGCACGCCCTGCATCATTCACCATGCAAGAATAAAGGACGCCGCGTTCGCCCGCCGGACCGACAGCCAGAACATGTCCTTTGGGTTCGCCCACCTCCTCGAGCAGCAGAGGCTGGATGCCAAACGTGTCCATCCCCCACAGATGCCCAGCCGGCCTGATCTCCACCTCCTCGTCATGGATGAACAAGTAGACCGGCTCTGAGGCGACCCCTTCCAGGATCAGGCCATCGTATCCCGTCTGCTTGAACTCTCCTCCCCAGTGGCCACCCGAGCTCGAATCGCACAGCATGCCGGTAAGGGGCGACTTGTAGATCACCTGAAAGCGGCCAGCCGTTCCCAAGACCGTGCCCGTGACCGGTCCCGTCATGAAAATGAGCTTCGCTCCCGCCCCGAGTGGGTCCGTGTCAGGCAGGACCTCGTCGTAGGCAAGCCGCACCCCCAGGCCGCTTCCGCCGATGTAGTCGCGCACCGCTTCGGCATCGAGGGGTTCTTCGCGTGACTGGCGGGCTGTAAGGTCAACGCGTAGCAGTTTGCCCATGTAGCCTTTCATGTGCCGCCTCCCGGGCCGTCGCGTCGAACCGACCATCTGGTACGAGTCGCGGCAGCCCTCACACTCCCTGAGACTTTGAGGTTCGCCTCACCGCCTTCCACGTTTCGCTTCGCTGCCCCACACTGTCACCCCAGCGGGGGGGCTGGCCCCAACGGGTCACACGCTGAGGTCCCGACAGGACCCCCTTTCAATCAACCTTGTGCTCAGCTTGTAAGTTATGGGCTTGTACCCGTTATCGGGACTCTTTGTTCTCCTCAGCAGTAGGTCGACCGCCAGCCTGGCCATTTCTTCAATGGCGATATCGACGGTGGTGATCGGCGGACGCCATGCGCTCATCCACTCCACATCGTCAAAGCCGATAAACGATAGATCGTCAGGAATGCCAATGCCCCGCCGTGCCAATACGACAAGCGCTCCCAATGCGATCCTGTTACTGGTGGCGAAGATGGCGGTGGGCGGCGCCATCAGAGACAGGAGCTCCTCCGTCGCCTGCTCTCCGTAAGCCCGGCTGAAAGTTCCAACCTTGACCAGTTCAGGCTCGAGTTCAACTCCAGCATGGTTCAGGGCAGTCGTATAACCCTGGATCCGGTGCTTTCCCGTCGTGAGGTTCGGGTTGCCACAGATCATGGCGATCCGGCGATGACCCTTCGACAGGAGGTAGTCAATGGCCTGGTACGCCCCCCCAAAATTGTCGGCCAGCACTGAGTCGAGGAGATCCTCCTCCGTTCGCCGATTCAACTCTACAATCGGCATGCCCCGCTTAGCCAACTGCCGCACATAGGAAGAGTTGTTGAGCCCGGCCGGGTGGGTGTAGATGATCCCATCCACACGCTTCTGTTCCAGAACCTGCAAGTAGCCCAAGTCGGTCACCTGGTTATCACCACTGACGCACAGGATCATCTCATAGCCATGTTCGCGCAGCGAGGTCGCGATCGCTTGGGCAACGGTGGTATAGAAAACGTTGAGGATGTCCGGGATGATCAACCCCACCAATCTCGAAGGTTTTCCCCTCAGGCCACGTGCGAGCCAGTTTGGCTGGTAGGACAGCTCCGCAACCACCTGATCGACGAGCTCCCGTGCGCGTTGGCTGACATAGCCACTCCGGTTAATTGCCCGAGAAACTGTCGAAGATGACAGTCCGGTGCGCTTGGCGATGTCCTTGATCGTCACGGGCATGGTTGGTCCTTCCGCGGGGGCCCGGCCCTCCAAACGGAGGGGCCTTCAGAAAGAGGCCGTCTGCTATCCACTGCCTGGCCAGCTGTCAACGTGGGACGGGAGGTACCGGCAATTCACCTGGGAACGATACCAGTTCCTGAGCTATGACTTCGGGTGGCACGACAGATTCGGCTCATCTAGCGGCCAGCTTTCTGGCTAAAGTATGTGGGAAAACGCCGGTTGAGATCTTCTTGATGGATCGAGGCTGTGGAAACGCTATGGCAACGTGTCCACATCCAACTCATGATACAGCGAACGCCAGTCCGTTGTCAAGCCAGGGGAATGCATATCCCTCGAAACGCCGCAGAGAATGAATCGTCGACGTCTGTTTGGCCTCGCCGCTTGGCTTTCGGAGGAATGGATACGATAATCTGGGCCAAGCGGGCCGTTCCTCCTACTTGGGATCGCCGCGGACTGCAGTCAGGGGCAAAGAACGCCGTGGGGATTGACACGCCCGGGGGTCAAGAGAGGTGATCTTGAACCTAGCCCGGAACCGCTAGATGGCCCCCGGGTTGACTCGATAGTTGCTCCTGGGCCGGTGCGGCCTCGAATCCTCACACCAGGATCATGTGCATTCGGCTAAGCTGGCACGACGCTGGCTCGGCTAGATGGACGGACCCAGAGGGGGCATGGCTAACGCAACAATCCACTAGGCTGATCCGCGATCAACGTGCACTTTGGCACTGACGACCCCTTCCGCAAGGAGGCCAAAGTAGCCGGCCATGATGTCTGCGTATCCAGATCGGGATGCAACTGGCGATAATCGATCCAAGCATTGAACGGAAGCTACGCCTGTCCTTCACTCCTCTCAACGCCTTGATGGTCGCCATACCGCGGCTCAGCCTGGGCCGCTGGGTCAACCAATGGCCGGATGTCATGAGTGGATCATGCTCATCCGGCACGCCGGCCGCAGGACCGGGCTTCGCAGGCTTACGTCTGTAAACTAGGCCTTCGCCGGCGGGGAAGTGTACTGCGCAGCCAAGTTCGGTTCGAGGTCGGACTGCTACCGCGAGGTCCTGCATGATCCGATCGTCGAAGTCCAGCCGCCCAATGGATGGTGCGCCGGCGCCGGTCGAAGATCGGCGGCTACCAGAGCCTCGCGGTGCGGCCTTCATCGGTTTGGTAGCCGCACCCTTGATGGGTGCGCCGGCACGGGCTGAAACCTGCGGCTACCCGATCTTCACCGGGCGGAAGTCAGAGATCTGCTAGCCGCACCCTTCGCGGATGCGCCGATGCCATTCGCGACCGACTATGAGGTCACCCTTGCTCTTCCGCCTTGGCTCAGCGTTGATCTTGATCGGCCTGGTCGCCTTAGTGGTCTTCGCCCTCACTCTGACGGTCGGCGAGGCGGACCCCCGGTTGCTATTCACCGGAGCAGGGCTGGCCATCCTTGGCCTCTTGATCCACCGCCGGGCGAGGCAGACCCACCCGGCCGCTCAGGCCCGCTTCCGCACTCTTCGCCGGATGCTGGGCGACTCGGGAGACGAGGATGCGCACACCGATTGAGCCCTCCCGCGCGGTGGTCCAGGATTCGTCCAACTCAAAGAGGAGATGATCGGCGGCGCGATTGCCGCGCCCTCGTTGGGCACATTTCGTTCAAAGGCACTCGAGGCCAACTCGGGTTGCCTCAAAACAGGTGAATCGACGTGCCGGGATTAGCGGGGAGTGCCGGAGGAGAGAATGACCCCTCCCACGATCTACTTGAGCGTGCTCGAAAGGCATGGGAGGTCAGCATGCTGGCGCAGCTTGAACGCCTGCGCGACCGATTGCACCGCGAGCCTCCCGCGCGCGTAGCCCTTCGCGCCCAAGCCGGTCTCAACGGGTCAATGGTGGAGTTGGACTTTTGGGGGGAGCACGTGTCCGTCGATTGGCCAGATCTGCTCCCCCAGCTCGCAGATGGCCGCCCCACTTCGACCTTCGACACCGCCATGCTTCTCTATTATCTGAGTCAGGCGGACGGCGAGACACCGAACGGGGTTTGGATCAGCTTCAGGGACCTGCCTGGAGGCGGCTTCTATCATCAAGCATTCCAAGGCTACTCCGGGGACCGAATCTGCCGCGCGTTCGAGGCCGACCCCGGCGCGCTCGGGAGGAGTGCAGCTGCCCTCGACGGCAGGCCCTTGCCCGAGATCGCAGCTACGGCTTACGCATTCCAGCCCCTGCCTCTCATTCGCCTGGCTGTGGTCTTGTGGCAGGGTGATGAGGAAGTCCCTTCCCGAGCGACCGTGCTCTTCGATGAGATGTCTAGTCATCACCTTCCGACGGACGGCCTGGCGCTCCTCGGGGCCGGTCTAGCAGGAAGGCTGCTGGCTCATCACGCCGGCTGACTCCCGCAGGTCTCATTTCAGGACGGAGAGAGCCCGGCTGCGTTGGCTGGTTGCCAGCCTGACGCTCATACCATCAGCACACTGTCTGTGGACCACATGGCCGCAATCATGTCCCCCATTCCCCCAGGTATCCCGACTCGGACTTGATCCATCAGGCCGAGGTAGTTCAAGCCGGTCGTGCATAGAATCAGGCGAACGCCTTGAGCTTCCAGGGCTTTAAGCGGATCGAGAACGGGCGATCCATCGTAGGCTAGCCTTACCCCATCGGTATAGAAGCAGATCGCCCGGGGAGGGTTTTCAGAATCGGCCATCAGACTAATGAAGGTCGCGCCAAGCTTGTGCTTCAATTCCTCCGCAGTTGTCGTCCCGAGTCCGTCGTTCTTGAAGACGATCACCACCGATTTCGCACTCTCCATCCGTGCCTCCTGTGCAGGTATCAGATCCGGAGGACCGTTTGGATCTCGATCCCTTCCGAAGGAAACCATGCCCACGATTACGACTGGTCGAATTTCCCTCGAGCATCGCCTTCAGGTACACTTGAAGCATCGGCGGCCGTACCGGCGCGCACTATATGCAGGACCTATCAAGGCGCCCGAGACGAATCGGAGCTTCGAACGCGATGTCCAAGCAAACCACTCTCCAAGATGCCATTCGTGATCTCGTCCACGACGGCGATTGTGTTTACGCGGCCGGCTTTACACACCTGATCCCCTTTGCTGCCGGCCATGAGATCATCCGACAGTCGAAGCGCGATCTCGTTCTGGCCAGAGCAACGCCCGATCTTGTCTATGATCAAATGGTCGCGGCTGGCTGTGCCCGCAAGGTGATTTTCTCTTACTCCGGCAACCCAGGTGTCGGATCGTTACGCATCATCCGTGAGGAAATGGAGGCCGGTCGATTGGAGTGGGAGGAGTATTCTCATTTCGGCATGATCTCCCGATTAGCCGCTGGCGCGGCCGGAGTTCCCTTCATGCCGATGAACCCGACCGGGGCAGGAGACCTTGAGCGGGCCAACCCCAACTACCGGAGAGTGACGGATCCGTATTCCGGTCGCCAGGTGGTCACCGTTCCCGCGCTCAACCCCGACGTGGCAATTGTACACGTGCAGAGAGCCGATGCTGACGGAAACAGCCAGCTCTGGGGCATTCTGGGCGAGCAAAAAGAGGCCGCCTTCGCCTCACAACGCGTGATCATCACAGCCGAGGAAATCGTGCCGCCGGATATTATTCGCTCCGACCCCAATCGAACCTTGATCCCCTCCCTGGTTGTGGATGCCGTTTGCCATGTCCCTTACTGCGCCCATCCTTCCTACACTCAGGGATACTACGATCGCGACAACGCGTTCTACCTGGCGTGGGATGAGATCAGCGCCGATCGATCCCGTACGCAATCCTGGCTGGATGAGTGGGTGTATGGAGTCGCCGATCGCAGCTCTTACTGGAAGAAGCTGGGCTCTGATACTCACAAGCTACTTTCGGTAAGACCGAAGTGGAGTGAGCCTGTGAATTATGGGGACTATTAGCGGGCTGCCGCCGGCGACCCTTCAGATACTCGCCGGTCATCTTGCCGAAATCTACAGTCCGGATATCGCCAGATCTGTCCTTCCTCGTTTGAGGTCGATCATCCGGGCTCATCGCTCAAGGACACCGGCCGACCATTCAGCTGCGCTTTCACACAAAGACGTGTTCCTGATCACGTATCCAGATCAAATCATGCAGGCGGGCGAACCTCCCCTGCAGACCTTGCACGCGTTCATGCGACGACGGTTGTCCGGCCTGGTCGGCGGCGTGCACATCCTGCCATTCTTCCCATCATCCTCCGATGACGGTTTCTCGGTGATTGACTACCTCCAGGTTGATCCGCGCTTCGGTACCTGGGATGACATTGTCGGGATCGCCGAAGACTTCAAGCTGATGCTGGACGGTGTGATCAACCATGCCTCGACCCAAAGCGCCTGGTATCAGGGGTTCCTGAACGGTGACGCTCCCTACAAGGACTACTTCATCATCGTCGATCCGGAGGCCGATCTCTCGGGCGTCGTGCGTCCGCGCGCCCTGCCTCTCCTGACCGAAGCCGCCACACCCTCGGGGCCCCAGCGCGTGTGGACGACTTTCAGTCCGGATCAAATCGACCTCAACTTCG
>MGOM01000028.1:15304-24738 GCA_001797105.1 Chloroflexi bacterium RBG_19FT_COMBO_62_14
CTTCTGTTTTATGTCGTCCATGGCGCACGCGTCATCCGCCTGGACGCGATCGCCTACCTGTGGAAGGAGATCGGGACAGATTGCATTCACCTTCCCCAGACCCATCGGATCGTCAAGCTGCTGCGTGCGGTCTTCGATGCAATCGCCCCAGGGACACTGCTGATCAGCGAAACCAATGTGCCTCATGCAGACAATACCTCCTACCTCGGAGAGGGGGATGAGGCGCATCTGGTGTATCAGTTCCCTCTCCCCCCGCTGGTCCTGCATACGTTCCTCAATCAGGATGCGACCCGGCTGACGGAATGGGCTCGAGCCGTCGGGCCGCCGCCGCCTGGAACGGCCTTCTTCAACTTCCTCGCCTCGCATGACGGGATCGGCCTGAATGCGGCGCGTGGTATTCTGGACGAAAGCGAGCTTGAAACGCTCGTGGCCCGGACACAGGAACGCGGGGGAGGCGTTTCCTATCGAAGAGCCGGCGCTGATCAACCGGTTCCATACGAACTCAACGTCAGTTATTTCGATGCCCTCACGCCTGCGCAGGAGTTTGAAGTAGATCGGCGGAGGGCAGTCAACCGCTTCATCGCCGCCAACGCCATCATGCTGTCGCTTCGCGGCGTGCCGGGTGTCTACTTCCACAGCCTCTTCGGCTCACGCAATGATGTCGCGGGTGCCGAGCGAACGGGCAGTCTGAGATCGATTAATCGTGAGAAACTCAGCCTTGGCGATCTCCGGCGTGCTCTCTCCGACCGAGGCTCTCTCCGCAGTCAGGTGTTCGCCAGTTTCTCGCGCCTCTTGCGCCTGCGCCGGGCGCACCCGGCCTTCAGCCCATTCGGAAGTGAGCAGATTCTGGACTTGGGCCCCCATGCCTTCGGCGTGCTTCGCGGCGCGGCCGAAGGCGCGTCGCAATGGGTGTGCATTCACAACGTCACCGGCGACGACCTCCAGGTGGATACCGGCATCCCAGACCACTCTGGAAGAGCCCATCTGGACATCTTGAGCCAGGAACCGGTAAACCTCTCCAGCGTATCACTCGGGCCCTACCAGGTCCGCTGGGTCGAGGTTCGGCAAGTACGGGTCTCGACATGAGGAAGATCATGCTGGTGCACTACAGCGGCCCGCCGACGATCGGCGGCGTTGAACAGACGATCTTCCATCACGCCCGGGGCCTGTCGGATCTTGCGTACCAGGTGAGCCTGGTGGTCGGTCAGGGCGAGCCGTTCGACGCGCGTGTGCCCGTGTCGGTGATCCCCGAGCTGTATTCCAAGCACCCCGAGGTCCTGGTCGCGAAAGCCGCCCTCGACCGGGGTGAGATACCAGCCGTTTTTTCCGAACTGCGATCCCGACTCCTCGAGCGCTTGGCTCAGGCGCTCGAGGATCAGGATGCGCTTGTCGTTCACAACACGTTGTCGCTCCATAAGAACCTCCCCCTGACGGTCGCCCTGTGGGATTTGAATCAGGCGGGCCGGTTGCCGCCTTTCATCGGTTGGCATCACGATCTGGCCTGGGATCGGCCGGACTACAGGCATGAGCTCCATCCCGGTTTCCCGTGGGAATTGCTCAACCGACCCTGGCCGGGTGTGGTTAACGTCGTTGTCTCCCACGATCAGCAGGCGCGACTCGCCCGCGTCTATGACGTAGACAGAGAGGCGATTGCGATCGTACCTCCCGGAGTGGATCCCGCTGCCTTCGGGCGCTGGACCTCCCGGACCTTCCGCATCATCCAGACGCTCGACTTGCTCTCGGCCGATATGCTGCTCCTGCTCCCGGCGCGGATCACGCGCCGGAAGAACATCGAATACGCTGTCAAGACCCTGGCTGATCTTCGTCGGTTGAGCCACAAGGATTGCCGTCTGATCGTCACCGGTCCTCCGGGCGCCCACAACCCGGCTAACATCGCGTACCTGGCGGAGCTGCTCGAACTGCGCAACCGACTGGGATTGGAGGATTCGGCTCACTTCCTGTTTCAGCAGGAAGGTGATCCGCCCTCGGACATCGATCAGGAGACGCTAGCAGATCTGTATCACATCTCAGACGCGCTATTCTTCCCAAGCCTCGACGAGGGGTTTGGCATCCCACTGCTCGAGGCCGGATTGGCACGCCTCCCGGTCTTCTGTAGCGACATTCCACCGTTTCACGAGAGCGGCGGGACTCAGGTGCATTTCTTCTCCCCGCAGGCACCACCCGCGCGGGCGGCCGGTCTGATCCTGGAGCGGCTCGAGGCCGATGCGGCCTTCGCCCTTCGCAGAAGGGTGTTGACCGGATTTACCTGGCAGGGCATCGTACGCCATCGGGTCATCCCTATCCTGGAAAGGGCCATCGGTGGTTGAGAACGAACGCACGCCCGGCCGTACCGCCGTCCAGCGGCGACGCGGGCGCAGGACACTCCTGCCGATCTTCTATGGGACCGACGACGTCAGGCTAATCCCCCTGGCCCAGTCGCTCAGCGCCGGGAGGGAGGTCCAGATTCTGGGAGTGGTCCCGGTCGAGCAGGACAAGTCGCTGAGCCAGGCCGCGTCGCTGGCCCGTGAGCTCCGCACCGATCTGCGCCGGGCTGCGGCCGAGACCGGAACACGCCTTTCTCCCCGAATCATCGTCGCCTATAACCCCTGTTCGGAAATCACCAACTTCATCGCCCGAAAGGGGGTCGACCTGCTGATCCTGAATTGGCCGGATGATCTGGAGCGGCAGAGCATCGTGCAGGCGACATGGGGTCAGTGTCCTTGCGCTGGAGCATTACTCCGAGGCCATTTCGATCCCACGGCCGGAGGCATCCTGCTTCTTCTCCGTCCAGGCGCCGACAGCGAGCTCGGGCTCCGCCTGGGATTGAACCTCCGGCGGAACACCGGGGTCAGGTTGTCCACCCTCAGACCGGCGGCCCCGACGGATGACAGCCTCACCTCCGACAGCGCGCTGGCGTTCGATCAGGTTATCGCGCACCTTCCGGAAGTTGAAGATACGATTCTAATCGCCGACGATCCGCTGGCGGCTGTTTTCGAACAAGCCTCGGGGCACAGTCTGATCATCATTGGCGCCAGCCAGGCCGGCCACGAATCAGAGCCTGGCCTCGACACCTTCGCCCGGGCAGTCTTCGAACAAGCTTCGACGCCCGTGCTGGCGACTCGAGCCGCCCCCGCCGATGAGCCTGTCGTCCCGCACGAGACGGCCGGTCTTGAGACGATTTCGATCCTGGTCGATAAGTGGTTCGCCGAGAATACTTTCGACTCGTCGGAGTTCGAGGATCTTCAGCGACTGCTTCGTCGCAAGGAGACCCAGGGCATCACAATCAGCCTCGCTCTTCCGGCGCTCAACGAAGAGGAGACGATCGAGAAAGTCGTGCTGATGGTCCGCCGGGCGCTGATGGATGAGGTCCCCCTGCTTGACGAGATCGTCCTGATCGACTCCGATTCGACCGATCGGACGCGAGAGATCGCTGCAGATTTGGGGATCCCGGTGTTCATTCACCAGCAGATCCTGCCCCGATATGGTGCCCGGACGGGAAAAGGCGAAGCCCTTTGGAAGAGCCTGTACGTAACGCGCGGCGACATCTTGCTGTGGATCGACACCGACATCGTCAACATCCACCCCCGCTTCGTATACGGTCTGATCGGCCCTCTGCTCTTCCGACCCGACCTGATGTTTGTCAAAGGCTTTTACTTGCGGCCGACGCGTGTGGGGGATACCGTCCAGGCCGGTGGCGGCGGTCGGGTGACGGAGCTCACCGCTCGTCCGCTGCTCAACCTGTTCTATCCCGCGCTCTCAGGCCTTGTGCAACCACTCTCGGGAGAGTACGGGGGTCGACGGGCCGCGCTTGAGCGCTTGCCGTTCTCTTCAGGCTACGGCGTGGAGATCGGCTTGCTGATCGACGTCCTGGAGGAATACGGTTTGGGCGCCATCGGCCAAGTGGACCTTGTGGAGCGGATTCACCACAACCAGCCTCTGGCGGCCTTGAGCAAGATGTCGTTTGCCATCATCCAGACCGTCTTCCGCCGCCTCGATGCACGATACGGCCTTCAGCGGCCGGAGAACGTCAACCGTAGCATGAAGCTCATCCGGCACGAAGCCAGCCGGTTCTTCCTGGAGGTGGCTGAGATCGCCGAAAGGGAACGCCCGCCGATCATCTCGCTCCGCGAGTACCGTGCGGCGCGCGGCATTCGAGACGCATGACACGCTTGACTCTTGTCCGCCATGGAGAGACAGACTGGAACGCACAAGGACGATACCAGGGCCAGTCCGACGTCCCGCTCAACGCCCATGGGCTGGCCCAGGCACGGGCACTGGCGCAGCGGCTGCGCGGCACAGGCTTCGACGCCATCTACAGCAGCGACCTTGCCCGCGCCGTGCAGACAGCCGAAGGCTTGGCCGCCGTCACCGGCGCCCCGCTTTATCTCGATCGGCGCCTGCGAGAGATCGACCAAGGCGAATGGGAGGGGTTGTTGCTGCCCGAAATTAAGGCGCGCTATGCCGAGGCGTTCCGCCGGCGAAGGCTCGATCCTCTCGGAACCTGCCCTCCCGGCGGTGAGTCCGTCGGCCAGGTCCGGGAGCGCGTGCTCGAAGTGGTTCGAGAGATACGCGAGACGTTCCCGCACGGGGATGTGATGATCGTCTCACACGGGCTGGCGATCGCCCTGATCAAAGTCCACCTGGCCGCCCTTTCTGTCGAAACCGTGTGGGACCACATCCCTCCCAACGCTTCGTTGGAGGAGTTCACCGTGGAGGGATCATGACCGGGAAACATCTGCGGATAGGTTTCGTTTCCACCCGATTCTCCGGCACAGACGGTGTCTCGCTCGAGACGGAGAAATGGGTGAATATCCTCAACAGCCTGGGCCACGAATGCTTTTTCTTCGCCGGCGAGAGTGATCGGCCATCGGAACGATCGCATCTCGTCCCAGAGGCCCACTTCAAACATCCTTCGGTCGAAGCGCTTACCAGCGAGCTGTTCCTGGCGACCAAGCGCTCGGCACTCACCTCCCAAATGGTCCAATCTCTCAAAGACCATTTGCACGCCCACCTCGAGGATTTTGTCGGGCAGTTCTTCCTGGATGTGCTTGTCGTCGAGAACGCACTGTCCCTCCCGGTGAATATCCCGCTTGGCCTGGCCCTGACCGAATTCATCGCCGCTGAGAACTTCCCCACCATCGCTCACCATCATGATTTCAGTTGGGAGCGCAAACGCTTCGCCATCGGGGTGGCGGGAGACTACCTGCGAACGGCGTTCCCGCCGTACCTGCCTTCGATCCGTCACGTCGTGATCAACTCATTCGCCGCCCGCCAACTCGCCCTGAGGACCGGTGCCAGCTCGATGCTGATCCCCAACGTCATGGACTTCGAATCGCCTCCCCCACCCCCGGATGAAATAACCGATCGGATGCGCGCCGCACTCGGCCTCAGTGAGGATGATCATGTGCTTCTGCAACCAACGCGAGTCGTTCCACGAAAACGGATCGAGCTTGCCATCGAGCTGACCCGACGGCTTGACTCGGGCTGCGGGCTGATCGTGTCGCACGCCGCCGGCGACGAGGGGTCGGACTACGAACAGCACCTTCGAGCTTACGCCAAGCTCATCGGTGTGCGGGTGATTTTCGCCTCGAAGGAATTCAGCCACCAGCGGCGACTCGATGAAGAAGGGCGGCAGGTCTTCTCCCTCGCCGACGTCTACAGTCAGGCCGAGTTGGTCACGTACCCATCCACCGTGGAGGGATTCGGCAACGCCTTCCTGGAGACCATCTACCATCGCCGGCCGATCGTGATCTCGACCTATGAAATCTTCAAGACCGACATTCAGCCCAAAGGATTCCGGGTGATCGGCTTCGACGATTTCATCAGCGACTACACCGTTGGCCAGGCGCTGGCGGTCTTGCAGGATCCAGGCATGTCGGCCGAGATGGCCGAACACAACTACAATCTGGGACGCCGCTTCTATTCCTTCCGCTCGCTTGAGAGGAACCTTGTAAACCTGCTGGGCGAGACCATGGGCATGTAAGCCCCGCATCCGGACCCGCCCGAGACACGGGATCGAGGCTCGATTTGACCGAGAGAGACTGCACGCCATCGGAACTCATGACGGTCAACGCCGCCCGGTTGCTTCGTCGGGACGACGTCGTGTTCGTCGGCGTCGGCCTGCCCAACCTGGCCTGCAATCTGGCCCTGCGCTCCCACGCCCCCGACCTGCTCATGATCTACGAGGCGGGCGTGATCGGAGCTCAGCCCAAGCGACTCCCTCTATCGATCGGAGATCCGACGCTCGTCTCGGGAGCCCTGGCGGTATGTTCGATGTACGAGGTATTCGCTTTTTATCTGCAGCGCGGGTTCGTCTCGGTCGGGTTCATGGGAGGCGCGCAGATCGACCAGTACGGAAATGTCAATGCCACGGTCATTGGCGACTACGCCCACCCTAAGGTACGCCTGCCGGGTTCGGGCGGGAGTATGGAGATCGCCGCCTGGGCCGATCGGACCTACCTGATCACCCCGCACCAGAGCCGTCGCTTCCCCATTCAAGTCGACTTCCGCACTTCGGCCGGTTTCCTTGGCGGCCGTTCGGAGCGCGAGGCGGCCGGTTTGCGCGGCGGTGGCCCGGCGGCCGTCGTCACCGACCTCGGTGTCCTGGAGCCGGATGAAACCGGAGAGCTCGTCCTGACCGCGGTCCACAGCGGGGTCGATCCCGCTCAAGCGCAACAGAAGACCGGATGGCCCCTTAAGATCGCCGCCGGGCTGCGCGTGACCGATCCGCCAACCGACGTCGAGCTGAGAATTCTAAATGAGCTTGATCCGAACCGGATCTACCTTGCCTGAGACTCCCCGGTGTGCCCACGCCAGCCTGGGATCGAGACGGTGTGGAAGGAGTGAGGGTTAACGTCGGTGTCCGTCAGAACTCTCTTCTGGTCAACGACCGAGTCGCGACTGCGCTCCGGCTGGCGGTTAATCCTGCACTTCCTCCTCCTGCCCACCACCCTCCTTATGTTCAGTCTCCCGGGAGCCTTGTTACTCGTCTTATGGCCACTTACCACACTACCCTCCGAAGATAGTCAGATCCTGGTGGCAGAGATCCTGACGATTGTCGCATTCACCTTCGCCACATGGCTCGCCAGGAGACTCCTGGACCGACGTTCCTTTCGCTCGCTGGGTTTCGAGCTCAACCGGCATGTTCTTAGAGACCTCGCCTTCGGATTCGTTCTTCCGGGCATTTTGATGGGTGGGATTTATGTCTTCGAGAGCGCTTTAGGCTGGTTGCACTTCGAGGGCTGGGCGTGGCAGGCAGCCCCGGCTGAGGTTGTCATTCGTGGCCTGATTGTCTACTTGCTCGCCTTCGTGCTGACCGGATACGGAGAAGAGCTTATCAGCCGCGGTTACCAACTTCAAAACCTGGCCACCGGGTTGAACCTGCCGCTGGCGGTCTTCATCTCCTCGGCAATCTTCGCCGCCTTGCACCTGGCCAACCCGGGAGCCAGCTGGGCATCGGTCCTGGGGATCCTCGGGGCGGGGTACTTTCTGGCGTATGCCTGGGTCCGGACAGGCCAATTGTGGCTCTCGATGGGCCTCCACATCGGATGGAACGTGTTCGAAGGGGTCGTCTTCGGGTTCCCTGTAAGCGGTCTGAACGTATTCCGGCTCATCCAGCATCAACTCGCCGGCCCGGCGCTGATCACTGGTGGGGACTTCGGTCCGGAGGGTGGGTTGGTCGTAGTTCCAGCTCTGGCCGTCGGCGCCCTGCTAATCAGCTTGTACACAAGAGGCCGGCGCCTACTCGTCCCCGACGCTGCCGGCTCCCCAGGCTGATCCGCCCTTCCTTATCAGCGATTCATCGTCCCACGCCGGCAAGCTCGGCCCTCGGTGGCCGAGCTCACGAGCCTATCCATATCCACGGCAATGCCCTCGTACCCCCGAAAGACCCCGGCCCGTCCGCCCAGACTGCCTCTTGACAATGGAGAACAAGTGTTCTATTCTGTCCCCACGCACGAACATTCGTTCTATTTGGAGGCTGCGATGTCAACCTATTCCACCCATCTCCGTCCATCTGAATTCGCCGCGGGCCTTGGCGGAAGCGTGTCCAGCATCCGTCTTCGGCTGCCTCTCCGGCGGGGCCTTCTCTTCGGCCTGATCTTCCTGGGTGCCCTGTTGGCGTTCGAGTCCTTCAACTACGGCACAACCGAATTCGCCCTGCGCGACCTGCTGGGTGAGTTGAGCTCCGCCGGGCTGCGCTGGTCCACCATCCTGGCTCTGGCCTTCTGCGGCATGGACTTCGCCGGGATCGCCAGGATCTTCATGCCCGAGTCGAGCGATCGCAAGCCAGCCGAAGTCTGGTACCTCATCGGCGCCTGGTTCCTCGCGGCGACGATGAACGCCACCCTGACCTGGTGGGCGGTTTCTCTGGCCCTGATCAGCCATCAAGGTCTCGGAAACGAGGTCCTCGGCCGCCAGGCGCTGCTCAACGCCGTACCGGCCTTCGTCGCCGTCCTTGTCTGGCTCATCCGGATTCTCATGATCGGCACGATCACCATGGCCGGCGACCGGATCTTCGCCCAGCACGACACCTCTGAAACCAGGCGCCCACATCCAGTCAGAGAAGAGTCATCACTGAATCCATCTCGTCCGGCGGCCGCTTCCGAGCAGGCCGGTGAATCCGGCACAAGGCGCCAGGAACTCAAGCTAGTTCGACAAAGCAACAGCCGCTCACACCAGCGTCCTCTCGCCGCTCGCCCGCCCACTCAGCGCTGAAGTATGCTCGCCGAGTGCCCATCCGATCACAGACCCTCTGCAAGCCTCCCCTCCGTCGGCAGATCCTACCGAACGGGGAGGCTTGCAGCTCCTACCGCTGTGGTCCAGATGTTCCTGCCTATCCTGCTTGGCCTGTCTCTGGTCCTCACGGCCGCCCGTGCTGTAACTCAACTTGGACCGCCGCTCGCAGCAGCACGCCTCGGGTTGGTTGGAGCCCCCAATCTCCTTGACTTATCGGAACAACCCGCCTCGACGACTAACGTCTTGTCCCCGGTATTCACACCTGAGGTCCAACACTGGGCACCCTCTATTCGACACTGGGCAGACGAGTACGGGCTTCCGGCTGATCTCATCGCGGTCGTCATACAAATCGAATCCTGCGGTGATCCCCACGCCCTATCGCCTGCCGGTGCCTCCGGGCTCTTCCAGGTCATGCCATTCCATTTCAGACCGGGAGAGGACCCCTTCGATGCGGATACCAACGCAACCCGCGGCCTCGAGTACCTCGCCGACGGTCTCAGGCTGGCATCCGGGGAGCCAGCTCTAGCCCTCGCCGGATACAACGGCGGACACGGTGTCATCGGCCTGCCTTCCTCGGATTGGGCGGATGAGACACAACGCTATGTCACTTGGGGAGAAGGGATTCTGGATGAAGCCCGTGCCGGTTTGCGGTCGAGTCCCCGGCTTGAGGCATGGCTCGCGGCGGGAGGGGATCGATT
>MGOM01000028.1:24900-27749 GCA_001797105.1 Chloroflexi bacterium RBG_19FT_COMBO_62_14
CGGTCCGCCTCACGCGGCTGCGACCGGTGCAGACGCTCCCACTGGACGAGGCTGGCTACCTCGTCCGCTGACGGCCCTCGAGTTCCCGGGCTTCCCTCGCCGGGGAGGGTCTTACATCCGCCATCGCAGGCGGCCGGGTCATGTGCAAGGGCAGCCACATTGAGAACGTCGACCCTTTGCCGACTTCCGAGGCGACTTCCAACCGGCCCTGATGGCTTCGGATGATCCAGTAGGCGATCGAGAGCCCCAGGCCGGCTCCACCCGCAGCCGTTCTGCGCCGCGAGCGGTCGATCCTGTAGAAACGTTCGAAGATGTGCGGCAGCTCATCTTGCGGAATACCCGGACCGGTATCGGACACGGTCAGCCTGGCCCAATCCTCCACGCAGGACAACGCCAGAGTCACTCGGCCGCCCGGCGGGGTGTACTCGAGGGCGTTCCCCACGAGGTTCAACAGGACCTGTTTCAAACGATCGCGATCCCCCAGAACGCGGGCTTGATCCTCCCGCCCAATGTGGACCGCCACTTTGTCCTGCGCCAAGATCTTGGCCTGCTGATACACCTCGAGCATCAGGGTATCGAGCTCGACGACCGCGCTCGCCAGGGGCAGCTTTCCCGTTTCTGCCTGCGCCAGCAGGAGAAGATCCTGCACCATACGCGTCATTCGATCGACCTCGGACGTGATGGCGTCAAGCGACTCGGGATCGGGCTTCCCCATGCGGCGAATCAGATCGACGTTGCCTCGGATCGAGGTGAGGGGTGTGCGCAGCTCGTGAGAAACGTCTGCCAGAAACCTGCGCTGGGTCTCGAAGAGGTGCTCAAGGCGTTCAAGGGATTCATTGAAGGCCAGGATCAGCCGGCCAACTTCATCATTCGCCGGCCCGCTCCTGGGGATGCGCCGGGAAAGATCGTCCGCCCGTGTAATCTGGAGCGCAGTCTCGGTCACCTGATCCAGCGGACGCAGTGCGGCGCTGGCTGTCGCTCCGCCGACCAGTGCCGCCGCAACGACAGCCAGCATCCCACCCGTGATCAGCAGGAGCAGGAGCATCTCCCGCGCCTGGACCACCGTCTCCAGAGAGCTCGCCAGCTGCAGATAACCGATGATCCGCTCTCCCGGAGGTACGACGATCGGCACGGTCAGTACACGCAGGTGGACCTGTCCGGCCTGAGCGTTGCTAAAGGTCCGCACTTTCGCAGTCAACTGCGCTGAGTCGAAACTGGTTTGGCTGGCACTCAAGTTCGCCGACATGTCAACCAGCGCCCCGTCGGCGCCGAAGACTTCGACGTAGACGTTGGCTGTCAGGTCGAGTGGGGGGAGAAGCGTGATGCCGCCGACGCTGCGCTGACTGGCGCGCAGGATGTCGTCAGCCGTCCGTTCCAGAGTCTGTTCGATCTGGCGGGTCATGCTGACAGACAGTATGACGTAGACTGCACCTCCGAATAGAATAAGGACGCCTGCCAGAACTGCAGCATACCACAGGGTCAGGCGTGCCCGCAGCGTCATGCCGCTTCCCGCAGAACGTAGCCGACGCCACGCACGGTGTGGATCAGGCGATATTCGTTTTCGGCCTCCGTCTTCTGCCGAAGGTATCGAATATAGACCTCAATGATGTTGCTCTCGCCGCCAAAGTCATACCCCCAGACACGATCGTAGATGACCTGGCGAGTCAAAACCTGCCGGGGGTGGCGCAGGAAAAGCTCTAGCAGCTCATATTCCTTCGCCGTCAGATCGATCGGGCGGCCACCTCGGAACGCCTGATGGGTCCCGGTGTCCAGCCTCAAGTCGATGAATGATAAGACCTGGACGCCGCCTGGCTTAACCCGCCGCAAGAGTGCCCGAATCCTCGCCAGCAATTCATCAAAATCAAAAGGCTTGACCAGATAGTCATCGGCGCCGGCATCCAACCCTTCGACGCGGTCGGCCACCAGGTCCTTCGCCGTCAGCATCAGAATCGGAACTCCCCCGCCTGCCCGCAGTCGCCGACAGACCTCGAGTCCGTCGAGCCCGGGGAGCATCCAGTCGAGAATCACCAGGTCTGGCGGCGTTTCGCGTGCCAGAGCCAGTCCAACCGTCCCATCCGGCGCTGTGTCAACCCGGTATCCTTCGTAAGCCAAACCGCGCTGAACGAACTGAAGAATCCTCTCGTCGTCCTCGATAATCAAGACTCGTTCTCGCATACCCGCCTCAGATTTGTTCAATATACCACAAGGTCTTGGCGGCAAGCTCCGCGGCACGAGACCCGGATCGTCTCACTCCGCGAGTTGTCGAACGAAGAGGGCACCATCCAATGTCCCCTTGCCGGACTGGGCGGTGAGACCCCTCAGGACCGTACGCTTCGCGTGACCGGTCCAGATCTCTGCCCTCCGGCTCCAACTCCATTGGCGGCAGGCCCCATGGGTTGCCCACCTCTCTGGCGCCCGAGACAGGTCAGCCTCCACAAGGGAGAGGTAACGGGGATGTTGGCGAGTATGTATTTCCGATCAAACCAATCCGAGGATAAGCCACGTCTGACGCCAACAAGCAGGCAAGGGAGCCGCCTCACGGGCGGCTCCCTTGCCTGCTTTCCAGGATGCCCACGACGGCCAGCCCTTATCGACCGCTGGCCGTGGGATCATCGCCTCGATTGGCTTAGACCAACTCTACGGTCGCCCCGGCGGCCTCGAGCTTCGCTTTGGCCTCCTGGGCGGCTTCCTTTCCGCTCTGGTCAAGGACCTTGGCATTGGCCGTCTCGGCCAAGTCCTTGGCGTCCTTGAGACCCAGGTTCGTGATCTGCCGGATGACCTTGATGACGTCGATCTTCTTCGGGCCTACATCCTTGAGGATGACGTCAAACTCCGTTTTCTCTTCCACT
>MGOM01000028.1:27755-28061 GCA_001797105.1 Chloroflexi bacterium RBG_19FT_COMBO_62_14
CCGGCGCCGGCAGCCGGCATGGCCGCCATAGACATCGGGGCCGCAGCCGTCACGCCCCACTTCTCTTCCAGCAACTTGGTAAGCTCCGCAGCTTCCATGACGGTCAGCTTGCCCAGTTCCTCAGCCAGTTTCTCTAGATCAGCCATTGTCATTCATCTCCTTAGATGATTCGATTGAGTTCGCACCCTTGCAGCTCGAGGCGCAATGTCCCTGTTTCTTACCCAGCCCCGGCAACCACACTCTCCGAGTACGCCTTGAACACATTTAAGACCTGACGCACAGAGCCTCCCAGCACGCCCGCCATCC
>MGOM01000028.1:28109-31849 GCA_001797105.1 Chloroflexi bacterium RBG_19FT_COMBO_62_14
TCAATGGAGGCAGCTCGGCGAATTGCCCCACCTGACGACCGCTGTAGGCCGTTCCTTCGATGATGCCGGCCTTCACCCGCAGGTTTTCCGACTGCTTCGCCAATTCCACAATGGCCTTCGCCACGGCGGCCAGATCCTCACCGGCAAACCCAATGGCCGTCGTGCCGATCAGGCTTTCGTCCGGAAGCCGATAACCCGCCTGTTCGAAGGCGATCTTCATCAGGCTGTTCTTAACCACGTGGAATTCCCCGCCGGCTTCACGGATCTTCTGCCGGAGGCCCTCGAGGTCCTTCACGGTCACTCCTGAGAAGCTCGCCAGAACCACCCCCGAACTCCGTGCGAGCAGTTCGGCGTACTGCGTGACCAGGGCCTCCTTGCGACTTTTTGAAAGCGCCAAGGTCGATCACCTCCTCCCAAAGAATAAGAGTCTTCGCTCCGTCAGCATTCCGAAGCAAAGACTCTCTGCGGGATCATTCCGCAAGCCTTCACCTCGGCAGGAGATTGTGTCTCAACGAGCCGAGACGCCTGCTGTCTGTGGCGAAGCTATTCGGTTGAGTCGTTTTCCGGGGATTCGCTCGGGATTGCCCCTCCCCGGATCACATGGCCAGGGCCTCGTTCGGATCGACCCGGATCCCCGGCGCCATCGTGCTTGTTAGTGTAACCTTGCGGACAAACGATCCTTTGGCAGAGGGCGGTCGGGATTTCCTCACCGCCTCCATCAGGGCCGCCATGTTTTCGTACAGCTTCTGGGTCTCAAAGGACACCTTGCCAACCGGGACGTGCAAATTGCCCGTTCGGTCGACACGGAATTCGACGCGCCCGGCTTTCAACTCCCGGATGGCCCTGGGCAAATCGTCGGCCGGCACGACCGTGCCCGCCTTAGGATTGGGCATCAATCCACGCGTTCCCAGGATTCGGCCCAGACCCGACTTGCCGATCTTGCCCATCATGTCCGGCGTAGCCACCGTGGCGTCAAACTCGAGCCAGCCATCCTTGATCCGCTGGATCACCTCATCGTCGCCGATCAGGTCCGCCCCGGCCTCGCGTGCCGCACGGGCCGCCTCCCCCTCGGCAAAGGCCAGCACCCGCACCGTCTTTCCCAGTCCGTGCGGGAGGAGGACCGTGTCCCGGACTTGTTGATCCGCGTGGCGTGGGTCGACCCCCAGACGGATGTGAACCTCCATCGTCGCATCGAAGCGTGTATAGGAGGTCTGCTTAGCCAGATCCAACGCCTCAGCCGGGGAGTACAGCTTATCCTCTTCCACCTTCTCCGCGGCAGCCTTGTACTTCTTACCCTGTCTGGTCATTTCTGCTCCCTGTGGTTACGCGGGCTGACTTCGGCCAGCCCTCCCACACTCTCGTCAGTCGTAGATCTCAATCCCCATGTTGCGCGCCGTGCCCTCGATCTGGCGCATAGCGCCTTCCAGATCGATTGCGTTGAGATCCTTCATCTTGATCTCGGCAATCTCACGCACCTGATTTCGGGATACCCGGCCGACCTTCACCCGATTGGGTTCGGCCGAGCCCTTCTCGACGCCGGCCGCCTTTCGTAGCAGAACCGGGGTCGGCGGGGTCTTCAAGATAAAGGTAAATGAGCCGTCCGTGTAGATCGTCACCTCGGCCGGGATGATCTCACCGGCCTTGCCCGACGTCCGGGCATTGTACTCTTTGCAAAACCCCATCAGATTGATGCCGTGGGGTGCCAGGGCCGGACCGATCGGGGGTGCCGGGTTGGCCTTGCCGGCCTCGATTTGCAGACGGACGATCGCCTTCAACTTCTTCGCCACGTATTTATCCCTCAGCTTTCAGCGTTCAGCTTTCAGTTCTCAGCGTACAGCCCGCGTCCTGCGGCATAAACGATTTGGCGATCTTTCTGTAAGCCGACGGCTGAAGGCTGACAGCCTATCACGCCTTCTCGACCTGCAGAAAATCCAGCTCGACCGGGGTCTCCCGGCCAAAGAACGAGACCATGACCCGCACTTTGGCCCTCTCCATGTCGATGTAATCAACGGTTCCTATGAAGTCATTGAACGGCCCATCGATGATCCTGACTTTCTGGTCGATCTTGTAGGTCACTTTCACCCTGGGCGCCTCTGCCTCCATGCGTCGGATGATCTGAGCCACCTCCTCCGGCCTGAGCGCCGTCGGCTCATTTCCCATCCCGACAAACCCGGTGACGCCGGGGGTATTCCGGACAACATACCATGACTCTTCCGTCATGATCATCTGAACCAGGATATACCCGGGGAAGACACGCCGCTCAACGGTTCGACGCTTCCCCTCCTTGACCTCGATCTCCTCCTCCGTCGGCACGACGACATCGAAGATCTTGTCTTTCATCCCCATACTCTCGATCCGCTGCTCGAGATTGTGACGCACCTTGTTCTCATAGCCCGAGTAACAATGAACGACGTACCAATGACGATCGTCGTCTTCTACCCCCATCGTCTCAGTCACGGCCGAAGCCTCCGGCTCGGCCGTCTTCGCCTCAACCTGGCGGACTTCAGACGGAGGTTCCCTGAGGAGCGCAGTCATCTCCGGCATCTCGGAGGGCGGACCCTCGACCGCCGAGGCTTCGAGCTTTCCGGCGACCTCGGTCGGTTCCTGGGCGACTTCTGGGCTCTCCGACAGGCCGGGCTCCGAGACCTCGACAGCCCCTTCGACGGCGACCGCCTCAGAGACCTCCAGAGCCGCCTGCTCCGTGAAGCCGACCGGTTCTTCTTGGTTCGAAGCATCCGCGACATGATAGGGCTCGGGAACTGGCGCGACGTCCCTGGACTCCGGCATTTGTGTCTCGCCGCCGAACCCGGGGGTAGCCGGTCCCACCGTGTCATCCGACATAAGAGCTTCGACCGACGCCTCCGAAGCTACCGCCTCTATTTCTTCGGATACGCCCGCAGGTTGGCCGCTGCCCGCCTGGCCCCCGGCCGCTTCGGAAATTTCGTCCGGTGCCTCCAAGGCCGCATCGGCCTCGACGGCGGCCGGAAGGGATACTCCTCCTTCGTCGCCGGAGGAATCCGGGAAGACGCTCATTTCTTCTGCGGCTCCGTTGTCTTTGATCTCGTCGTCCTCGGTCATGATCTTACCCAACTCAAGAGGCGCCAACAAGAAGCCGGAACAGGCTGGTGAAAAGGTAATCGAGAGCTCCCAGAAACAAAGCGCTGCCGGCCAGCACAGCCAGGACGATGATCGTCAACTGGGTCGCCTCTTCCCGGGTGGGCCAATTCACTTTGCGCAATTCGCCGACTGTCTCACGCGAAACGCGCGCGATCAAGTTCGATCTGCGTGTGACCTGGGCTTTTGCCACCCTATTCCCTCCACGGGATCAAACGACGCCGTGAACGACCGGCGTCGTTTCTCAATAAGGCAGGCCAGGCAGGACTTGAACCCACAACCCCCGCTTTTGGAGAGCGGTGCTCTACCCAATTGAGCTACTGGCCTATCTATGGCGCCCCGCCGCGCCTACTTCGTCTCACGGTGCAGGGTGTGATGCCGGCACCGCGGGCAGAATTTCTTCAGCTCGATACGACTCGGATCATTACGCCGGTTTTTCTCCGTCGTATAGTTCCGCTCCTGGCATTCGGTGCATTCCAGGGTGATCACCGGTCGGACATCTTTCTTCGCCATGGCCTTTGCCTGCGGTCGATCGTTCCCCGCAGTTTCCCTTCTAAGATTACTCCAGGATCTCCGTGATGACGCCGGCGCCGACCGTCAATCCGCCCTCGCGTATGGCGAACTTC
>MGOM01000029.1:0-7718 GCA_001797105.1 Chloroflexi bacterium RBG_19FT_COMBO_62_14
CACTCCGGTCGCGCTGAACATGAGCAAGAAAACGAATGAGACTGCGTTCAGGGACGATCGGTCCGATCTAAGCAACCGATGAAGGGAGTAAGCGATCTGGAGAACGCCCAGACCGCTTATGCTCGCATACACCACGCCCGAAACCAGGGACCAGGTCATGCCAGTTTCATCGCGACATACCCGCGATCGTCAGGCCCGGGTTTTGACCGACTCTAAGTCCGGCAACTCCGCTCGGATACTCGCTGACTAAAGCCGATCTATCCATCGGGGTATTGCCCTGGGGTCGAAGTAGTTGAAGAAGCCACACTCGACCTGCCTCGCATGAGATGAGATGTGATGTTGGCGCATGGTCGGGCTCGTCGGCGCGCCGACAGCGATACGCGGATGAACTAGACCGCATTCTGGTCCGGATCGCCGGCCATTGGATGCAGCCTGCCCAGGGCATAGAGAAACGCGACAATGGCGAGTTCCATCAAAACAGAAACAAGCCTGATGATCGCCGCACTCAGGATGATCGCTTGTACTGGGAGGAATGGCCCCAGGAGAACGGCAAAGACACCCTCGCGCACACCTATCCCTCCGGGCACGACTACAGCCAATTGCCCGGCAACCCGGCTTAGCGGGTAGGCCGCCGCCGCTACCAGGAACATGCCCGGCATGGAAAGGATCTTGGGATAGATCGACCATAGAACGAAGTAAGCGGCGCCACCCTGGGCCACATTGACGATCAGAAACCGCGCCAGGAGCTCAACTCTTCGGATCAGGCTGAGGGGAGGGATGACGATCCCGCTCAGTCGCGCGGAGAAAGAAGGCAAGACTTTCCCTCCGACGCGCAACACAGCCTCAGGAGCTGTGAGCATCAGCAAGCACAGTAGAAGGCCAATCCCCACTCCGGGAAGGCTCAAACCTGTAAGCCAGGCAGGGACCCAGGGAACGGGGCTAGCGATCAGCACCAGCCAGGCCCAGAGGCCCGCGGCTCCGATGAGATAGAGCTGCTCATAATACAGGCTCTGGATGCCGACCTTCCGCCTTCCACCTTCGCGCTTGAGCAGTTCCACGCGTCCGCTTAGCTGCAGGACGTTCCCGGCTGGCAGGTAGCGTGAAACAAACGAAAAGAAGAAGACTCTGTGCAGGGTTAGACGATCGACAGCGAAGGCCTCATCTGTGATCCAGTTAAGCATCCGCTGCCAACTCTGACTGTATCCGTAGTAGAACCCGGCGAGCAGCAAGAGCGAGACCAGAAGCGGCCCAACCAGGAACGTGAATTCAACATCGCTCACATCCCGCCATCGGAAGTAAACATACCGGCCCAACAGAAACAGGGCGGCAGCCACCAGAGCGGCCTGCAGCCCTTGCTTGAGCGGTCGACTCCAGATTCGACGCGCAGCCAAAGCAAACCCTCCAGAAATGTCTATCCTACCCCTCCCGTGCGGGGGTTTCCACATGACCCGGGACGGACCGCGCTCCAACAGGCCCGTGGGATCAGGTGGCGGGCCGTCAACGGGCCTGTTTTACCACTGCCAGGACTGCCTTCCCGCGCCGAATCTCCGTGACTGTGTCCAGACTTGGGTAGAACCCTGGGGCGACAAAACCCTTCATGCAGCCGATGGCGAAGTCGGGAATGATGTCCTTGTCCGCGGCGTTGATCAAAACAAGATCCTCCCTGGCGAAAGTGGCTACTCCGGCATTGTCCGGCCCCAGGACGGCGACACTTGCGCCGGATGGTGCAACCCGATTGACGAATTCGGCGGCCTCCCTGTATGAAGTGCACCAGGGATCGATCTCGTAGCGCCCGACCGCCCCATCCACGCCGCCGACGATCGCGTTGTAGTAGATCGTCTCATAGGGATGCAAGGCAACGATCGCCGCCAGGCCCGGGAGCAATGCCAAACATACGCCGATTCCCTTGAGGCCGACCCCTCTCAGCATACCCAGGACCTTCTCCACTCCGATCCCCGCCAAGACAAATAGGGCCGGCAAGATGAAGAGCATCTGGCGGATATTGTCGTAGAGCGGTGTGCGCAAAAGGATCACGGCCCCCGCCGGAACCCCGATCCAAATCCCAAGGAGGGCCAAGTCCATTCGCGTCTCCCGCCGGCGGGCAAACGCCATCGCCGACAGGCCCGCACCCAATACGCCGAGCACGACTGCAGGCTCTGTGAGTTGGAGGCTGAGAAGGCTCGGGAGGTAGTGCCAGGGCAGCGTCCTGGCCGAGAGGGACTGTCCATTGTACAGCACCGGGTGGGCGCTGAAGTGGGTCATGAGGCGAGCGGCCTGCCAAAACCGCAAAAGTGGATTCGCCCATAGAGAAGGCCAGGTCGCGTACGTAGTTAGTCCACCGACGGCCCAGTAGGCCAACAGCGGCCATGTCGCCTTGCGACGCCACCTTGCAAGGAAAGCCAGACTCACCAGAGCTCCGGCGAAAGGCCCAGCCACCCTGACCGAGGTACACAGACCCAGCGTCACGCCGGCCGCCAGTAGCAGAAGCCGAGCGCGGATCCAATCCCGCCCAAGTGAGTCGATCGTTCTCGCGACGAGTCTCCGGCTTGTCACCATGGCAGGAGCGAAGGCAAGCAAAACGATCGGCAGTCTCAGCCACATATACGTTATTCTGGCTTTCTCGACATATAGGCTGACCGGTGTCTTGTAGGCGTCTTGAGCCATGAGGCGAAAGGCCCGATTGATCGGTTCCCAGGCCCGACCCAGATATGCGTCACCCACGATCGATTGAATCCATGGAAGGATGACGAGGCCCTCAGCTACATCGAACGCGACTAAGGCGCCGAGAAGGAGCTCGAGGATAAGCAGGGCCTTGAGCGCGCCCGGGGCCTGTCGAAAGTCCTCGACAAAGGAATGCCAGAGGCCAACATCGCTGACGCCCGACTGCCTCGCCTCAGTTCCCCCATCCGACGCCGTTCCCCGGTTCCAGTGCGAGACGGCGATCAAGCCGACCACGACTGCGGCAGTGAAGAACGCCATAAACGGTACGTCCTTCTCGTTGACGAACCCGTACCCGAATAGGAGAGGCTGGAAGTTGAATAACAGCGTGACCGCCAGGGCGGAGAATCTACTCACATACCTTCTGGCAAGGAGATAGAAAAAGGTGACACCGATCTGGAAAGTGAGGAAATTCGAGAAATGCCTCCCGTCCGTGAGCACCCAACCGGATCGCAGATGACGGAGGATGTCCGATGAGACCGAGGCCACCATGAGATAGAAAGGACCATAGTAATCACGGTCGCCATGGGAGAGCAACTTATCCGGGGCCACATACGCCTGAAGCGAATCCTCGCCGTATTTGAAATCGCCGTATTCATCCCATGACACACCATAGTGTGGAGTAATCACTAGCCCGACTAGGACATTCACCAGAACGATTGCCAGGATCGGGGCGGACTTGGCGCGGACAAGGCCAGAGATGGCGACGGCGGAACTTCTCATCGCGCATGTGCCTGTGGACAGACCAACGGCATGACGATACTCGGATCAATCATGGTTTCGCGCAGCCCACGGTTCAGACCATGGCTCTCAGGCTTTGAAGACGGTTCAACCCTGTTGTGCACTTTCCACCCTGGTTTCGACGAGGTCGCATGCACGAGGTGCAGCCCCGCCCTTCTGGCGGATCGCCGCTCCGGCGGATTCGGGCCAGTCTCCGGTTGGCTCAGTAGTTCACATCCCTGACGAAATCGCGCAGAAGACCCAATCGCCATTTCCTCCCGATCAAGTGGAACAGGTAGCGCCTTCGGAAGCGCAGGTATTGGGTCGCCTGTCTGGCCAATCCAACGGCGCGACTCAAACGCGCCCAAAATAGCCCCACCAACGGCTCAGGTGAGCCCTGGATTGTGCGGGTATATCCCAGTCGCTCCATGAAATCCCCGCTGAGACTCTCCACCAGGGCAGTTTCTTCGTCGTCCAGTCGCTCTCTCCACTTGTCGATGAAACGGTCGGTAGGTTGGAGGATTAGATTGGCATGGATCGCGGCGTAGAACCTGGAGTACTCCGATGAGCTCTGCGGTGCGACGCTCAACATTCTCGGGTCATACTCGAATTCCAGGAAATCGGAGATCGAGACCAATGTCGTTTCGACCTGCGTAACCAGGTCTTCGTAGCGGATCCGCCGCACCTGGCTGGGGTACGTCTCTTCAGCCGCCAGCCCGAACCCGACGTCCTTGGCCCAGCGATGAGCGGCATAGTAAGCGTTGCTGCGGTGGACGTCCGAAGTGATCAAAGAGCTGACCACAGCCCGAGGGTCACGGACGAGGTGGATGAAACGAGAGCCGGGAAAATGCTCGAGGATCAACCCAACCGAGCGCACGAAACGCGGGGTTTTCTGGCCCCAGCGCTGCTTTCCATGTGGCGCAAGGTAGAGCCTGTGCAAGCGGTCGATCGCTTCGGCGATTGTCTGGCACCCATCCAGGTCCTCGATCACTGGATGGATCCCCCACTCTTCGATCTCAGGCTCCTGCATCAGCATACGCTTGAGCTGCGCCAGGTCCATACGCTGGCCGACTCTCAGGTAGTCGATGATGAAAAGCGATTCCTGTGGGATACCAATAGCAGGGTGGCTGTTCAGCAGCGTGCGCAGGAGGGTCGTCCCGCTGCGGCCGCAGCCGACGATGAAGAAGGGCTCAGCCATCGATTGGGTCATCCGTGGACCGATCGCGGGGAGATCCCGCTCAGCCCCCTACCCTCCGGGCGGCACCGGGAGGAACACGCAGCATAAGCAGACTCGCCAAGCGAGCCGTGGTTGGGGTTACCCGGATGGCAGTCGAGGTGAAGCATTTCCAGCATGTCATGACCGCCTTCGGGTCTTGGCCCCACGGGCGGAGCTGACCGAAGCACGCGCTGGGCCCGGCGTGGTGGGCTCTTCGTGAAGTCCACCCCTCCGGATCCGATAGCTGATCTCTTCCATGATCTTGCGGTTCCGGGCGATGAGGTCGGCCAGCAGGCCGAGCAGGAAGGTCTGGAACCCGAGGAAGATGAGGATTGAAGCGGTGATCAGCGACTGGATGTGGCCCTGGCCCTGACCGATGAGAAAGAAATACAGAAAGCGCACGAAGAGGACCAGACCGCCCGCCGCGAGGAGCGCCCCGAGCGTGAGGAAAACCCTCAAGGGCTCGTACATCAAGAAGATGCGCAGGATCGTGCCCGCCGAGCTGAGTACGTAGCGGGGTGTGCTCCGGATGAGCCGGGATTCGCGGAGCTGCTCATTCGTCTTGATCGGAACCGAAGTCACCACCAGTCCCTTCTTCCCAGCCTGGATGATCGTCTCCAAAGTGTAGGTGTAATTCGAGAAGATGACGAGATGCAGGGCCGCCTCTTTGGAGAGGGCCCTGAAACCGCTCGTTGCATCCGGCACTCTCGTCCCTGCCGCCCATTGGACCACCGAACTTCCCGCCCTCTGAAGCACCTTCTTCGTGGCCGAGAAGTGCTTGACCTTCATCACCTGCCGGTCACCGATCACCATGTCGGCCGCCCCGGCCAGGATCGGCTCCACCAGCCGCTGGATCTCTCCGCCAGGGTATTGGTTGTCACCGTCTGTATTGACGATGACATCCGCCCCCAGTTCGAGCGCGGTCTGGATCCCGAGCCCGAAGGCGTGGGCCAGGCCCCGATTCTGCGGGACTCTGACGACGTGATCGACACCAAGCTGCCGGGCAATCTCCGAAGTGCCGTCGACGCTTCCGTCGTCGATAACCAGAACTTCGATGGAATCGAACCCTTCGAGTTGGCGCGGGAGATCAGCCAATGTCAGGGGCAGCGTGTCCGCTTCATTGAAGCACGGGATCTGGATAATCAGTTTCACGGCTCAGAGCATCCTGTTCCATCGGGCACCCACCTCGGCGTCTGCCGGTTGTGGGGCTTGTCCTTGTCGGATAGGCGGTTCGTTGAGACCGAGGGCGCCATCTCTCTTCCGGACGTCTTGACTGTCAGAGACAACACAACCTCTCTGGCCCGGAAAGGCGGGGCCGGGCTTGTCACTCCCCCGTCTGCGTATGTGCCTGAGCGAGGTCGATCCGTTGGACATAGCCGATCAGGGCAAGCCCGATCATGGCGATTATCCCAAACATGATGTTGGCTTCAAGTACGTTCGCATCCAGGGCGATGAAGGCCACTAACCCGAGCATGATAGCCGTCAGTTGCATTGCCAGCACCGAGCGCGTAACGTCCAGGCCGATCGCGAGCAATCGGTGGAAGGTATGATCGCGATTCGCCCGATAGACTGGTCGTCGACCGCGGATGCGCGAGGCGACCACGAGAGTCATGTCGAAGATCGGAACCCCGAGGACGAGGATCGGCGTAAACCACGTCACCCCTTGCGGCAGACCGGCACTGGCCGGAGTATAGGCGATCCCGATTGCCGCCAGGAGGAATCCGAGGAGCTGGGAGCCCGAGTCGCCAAGGAACATGCGCGCCGGCGCGGCGTTGAAGAAGTATGCGCCGATCGTTGCCCCAAAGACAACTGCCGACAACGCCGCCAGGATGGGCTGCGCCGAGTCGATCGTGACGAGCATGAAGAATGCGGCCGCGATGCCGGCCAAGCCCAGCGCCAGGCCATCCATGCTATCCACGAAGTTGAAGGCATTCGTGATCCCGACGATCCACAGTGTCGTTAGCAGCAGGTCCAGCCAGGCAATCCGCAGAATGCGAACCTGCACACCGAAGTACACCAGGACAGCCGTTGCCAGCAACTGACCGACGAGCTTCCGCAGCGGTCCCAGGCCTAAACGGTCGTCGGCAATGCCCCACAGCACCATCAGCCCTGAACCGACCAGGATCCCGATCACCTCTCGATTGATGGGGAGCCTGAGGGCGGCATAGCAGATGGTCAGAGACAGCGCCAGGATCGGGCCGCCCGCCAGAGGTGTGGGGGTCAGATGTTGCTTGTGTGGAGCTGAGCCGGGGAGATCGACCAACCCCAGCGAGGGCAGGACACGAATGATCAGGGGCGCAACGATCAGCGCGGTCGAGGCGGCCAGCAACATCGCTGGGAAGAGGTCGGCTAATCGATTGATCACGCGCCATCCACGGAATTACGACGGCATCGGGCCATCCATGATCCGGGGTGCCTATCCAGATGCGAGTCGACCACAAGGAAATTCGGAGGCAAGGTCAGATTCTACCACACGGCCTCTCGACACCCGTCGGCGTTGCGGCCCGCTTGACGCCTCGCTCAGGACCTTCGCCAGACGGCGGCCGTTAATAACCCCAGTATCACCCAAAGCTGGGGAAGCGCGAAGCTGTCCAGGCTGAAACCCTCCCCTACTTGTGCCAGAAGAGCCAGCAAGCCTGCCAGCCCAATCACCTGGCGGGTGGGGCTGCCGTTCCTCCACACCCTCCACCCGGCCAGCGCCAGCAGACCGAGCCACACGACGAAAGCGGAAAAACCACCAACGCCCGTCTCGGCCAACAGACGCACCCATAGATTCTTGACATTGGGGAAGGTCGGATTCAACGGCCGCAGGATGCCGACGATCTCTGTCAGCCCGCGTCCGTAGTCGGGAAGGCTCTGTTCGAAGAAAAAGCCTGCGTTCCCCGGACCCACACCCAGGATCGGGTACTGCTCGAACACCCTGAAACCGTCCGCCCAGTAGATCACCCGCTCAGCGAACGCCAGCCGGTTCGCCACCTCGTATCCGACGACCCCCGGATAGTAGTGGCGGATCTCACTGATCAGGTCCGGCAGCGTGAGCAAGTGGCGCAAACGTCGATCCACC
>MGOM01000029.1:7733-8055 GCA_001797105.1 Chloroflexi bacterium RBG_19FT_COMBO_62_14
ACCCCTCCGCCGATCGCGGCGACAAGGACACACAAGGCAATCGCCTCGAAGAGCGCGCGCAGGCCGCGTCTCCAACGTTCGGTCTGAAATGCGCGAATCCTCCCCGCCGCCTTACTGATCAGCCACCCCGCCGCACGCCATGCTCCCACGCTATAGATGACGAGCCCGACCAGCAAGAGACTCAGTAGGCTTATCCGCGAGCGTGTCAGGAGGAGGATCCCCATTCCCCAACCAAGAAGCATCAGCTCGACCGAAAGAATTCCCCTCGCCCTCGTGAAGACGGAGAAACGCCGGAGCACGCTTCCCAGCCACAACGGCAGAT
>MGOM01000029.1:8115-8413 GCA_001797105.1 Chloroflexi bacterium RBG_19FT_COMBO_62_14
TGGCCAAGGGGTCGCGACTCGACAGAACATGATGCAGGTTCGTGAGCCAAAGCGGGACACCTGGCCGCCCACTCAGATAGACCCAGGCCTGAACCGTCGACCAGGTGAGCATCAATATCCCCCCGAGATAAATGGCGCGCAGACTTGCAGTGAGATCTCGGTCTGTCGAGGGGATGACGGTGGCGCTCCAGTAGAAACCGAGGCTGATGGCGATCGTCACGAACGCTCTGACCTCGCGCGAGATCATGTCCTGGCCTTTGAGAGGATAGATCGGCAGCGCGGCCGCCGCCAGACCGGA
>MGOM01000029.1:8492-10324 GCA_001797105.1 Chloroflexi bacterium RBG_19FT_COMBO_62_14
CCAGTGGGATCAGCGCCAGCGGGTTCACAGTATTCTCGCCAAGGAAGGCCGCGACCTGGGGGGCACTGGTGACGGGGACGGAGACCAACAGCAAGATCCACAGCCCCCAGACGATGCCCCAATGCAATCCGCTTCGGCGCGGCTGAGTGAGGTTCAAAGACACCATCAAGGTTCGGACAGGCAGATAACTGAGGGGGCACGAAGCGCGCGCCGCGTGGGAGGCGCGGCGGCCGGAGCCATCGGGGACGTGATGCATAAACGAACCGTGCCCAGTAGACTCGGATTGGGCATCCCGCCCTTCCGGCACACTCGGCTATCCTGGTTACTCACCGTCGCTTGCCTCTGACTGGGCCGCCGGCGACGACGGGAGCTGGCCGCCCACGGGGTCCCGCCGGACTAGCAACGCCAGTATGCTGACCCACATCCCGAGCAATGTACCGGCCAGGATGAGGGTCCCGCGCCCCCACACCACCGGAGCGGCCGGAGGCTCCGCACGCTGGAGGAGGGAGAACGACATCGCCGGCAATAGACCTCTGCTCAGGGTGGTCTCTTCCAGGAGCGCAACCGGAAGTGTATCGGGGTCGACAGAGCCGTCGGAGAGTGTGCAGAGCCAGATGACCTGGCCGGGCGCAGCTGGATCTTCCGTCAACTTGCACCCGGCACGATAGACCGCCGCTTCCAGATCAGCCGCGCGGATCGCGTGCAGCATCGCCTGCGCCAGAGATACCAACGCGCTCTCGGCCCATGAATTAGCGATCGCCGCCGCCGCCTCTGGGGTCGACGCCCAACTCACCAGTTCCCAACGGCTGTCTTCTTCGGCAAGCCGGATCTGACTCCTCAGGCCCACAGGATCGGAGGGGATCTGGGCCAGGCCGGGAGTCTCACCCAGGGTATCCACGGCTCTCTGCATCGTCTCATCCGACAGCAGCAGATCGCGTACGCGAAGAACGACGTAGTTCGTAACCGGATCGTCCATCTCGTTGACGCGCGCATAGTCGAAGCCGATGCTGAGCACGGCCGAGGCCTCGTAGCGCGGCGTTCTGATGAAGGTCATGCCCCAACCAAGGCCGGCGCCGACGAAGGCGCCGAGAATGATCCACTTCCAGCCAACCAGGAGCAACCGGAGCAGCCTGGTTGGGGCGATATCTTCGCTGGGTGTCATCAGTGCAACGTCATGATGGTCGCCTCGGGTCGCCCGGCCCATGGACAAGGCCTCTTCTCAGCCCAGGCAGGTATCGGCCGCGACCGGCCGGCCCTACTCTCTGACTGGAAGGAAAAGGAACACCCGAACTCACTCGTGGCCCCTGCCCTCGTCTTGCCGGGATCATCTCTGCGTGTAGAGGCGTAATCTTCCGTACTCAGTAACCTCGTCCAATCCACGGATAGAGGCCTCTTTGCACCCGTTGCATACCACCGCACATGGAGTGAAGTTCGGCACTGAGTATCTGTCGGTCCTGCTTCGGACGATCCATTCTATCTGCAGGTCGGGGCGGGGTGCCCGCATCAGCTCCCACAACAAATACTCGGGGTCGTCTCCGCTCAGCATAACCCCGACCGCAGAACACTGTTTGCCCTCGATGTAGCTCGCCAGATCACGGAAGGAATCATACAGACCAAGGGCGTTGGCGAAATAAAGCCTCGCTCGCGGTTCTATGAGGATACTGTCGACCGTCGAGTGTCGTTCCACGGGGATCAGCGGGCGGGAGTCGATACTGACAAGCCACGGTCGCGAAGCCAGCAGGAGGAGCGCGGCGAAGAGGTATCCGACCGGGAGCTGCTCGAACGCGCCCCAGACAACCCCGACGGCCGGCGCAAGGAGGAGGAAGAAAGGC
>MGOM01000029.1:10345-12917 GCA_001797105.1 Chloroflexi bacterium RBG_19FT_COMBO_62_14
ATGTGCCACGTGAAGAGGTAACTAAAGAGAACCAACGTGACGCCTGACAGCACCGTGAAGAGGACCGCCTGCCAGCCGACTCGCCTCCACACGAGCAAGGTCGCGGGAAAAGTGGCCATGATCAGGTAGAAGTGGTAGGGATTGGATGTCCTGTCTTCCTGGGTTGCGGGCGGAGCAATCCGGAACTCTCCGTCACCGGTCGTGCGCGGATCGTCGATCTCCAAGCCGAGCAACAAGTGGGCCTTGATGACGACCTTGCTCAGAGTCGGGTTCACCTTGAAGAACTCAGGTAGACCGACTTGCAGGCCAGCATTCTTGATCAGAACAGACGCCACCCCCTGCGGCGTGCGAAGCTGATTGGAGTGCGCGGCAAAGTCGGCCGGATTGGATACAGCACCGTATGTGATCAAGTTCCGCGCAAGGTATCCGCCGTTGATCAGAGCCACGGCCAGGAAACCAACACCCGCCCACTTCAGTCCGTTGATCGCACCCATCCTGCGCAGGACAACAATGGCCAGCCAGACGAGGAAGGGTGCCAGATACGGTGCGGCGATTGGCTTAGTCAGCATCGACAACGCTACAGCCAGGGCGACAAAGAACAGCGCCCGCGGCTCATCCGACCGAAGATAGCGGAGGACCTCGACAACTGCACACAGAACCCAGAAGGCCACGACATAGTCATTGATCGTGCTCGACGATTCCACGATCCCGATCGGGAGGGTGAGCGCGAAAAAGGTTGCCAGCCACTGACCGGCTGATCGCGCACCGAGGAGTTGCGCTCCCACGGACACGGCCACGAGGCTGCCAATCATGGCGAACCACTGGGTAAACGTCGCCAGCCGGTCACTGGCAGAGAGTACATAGAAGTTGAGAGTGATCGTCTCGGCACCGGGGCTCATGCTGGTCTGGCGATTGATCCCTGTGGCATAGTGCCAGACGGAGGCGTTCTGCGCCCAGTGCGCCACGCGGCTCATGTGGTAGGTGAGCGAGTCCCAGGTCTGCGGGGGCGACAACCAGGCCACGCCGGCCGTGATCGCGAGCACGAATACAACCCCCGCCAATAGACACCAGTCGCCCCATCTCTTGGGGAGCTCGATCACCGGGAGTCGGAGCGGGCTTCCCAGGCGCTGCCTGCGCCAGGCCCACATACTCAGGCCTGCAACCGGCAGCAGCCACCCCAGGCCCAGCCCCAGCCGGGTCACCGCCTTGAAGGGGCTGAGAGCTTCTATCAGCAACACCAGATAGGCGCCAAAGGTCACAGACGAACGCAGGAGCAGGAGACGCGTGTTCTCGAAGGACCAGCGATTCCCCAGGTACAACAGCACACATACGAATGCCAGAACCGGCACGAGGACGAGAAACATGACTAATGCCCTGCCCCGTCGGGTCGCGGGCCGACAAGCCGCATGAGATGCTCAAGCTCTTGGAAGCGACGGTTGACCGTATGCAGGATGAGCCCAACAGCGACAAGCAATACCCCTATCAGGTCGAGGCCAACCGCCAGGATCCCTAGAAGGATCGAGAATGGCTGGGAGTTGTCGGAGCTGGACAGAAGAGCGTACACCCCCGGGGCCAGTCCCAGAGCGACGAAGACGATCCCGACGCTGCCGAAGAATGTCAGGGGTTTGTAGTCTCGGAACAAGGAGAAAATCGTCCCGAGGATGCTCAGACCATCGCGCAGCGCCCTTATTTTGGAGAAGCTGCCTTCCTGTCGAGAACGCAAATCAACGGGTACTTCGATCAGCCGGAAGCCTCGTTCAAGTGACTTGATCGTGATCTCCGCCTCCACCTCGAATCCTTTGACAAACAGAGGCAGACTCTTGACCAGGGCGTGACCCAGACAGCGGTAGCCGCTGAGGATATCCGTCAGGCGCGTTCTGAAAATCCAGTTGATCACGATTCTGAAGAAGTTGTTGCCGAGCCGGCTCATCGGGCTCATCGCGCTGCGGCTCTCCGCCATCATGCGAGACCCGATCGACATGTCAGCCTCTCCCTGCAGCACGGGTGCAATCAGAGCCTTGACTCGATTTGCGGGATAGGTATCGTCTCCGTCCACCATGACATAGACATCGGCCTCGACCTCCTGAAACATCGCCTGGACGACATGCCCTTTACCACGACGTTTCTCCGACATCAGGACGGCGCCTGCCCCCAACGCGAGCTCCACTGTCCTGTCGCTCGAGCCGTTGTCGAACACGATGACCTCCGCTTCAGGGAGTTGAGCGCGGAAGTCCTGCACGACTTTGGCGATCGTGCCTTCCTCGTTGAGGCAGGGGATCAAGACGACAATCCGGCTTGTCCGAGGGGAGTCGGAAGTTGCCGGTAGGGACATGAGCACTCCTTCTATGGAACCACGGCGCCAGGGCGCGCGAGCGAGTTGTAGGATCGGCTACGCCGCGCGGAACTAACGCCCATTCTATGCCCGATCGGATTCGCTGGCCGTGGCTGGCAATTTCTCTGGCAGGGACCGCGATGCGCGCTCGCCCACTCCAGCCGCGATCAACGCCCCCTCCGCCGGCGCGCCCGACCATGTCATTCCAACAGACAGGTCATCGCGCTTGGGCTCTCCTCG
>MGOM01000029.1:12935-13243 GCA_001797105.1 Chloroflexi bacterium RBG_19FT_COMBO_62_14
AAGCCGTGTTTCGGCTATGTACAACCAACACCCGACACCCAGTAGTGCTTCCGAGGAGCCGATGTTGAAGGGCATCCTACCCGGGACAAGGATGGCCGCGCTCGAGACACGATCGATTATGGTTTACTCGTTCGCTTGCCCGCCTCGATCACCTCGCCCAGGAGCTTGCGGTAGCGGGACGTCATGATCGCCCGCGAATAGCGTTCGACGACATAGGATCTGGCGTTCCGCCCGTACTCCTTCAGCCTATCCGGCTCGCCGGCCAGTCTCAGCACGGCCTCCGCCAGCGCTTGAGGCTCCTCGGCCGG
>MGOM01000029.1:13336-25154 GCA_001797105.1 Chloroflexi bacterium RBG_19FT_COMBO_62_14
CGCTCACGGCCCCCATCCCCTCCCTGAGAGGAACCAGGCCCACATCCCCCGCCCCCAGGACATTTGAAAGGATCCCGCTCGGCTGGGTAGGCAGAAATCGCACGTTCGTCAGGCCTTCCCTCTCCGCCGCTCTCAGCAGATCCGCTTTGGCGCTGCCTTCCCCGACGATCAGAAAGCATATGCGAGGCTCGCCTCGCAGAAGCCCGGCCGCGGCCAAGACCGACTCGAGTCCTGCGGCGTAGCCGACATTCCCGGCGAACAAGACAACAAAACTCTCGCCCAGGGCCAGCTCGTTTCTAAACGGGTTCGGTCCCTCGACCGGGTGGATCCGCTCGGTGTCCACCCAGTTCGGGATAACCTGCACACGCCCGGCAGCCACACCTTTGGAAAGCACATTCTTACGCATTCCTTCTGAGACGACCGTGATCCTATTCGACGTCCTATAGACAAGCTGTTCCAGGCGCCTTAATACGGCAATCAGCACTTGGTTGTGGATACGCCCCATGCTGATGAGGCCGTCCGGCCAGATATCTTGAGCGTTGAAGACCGTGGGGCATTTCCGGAGGAAACCGACAACCCAACCTGAGAAACCGACCGTAACCGGCGGGGCGACGCACAAGATGATGTCCACAGGTCCGAGACTGATCGCGGCCAGGCTTGCCAGGACCGTATATGCGGCATAATCGAGCCCGCGCCCGAGGGCGCTCCCAACATGGGCCACCGGCGCCAATGTGCGATAGACGGTGACCCCCGACTTCAGAGCCCTGTGTATCAAACCTCCTCGGAACTCGGCGGGGATTTCCGGCAGTCCATAGTGGGGCACGCTCGTCACGACCACAACGTCTTCGCCGGCAGCCGCAAGATCTTCAGCCAGCTCTGTGACAAGAGGCCCGGTGCCTGTCGCCTCGGGCCAGTACCGCATGTGAAGGATCAGGACGCGCATTGTCTCACGCAGTCTGCATGAATACGCCCCACCTGCGGTCCGCCGCAACTAATCCGACATGGCGTCACCCGCTCTGCCTCTTGTTGGCAAGCGCATAACGCCAGAACCGGAACTTCATCCTCCAGGGCATCACCGGTTCGAGCAATCGGCGGAGCAAGTACTTCAAGTAAAGCACGGAGATGACGGATCCCCCGTCGCGGAAATGCACGCGCATCATTTCCGGCCAGCAGCGGTAGGCTGCCGTCAGAGACTTGGACGAAACATGGATACGGAAGTTGGCCCATGGACTCGGATGCAACGCGATCGGCGAGACTTCAGCGATTCTCACCCAGAGATCGTAATCCATGGCGTAGTAGAAGGTCGGATCAAGCGGACCCACCATGCGCCAAAGCTTGCCGCGGAAGAACATCGCCTGCTGGGGGATGGTCGTGACACCCCGGCGGAGACCCCGCAGACTGGTCCTCCCTGAAGGATAGGGCGCAAGGATCTCTCCCGTCTCGTCGACGTAGAAGGCCTGGCCGTATACCATGCCGATCGCCGGGTGATCTCGCAGGTATTGAACGGCCTCACCGACCGCCCCCGGAAGATAAGTGTCATCCGAATTCAACCAGGCAAACACGTCACCCTGGGCCACACTAAAGCCCTTGTTGACCGCCGAGGTCTGTCCCTGGTCGGGTTCCGAGGACCAATAGGTGAGTCGATCCTCGAACCGCCGAATGATCTCCTGGCTGCCGTCCGTGGACCCACCATCGATGACAATGTACTCGATCCTTGGGTAATCCTGATCCAGGACAGAGCGAATCGTCTCTTCCAGGAATCGACCCTGATTGAAGGATGGGGTAACAATCGACACCAGCGGCAACGATCCATCGTTCACGTGGGTCACTTCACTCACCATTCCCTCCGCCGGTCCCCTCCGATACGGGGAACAGAAGCCGGATGGTCACCTTGTCCATCACAGCACGCGGCCGAACACGTCGATCCGTCGTCGGCCATGTTGCAGCCTCCGGCGGGTTCTCCGGTACCACTCGAAGGCGGCTCCCAGCCCGAGAGCGCTGAACCCGGCCTGGACAACCTTGTACCAGTAGCGAGCCACTGTCGGCGGGAACTGTCCGGAGGCCCGAACCAATCGCCGGAAGGCCTGCGCGTGCTGACCAGCATCGATCAACCTGCGTGCGGCGAAAACGTTCAGGCCAGCTTGTACTCGACGACGATGTTGGGCGACGAGTCTCTCGAAACCCGCAGGGCTTTCAGCCCACGCCGCCAGGCGCTCGGCTTCGGCGACGAACTTGGAGGCCTGGGCAATGGTCTTGGCTGCAGGGTGCGTCCTTTCGAGAGCCCAGAAAGCGGGGATGTGGACAAGAGGATAGCGGCCGGCGATCCGGACCCACAGCTCATGGTCGAGGATGAGGTCATACTCGTGACTCAACAGCCCGACCACATCCAGGGACGACCTTCGCATGAAGACTGCCGGCTGAAGGATCACTTCGAAGCTCAATAGGTCCAACAAGCCGAGCGATTTGTAGCGATGGCGGTCCAAGAGGACCATGTCCGCGTCAACCATCAGGCCGTCTCCATACGTCATGCCTGCTTCGCTGTGTTCCGCCAACGCGGCGACGGCCTGCGCGATCGCGCCTGGCAGATAGGCATCGTCCGAATTCAACCAGGCCACGATCTCACCCTTCGTCTGCATCAGCCCACGGTTGATCGCGGCTGCCTGGCCCTTGTCCGGCTCAGATACCCATAATGCCAGGCGCTCTTCATATCGTCGGATGACATCGAGACTGCCGTCGGTCGACCCGCCATCGATGACAATGTACTCCAAGCGCGGATAGTCTTGCTCCAGGACCGATCGCATCGCGGTTTCCAGATAACGACCCTGGTTTAGCGAGGGTGTCACAATCGAGACGAGCGGGAGGGCTTCAGCCATCGTTGGGGCGGTCTCTCTTGTGGGGGTCTTCAAACGGCGTAAGAATCGCGCCTACACCCGGAGGTTCAGGATTTCGGTGCGGACTTCCACCGCCCAATCTTGAGCTGTTGTGTGGGCACATGACACACCTTGTCACAACTGCGGGCTGTGCCTCCCATGCCCGTCAAGTACATGCCGAACTATCCTTGCTGCCACGCGCAGGCTCGCGATCCATGCCCTATTGAGGCTGCGGCAATAGTAACCTATCTCTGGAGAGAGGACGAAGAGCTCCGCAAGGGCCAGGGGAAGGAAACCCTTAGATCTAAGGCAGCGACGGTTAGAACAGGCTGGTGTACTCGACCTTGGGGAAGATCTGGAGATTACCGCCAATCGTGGCGTCCAGGACCCGCCTTCCTGCCGCTTCGAAGGCGTGCTTGGCAAGCCTGTACGCCTCTTCAGACGCACGCAGGTCAGGGAGCTGCCAACGGAAGCCCTTACCGAAGTAGCCTGCGCTGAAGTGATCAGGATCGTCGCCGTTCGAAACGACGGTGACGTTCGCCGGGCCCTGAGAAGCGAACTTATGATCGACCCCGACCAGCACCACCTCCTCGAAGCCCATGTGATAAGCCATCTGGAGTGCGACGTAGGTGACTGTCGAGCCCTCGAAAATCCTGCCGCTGGCCTCCGTCGAGAACGTGGCGGGGGCAGTATAGTCGGTATCAAGGAAGATGGTCCCGGGATCGTCTCTCAACCACCGCCTGCCTCGCCAGCTGATGAACTTCGGCATCGAGAGTCTCTTGATCTCATCAGCGCACTGTTCGATCACCAGCGTATTGACGGCGACGTAGTAAGACGTCGCAAACCCGATCTCATCGAACAACAGGTAGATCCGATTCATGCCGAAGGTGAGTTCGTCTCTGAGCAAGCTCAGGTCGGTTTGCTTTAGGCTGGGGCCATTACCCAATATGAAGCACCGTGTTCCACGATGGCGATCGCTGAAGGTCTTGATTGCCCGGATGCTCGAGCGACGCTGCGGGCTGCCGATGGCCGCCAGCCGATGGCGGGCACGGTTGTACCACCACCAATATGGGCCGGTGATCAGCCGCCACACAGGTCCGGGGACATGGCGCTTGACGTCATAGATGGTCTTCTGCATCGGCTTTCTCGCGAATCATATATCGGCTGACCTGCTCCAGGTTCGGCGACCGATTTCACTTCCGGCGAAGAGAGGATCCCGTTCTGTATCAGCAACACCTGCCACGACGGCCGTCAGATGGTTGCAACTTTCCTTACGACGTCAATCGATCAGGCTCGGCCTGCTCATGGCGGAGGCGGGGCTGCCTCTTTCAGATAGAGACGATACCCTTCACTCCCGTACACCCGCGTCAGGCCTCGAATGTCCACTAGATCCTTGGGGCAACTCCCATCGCAAACGACCGCGCACGGCTGGAAGGCGGGCTTTGAGAAGCGGGCCGAGGCGGTCCCAGCCACGATAGCCTCGATAACCAGATCGTCGCGCGGCGCCCCGAGCATGGCCCAGAGCGGATACTCTGCCGCCCCACCCGAAAGCATCGTCCCCACCGATGAACAACTGGCGCCTTGGATGGCAGACACCATCTCGCGATAGGGTTGCTCCGCGCTCGGGTCCAGGATGAAGTACAGGTCGTCCCTGGGCTGGGACAGGATACTCTGATCGGTGCTTTCCGACGAAACCAGCGGTCGGGGGTCAAGATGCACCAGCCACGGCCAGGTGATCAAACACAAACCCAGAGCGACAAGCCTCACGCCATTGGGTGGTATGAGCGCAGACAAGACGTACCCTGCAACCGGCGCGTAGAGAACGAAAAAGGGCAAGTGATAGCGGCTTCCGAACACCGTGAACTTGAACATGAGGCTGATGACCAGGAAACTCCCCGCGACGACGGCTGCAAGCCCGAAGACCGCTGGATTGAGAGACTTCCGCCTCAAGAGGATCAAGACCGAGACCAGCAGGATCAGCGCGGCCTGCGCCGGGTTTCCCGCCTTGGCCTCGTTTGTGCTTGGCGCCTGCACGCGGAAGATCAGGTGGGCGGAAGTCCGAGGGTCGGTGGTGCCAAGGCCGATCCAATCGTGGATCTTGGCAATTGTCAGCGCAATTCCTTTGTTCACATGGGGCGAGGGCGTACCCGCATGCAGGCTGGCGTTCCGAAGGACATTCGAAACGAACACGCGCCAATCCAGAATGTTGTTTGCATGGTTTGAGATGCGCTCACTGCTACCAAGCGGAGTGCCGTACAGGCTCATGTTCCGAGAAAAATAACCGGCGTTGATCACGGACACGATCGCGAGTGCCGTCAGTGAAAGCGCGGCTACCTGACCGAAACGGAACTTCCGGAACAAGACGATGGCCACGTAAGCCAGGAATGGCAGCAGAAACGCCAATGCCGTCGGTTTGGTGTTGATCGCCAGGGCGGCCGCGAGGGCGATGAATACGAGGTCCATCCAGTGAGGCTTGTGTGTGGCCAGCGAGAGGCTCTCGCTCATCAAGCACACCATCCAGAAGGCCACGACATAGTCGGTCATCGTGCTCGAAGCCTGGGCGATGCCCATCGGGAGTGTGGCGACGAAGACCGCAGAGAAGGCCTGCCCGAGCCGGCTCGCTCCGAGATCCTTGGCGATCTTCGTGACGATCAGAATACTCCCCAGCATGCTTAACCATTGGACGAAATTGACGAGTCTGTCGCCGCCGGCGAGAACATAGAGCTGGAGCATCGCCATTTCGCCGGCCGGGGCCATGAAGTTCTGACGCTCGTTGCCTGTGGCGAAGGGTGCCAGCGAGTGGTTCTGGGCCCAATGGGCAACCCTCGCCATGTGATAGGTTAGGGAGTCCCATGTATTCGGGGGTGAAACCCAGGCGATGACGGCTGTCGTTGCGATAATGATGCCGAGCCCGACGAAGATCATCCAGTCGAGAGGAGCGTCGGGCCGAGGCCAATGAGGCAGTGCGATCGGGCCTCCTGAGCGGATCCTCGTCACAAGCCAAGCCAGGGCCAGGAGCGCCGGCAGGGCCCAAACCAGGGACAGTCCGAGGCGGGTCACACCCCCGAGCAGGCTCAGGCCTTCGGTTGCCAGGACCATGTATCCGCCCAATGCCAGCGACGACCGCAAGAATGCCCGGCGCCACCCCCATCCAGGCATTGCGACTGCAGAGGCGAAGGCTGCGGTCAAGATAGAGATCGGAGGCAAGAGCCCAAGCATGACCGTCTCCCCGGGCGAACGGACGGATCAATCACAAACCCCAGCCGGCGGCCCCGTCGGAAGGGGGGATAGATCTTGTCGAGCGCAAGGTTCATGGCGCGGGTCGCCTGCGTTGCTCGTGCAAACGGATATTCGAAGTTGTCGCGTCGAGCCACGGTGCGAGGGACGGATGCGGTCCTCCCGTGATCAGTCGTATCCAGGCACCACCGCTTGACCAAGATCGGGATGAGCACTCGGCCTTGAGCGACATTGACTGGAGGGCTCGCAGACACCGACGGCACGGTCCGGCACCCTGGCCTCTGTCTGCTAAGAGGCTTAGAAGCAATCCCCGTCTGGCGGCATTATAGAGATGCAGCGTCACGGGCGACGATCCGAAGGCGAGCTCCTCAAGCCTATCCGAATGCAGGCAAGAACGCTCGGGCGCCTATTCTAACTCAAGGTGAGTGGGCACCTACCGCTTCACGGATTCCGCCTCGATCTTGATCTGGGGTAATATTGCCAAACCCACGCCGTGAATCCGACGGGGGCATTGCTTGATCGACTGATCGCCCGCCCATCCTGGCCGAACCCACGGCGTAGGAGGGAGTTGGCCCGTTGAACGTTTCAGCCGGAACGCCGCGAACTGCCCGCTTCGGGATTCTGGCCATGGCGGCCTTCCTGATCGCTTTGGCGTTCCAGTTCCACACGACGAACGTTGGCTTTGCCGGCCCTATGGCTCAACGACTTTGGGAACTCAGATTCAAGCCTGACTGGGAACGCTCAGCCCTGCTCCAAGGGGGTGATGTTGCCGGCTTCGTGACATTCCTTCGCCAACAAGTCCCTGAGGACGGTAAGCTCATCCTTCCGCCAAACTTCCCTTTGCGGCCCTTTGCGCATGTGGGCTACATGCAATACTACCTCTTCCCTCGAGACATCCAGAATTGCGGACGGGACGAAGTCGAGGCCTGCGTGCGCCGCATCGGGGGAGCCAAGACGTTTATCATGGCTCTACCAGACTTCCCTCCACGGGCGTTGGCAGAGAAAACACTGCGGTTCATCCCGTACAAAGACGGCATGGGGGTCTTCGCCCCGCGCTGAGTTGAGAACAATGCCGAGATGATCACGTCGCTGCTTATAGGCCTGGCCATTCTCGCAGGCCTCATCACAATTGGCTGGAAGATCACCGATTTGCTGATTGGCCGCACCTCCTGGGCACTGCAATTCGCCCTGGCGTTCCCCTTGGGGGCGGGCTCGTTCACCTACGTCCTGTTCCTGCTTTCCTGGGCCGGGGTCCCCTTGACCCCGGCGAGTGTATCCCTGATCTACTTGGTGGCCGTCGCCGGGCTGTTTGGGCTGAGTGCCCTCCATGGACCTTCTCATGAAAACTGGAAATCGGAGGCTACCAAGGGGACCACGCTTTTCCACTCCCCCCTTCCCCAGGGACTACTCATCGCCCTGTTGGCCCTCGTGCTTCTATTCGACTGCGTAATCTCGGTTGGGCAGGCATACGCTGCATGGGACGCGGTGGCGATGTGGGGGATCAAGGGTTACGGAATCGCGTTGGAGGGATCAGTCTTCGCCGGGCGGTCTTGGGGCGCCCATGGGCTGGCCTATCCGTTCAACATCCATCTGCTCGTCGCGCTGTTCAAGATGCTCAGCGGCGACCCTCTCCCAGCCTCGAAACTGATCTTCCCATTCTTCCTGATCTCAACCGTCCTCGGATCGTTCGCGTTTTGGACGCGCCGGGGCGTGCCCAGAGAGTGGGCGAGCGCCGGTTGTCTGCTCCTGGCCTCTGTCCCGGTGTTCTTTGTCCACGCCACAAACGGCTACGCCAATCTCGCCACCGCATGCTACTTGGTCCTGGCGACCTTCGTCGGAGCGGAGGCGGTCGCCTCTGGCAGTCGCGGCGGACAGGTCCTCGCCGGTCTACTCCTTGGGCTGGCCTGCTGGACAATCGTCGAGGGGATGTTCTTCGCCGCAGCCGTGTTGGTCAGCCTGGTCCTGGCGCGGTATCTGGGCTCGAAGGGCGAGATCCACTGGCTCCACCTCTCACTGCCTCTCGCTGCGCTGGGAGGGATCTGGTTGTTGTTCTACGGACGTTACGGCGCCAGCGGTAGCCAGGCCATGGGCGCCGCCCACGCGATGTTCGCCTCGATAAGAGCTGGAGAACTGAACCTGTACGCCTTTCGAATGATCCTCGGCTATTTGCGGAGGTTCGTATTCGATCCTTCCACTTGGGGCGTTCTCTTCTCCGCAGGATTCCTCATGGCCATCTTCGGGTTCAGGAAGCTGGTTTTCGCCCGCGACACCGTGTTGACGGCGGCTTACCTGGTCATCCTTTCAACGGGAGTCGTGTCATCGCTGTTGTTCTACTTGCGCTCCTTCGTCTCCGAGGACTTCTACGCCTACCTCATCCGCGGTTTTCCGAGGGAATCGTTCCAGACGGCCTTTCTCTTTGCCGGCGTGGTGGTCTGGGCAAGTGGGGCCCAACTGGCGGGCTGGTTGAAGGGACCAAGTGCAGAAGTGTGAGACAGGATCGATCTCGGAGCTTCGCGCCGAACACATGCCATGTGGTCAGGACGGACGAGGAGGCCGGGTCGATTTCAACAAGGCGCTCTGGCCACGGTAACTGCGGTTGTGTAAGTCCTCGAGGGGAGGCCCAGAATCAGGGGGCGGTTGTCTTCGGTGGTTGCATGAATAGTCGGTAGCCTGAGGCGTCCGAGATCAAGGGAAGACCGCGAACCGTGACCAAAGCCTGCTCACAACTTATGTCACAGATCACGGCGCAAGGTTCGAAGGCTGGGTCTTCATAGCGAGCGGAGGGTGTTCCGCCGACGATCCACTCTATCTCGAGGTCGCTCCGGGGAGCCCCAAGCATCACCCAGAGCACGTACTCGGCCGAGTTCCCGGAGATCATCACTCCAACTGTCGAACACCGGGCGCCGAGGATGGCGTCCGTCATCGTCTCGTAGGCTTGCAGCGGTCCTCCGATGAGATACATTTCACGTCTCGAAGTCTCCAGGATGCTCGGCGAAGCCCTCCTGGACATCGGGACCAGCGGCCGCTGATCGATCCCGAATACCCATTGCCGCGAAGCGAGGATCAACCCCAGCCCGATCAAAGCGACCAGGCTGCGCGGGAACACTCGCCAGATCACATATCCAGCCAGGGGGGCGTACAAGACGAAGAACCCCATATGGTACCGACTGCCGTAAATGGTGAACTTGAACATGGTACTCAGAACCACGAAGCTGAGAGCGATGACGATGGAATAGACTGCCGCGATCGGCCCGACTTTGCGCCAGAACACGATCGCCAGGACAAAACTGACAATGATCAGCAACGCGTGCAGCGGATTCCCTGCCCGCGTTTCGCTCATCGACGGACGCGTGATACGGAACTCCGAGTGGGTCGAGGTGCGCGGCTCGGTCAGATCCAATCCTAGCTTAAAGTGCACTTTGGCCAAACTGAGGTAAATCCAATCATTGATCCGATCATCCGGTGTCCCGGCGTGCAGGCTGGCGTTGCGCAGGGTGTTCGAGATGACGACGCGCCAGTCGAGGATCTTGTTCGAATGCTGTGAGACGGTCCGCTCTCGCCCGAGGAGGTTGCCGTAGACTGCCATGTTCCTCGAAAGATAGCCTGCGTTCAGGATCCCTACCACTCCCACCGCCACGATTGTCCAGACGGCAGCCTCCCGCAGTCCGCGGCGACGCACCAGGCCCGCTCCGATGAACACGGCCAGCGGCAGGAGGTAGGCGAACCCGGTCGGCTTAGAGCCTATCGTCAGGCCTGCGGCCAGGCAGGCAGAGATGACCGGCGCCCTGCCCCGGGCACCCTGAGCGATCAACACGCTCTCGCAGGCAACATCCACGGCCCAAACTGCGACGACGTAATCGGTCATCGTGCTCGAAGCCTGGGCGATGCCCATGGGCAGTGTACTGACAAACACGGCCGAGAACAGCTGACCGAGCCGACCAGCGCCGAGGTCCTTGGCCAGAAGGGTGACGGCCACTATCGAAACAAGCATCGCGAACCACTCGACGAAGTTCACCAATCGATCGCCCGAGCCCAGGACATATACCTGCAGCATTCCGATCTCCGCCACCGGGCTCATGAAAATCTGTCTCTCGATCCCCGTGGCGTACGGGCGCAAAGATCCCTCTTGGGCCCAATGAGCCACACGGCTCATATGATAGGTGAGCGAGTCCCAGGTATTCGGCGGGGCGATCCAGGCCACGACGGCCGTGATCACGACAATTGCCCCTACCCCAACCACCAGGATCCACTCTGTCAGCGTGAGATCGTTGCCCCAGGCCGGCACCCTGACCGGGGTGCCCCGGAGCCGCCGGCGGACGCCCCAGATCCCGGCAGCCAGGATCGGCAAGATCCACACAATGGCCAGGCCGGCGATTGTGATCCCCCGGATGAGACTCAATCCTTCGTTGGCCAGAATCGTATAGCCGCCGACGCCGACAAATGACCGGACGAACGCCCGGCGCCAACCCCATCCGGGAAAGATATTTCCGGCGGCGATGCAAATACACAAGAATGCGATCAGAGGTAGAAGAGCTAACACGATACTCTCGATACCGATCCGGTTGGCCACCTAGCCATCTTCATCGGGGACGTAATTCGGGCCGACGAACACAGAGACCTTGCCATAGTTGGCCGTGAGGTGGAGACCGTTCAGCCGGACTCGGTCCCCACAAATCGTGCAAATAATGGCGCAAGGCTTGAACGTCAGATCTCGATAGCGCTCCAGGTACGAAAAGGTGTAAATCGTCTCGAGGTAGACTCCGCTTTGCGGCGCGTCTAGAAGCCACCAGAATGCATACTCAAGGTCGCTAGAGTTCAATCGGAAGCCGACGTCCATGCATCCCGAGGCCTTGACCGCCTCAGCGCCCTCGGCATAGGTGTGCCTGGATGAGCTATCGACCGCCAACAAAATGTCTTCCGGTGCTGCCGTAAACACGCTATCGATCCTGGTGGGCCATGGAGCCAGGCCGATGATCGGACGCGTGTTGTTGAGGAATACCCAGGGGAGGCTCGAAACGAGGAACGCTCCCGCGACAGCGGGGGCGATCCATCGAATTCTCGGCAGAGAGAAGGCCATCGCAATGGTAGGGGCCAACAAGATGAAGAACGGCAGTTGGTAGCGCAGCCCCCAGATGGAATTCCCGTGGCCGATGACAACTGGGACTAGCGTGTACGTCGCCAGCGAGACCAGCGTGTAGTAGATAGGAAGGGCCGATTCCATCCTCCGGCGATACACGATCAGCCCGGCCAACGCCCACGGAACAAGGAACAGGTGGACCGGATTCCCGGCCGTGTCCTCGTGGTTCCAAGCCGCCTGGCTCAGCTCCGCTTGAAAGTCCGGCCCCAGCCCAAAGACGGGTGGAAGGGCCTGCATCCCGCGCACCAGAAGGGAGTTAACCGCGCTCGAAGGAGTAACCAGGTTCCAGGCTATCGTCTGAGTCATCTTCCGGATCCACCAAGCCGCGCCATCGCTCAATTGGCTGACTGGGGAGAACCAGCGCGTCGCTTCCCTCGGGGGAGCAGGGATAAATCCTTGCAGGGTGTCGCTCGTCGCCCGGTTCGGGTTCGCGTACGCGGCGAGGGCCGGCGAAAGCGCCGCCAACCCCCGGACGGAGGAGGCCTCAACTCCTCCCGCGTCGTTGGCGAGGCCCGGCGCGCCCCCGGCCTCCACGCGTGTGTGGTCAGTTGTACGAAAGGACGACGGGAGTGGG
>MGOM01000029.1:25166-25457 GCA_001797105.1 Chloroflexi bacterium RBG_19FT_COMBO_62_14
TGGGAGATCTTGATGCCGAGGTTTTGCCGGAGCCAGTCACTCGTACCATAGGGGCCACCGTATGTGACTATATTCCGTGACCAGAAACCTGCATTGAGCAAGACCGTTATACACGCCAGGACAATCCCTTCGAACAGCACACGGCGGAAGTTACCCCGCCTGAGCTGCGGTAGGAAGAACCACACCATCAGGGGTGGAGCGTAGACAAAGAATGGTCCCTTGGTCAGCACTCCGATCCCCAAGGCCAGGCCCAGGCCCACCGTCTCAAAGCGCGTCAACGGGCGCTTCCGA
>MGOM01000030.1:0-298 GCA_001797105.1 Chloroflexi bacterium RBG_19FT_COMBO_62_14
GAGCGCCTTTGGTCGGCATACAGACATTCGGCAAGGGATCGGTCCAAGTCATCCTCCCGCTGAGTGACGGCTCCAGTCTGCACGTGACGTCGGCAGAGTGGTATACACCCAATGCGGGGACGTTGGAAGGCGTCGGCTTAGCTCCAGACATCCGGGTGGAAGTGGCGGGGGACGGTAAGGACGCCCCTTTGTCGGCTGCCAGAGATTGGCTCAAACAGCATCCGGGAGGCCTCGATTGACCGGCGAAGGTGTGAAGGTCATGGCGACCAACCGCAAGGCGGCGCATGACTACTTTCTC
>MGOM01000030.1:420-4777 GCA_001797105.1 Chloroflexi bacterium RBG_19FT_COMBO_62_14
CGATCCGGCCAGCAGTCAGAACCACGACCCGCGACGCCCGCGGAAGCTCCTTCTGCATCGCAAGCAAATCCAGCATGTATTCGAACAGCTTCGCCAGCGCGGCTACACCCTCGTCCCCACGAAACTCTACCTCAAGAGCGGAAGGGCCAAGGTCGAGGTCGCCCTCGCCCGGGGGAAACGCCAGTACGACAAGCGCCACGAGCTGGCCAGGCGCGAGGCCGACAGAGAGATCCAACGCACCCTCACCCGCAAGACGAGTACATGAAGCCCCACTCGATTGGCGCGATCAACCTGCTCAGCCCGGAGGAGAAGAAAGGGATCTACTACCGCGTCGTGCCTTCCGCGCTGCGGGAGGTATTTGGCCTGAGGCCGGATCTGCGTGACGCCTCCGGCCGGCCTCTGGCGAGATTGCAGGCATCCGCTGGAAGCACGGACGTCGTCTTGGACGTACGGCATGCACTCGGAGCACAGGATCCGACGCTCTACGCCCATCTTACCGACACAATCAACGGACAGATCCGTGTTCTACTGTACGTCATCAACGATCCACGCTCCCCTCGCTATGACGTGGATCGGATGCCCGATGGGACTCCGACCGTCTTTGGGACATCTCTCAGGAATATCGAAGCCGAAGAGGCGGCGCTGGGGGATGGCCTCGCGCCGGGACAGATAAGGCGCAGATTGGGCATCCTCCGGGAGTCGGTGACAACCTTCGAGGAATTCGTGGCGTCCCTGGGGCACGAGGTATTCTTCATCGACCCGCTCTTCTACCACAATGCCATCATCTTCGAAGGCTACGGCTTCGGTTACGAATCCGGGCGTCGGCTGATGGAGGAGATCGACCGTGGCTTCTCACCCGGCGGCGATCTCGACCTGAAGCTTGATCCGGGCAACCCATTCCGTGCCCCCGAGGCAGGTCTCTCAGTCCGTGGGCGGAGTTGGTCGAGCCAGGATGGGATTCTGGGAGTAGCCTATTCCGGCGTCACCATGTACCGGCACCTCGGACAAGACGCCGCGCTCCGCACGGCCGCCGTGACTACCTGGTGACCGGTCTTACACTCCCCCTCCGCGGTATGCGCATAGCCTCGTGTGTGTTGGAGGAATGGGAGGGTTGGAGGCTTCGGGGTTTGAGTGGCTATGCGCATTGTGCCGGCGTGCTATAATTGTGTTGAGGGGATGATAGGTTTCGACGGAGGAGGGCGATCGCGAGCTGCAAGCCGAGAGGCGCCGACCTCGCTAACTCAGCGCGACACACAAGTGCCAATCGCACGAGCTACGCTGCTCTTCCACTGGCGGCCTAACCCCGTTAGTGGCTGAGCGCGGCCCCCCAGAGGGGCCCGCCGCCCCAAGCTGCTCCCGGCAAGCGAGGGGACCGGCGACAGATGGTCGGGATGCGGCGTGCGACGCCACGTAACACGCTCAAGGCAGGCCCTCGGGCCTGAGTGGCTGGCCGGCCGGACGCTTTGTCCCTCGAGCCCCGGTCGGTGAGACACGATCGATGGACTAGGCTTGTAGACGCTCGTTGATCTATTCTTTCGGACGCGGGTTCGATTCCCGCCATCTCCACCTCTGACGCGAAGCGATCCGCCGTTTCGAAACGGCGGATCGCTTCGCGTCAGACCGGCGCCGCTCGCGCTAAATCGGATTGCGCAGCCGGAAGCCGTGGCCCCGCACAGTGATGACGTAGTCGCCCTCCGCATCAAGTTCGACGAGGCGGTTCCGCAACCGGCGAACAAGGGCATCGATAGCCTGCTCAGAGACGCCAGCGATCTCGGTGTCCGGCCAGACGTTGGCCACCACCTCCTCGCGGGAGACCACCCGGTCCGGATTGTGGTAGAGCAGCGAGAGTAAGCGGTACTGCGGAGGCGAAAGCGGCGGATCGAGCTCTGTGCTAGCTATCCACACTCTGTGCGCCTGTGGATCCATCCGAAGTTTGCCCAGCCCCATCTCGGAGGCATCGCTGATCGACAGCGGAACCGTGGCCTCGGTTCCGACATAGGTCAACTGAACGGCAAGGGCGACATGAATGACGTCACCATCTTGAAGCAGCGACGGGCCAGCAATCGGCGATCCGTTCAGATGCGTCCCGTTCTTGCTCCCCAGGTCTTCGATCCAGTAGCCCTCGGAGCGCCTGCGCAGTACGGCATGATGACGGGAGACTTGTCGATCGGCGATCATCAGGTTGCAGTCCGACCCTCGCCCGATCAAGAACTGCTCTCCGTTAAGGGGCCATCGGGTACCACGCAGCCGGCCGGTCTGCGCGATCAGAACCGGGACGTCTTCTGTGTTTTCGTGCATCGTGTACCCCCGGCGGTGCCGCGCTACAAGTCAGAGTATAATGCCATTGCGCGACAGACCGCTCCCGTGCCGACGAGGGGAGAAGGCGACGCCGAGGAAGATGCCTGTCTCGCCCCCCGCCCCGAGCGGATCCATGAGGGAGAACAGTTCTTGCCACTTCCGCTAGAAACGGGGCAAATCCTTCGCGAACGCTACATCGTGCGCCAGATCATTGGTCGCGGCGGGATGGGATCGATATACCTCGCCGAAGACAACCGCTTGCCGGGACGGCAATGCGCCCTTAAAGAGGTTGAACAAGATCCGGGCCTGCCGGAGACTCTCCGATCGCAAGGGCGTGATCAGTTCTATCGCGAAGCGTCCATCCTGGCGCGACTTGATCACCCGAATCTGCCAAAGGTCTCTGATTTCTTCTCAGAAGGCGAGCGCGACTATATTGTGATGGACTTTGTCGCCGGAGAAGATCTTAAGAAGCTGATGGATGACGCGCGACGCCGGGGCGAGTTCCTGCCCACCGCGGAGGTCCTTGCCTGGGGGGCCCAGCTGGGTGACGCCCTGACGTACCTCCACAGCCAAGAACCCCCCGTCATCCATCGAGACATCAAGCCCGGCAACCTGAAGCTCACCCCAAATGGGCTGGTCAAGCTGGTTGACTTCGGATTGGTCAAGACGATGGTCCCCGACGAGATGACAATCACCGTCATCCAGGGACGCGGTACGGCCCTGTACACGCCACTCGAGCAGTACGGTGGCGACGCGGGCCACACCGACCCCCGGAGCGACGTCTACGCCTTTGGGGCAACCCTCTACCATCTTCTCACGAATCGCCCGCCGGCCGAAGCCAAGCAGCGCTTTCTTCAGCCTGGATCCCTATCACCACCCCGCCAAATCAATCCGGACATCACGGAGGGGATCGATGCCGCCATTCTGTGGGCGATGGCCCTCCACCCTAATGATAGGCCTCAGGATGTCCCGGCATTCTTGGAGGCCTTGGAGACGGGCAGCGCCGCCACCGGCGGCATGAGCTCACCCCTGTCTCCCCGCCGGCTCTTCCCCACCCTGGCCGACAGGGTCCTGGCCGGGGGCGTCGCCGGACTGGTCCTGATCGCTCTCCTCGCTACGCTTCGTTAGCAGGAGCTCCAGGACCCGCCAACGCCTCCCAGCCCATACATCTGCTGCAACCAGGGCAATCCCCCCTCCGACAGCCGATGCCAGCGGGGTTGCCAGTACCCCCATCCAGCCGAAGAGCGAGTGACTCCCCGGCAAGCCTAGAGCGAGATAATTGTAGCCAATGAGCCCCCCCACAGCCGCGTACTGTGCCTGCCGCGGGACTGCCCCGTTGCGTCGCGCGCGATCCTGGCCGCTGGCCATCTGCCCTCCTGCCCACGAGATCCAGGCGACGGCCAGCATGCCCAAGATGAAATCGGCGGCCCCCATACCGGCAAATGGATCTCGCGTGGTGTCGGAAGGAGCACCTTCGCCGGGCGTGACTGTCACGGCCAGTGCGGTTGGTGTCGGCTCGATTGTGACCGTCGGCTCCAGCGTCGGGGCAATCACCGTCGGGAACGCCGGGACGCCCTCCTGAACGTTGAGCTGTACGAGCTGAGAGATGCGCGCAGGATCACTCCGGCCGGTGATTGACAGCACCCCCAGACCATCGAGGGTGACCTCGGTTTCAGCCACTCCGCCGGACGTCTCTGCGCTGAGCACGATCGGTAGGCTCTCCCCTTGATAGGAAAGAACAAACTCTACGGGTGTTCCGTCGGGTACCACGTGTCCGTGCGTGTCAACGATCGCGCCGCTAACGCCCCTCACGACATCGCCCACGGCGAAACCTTCCTCAGCCACGGCCGGGGTCGTCGCGGGCTCGGCCGTCCCGACCTCCCCGGCGGCTGTCACGCTGAGAGCAATGACCTGATTGGGATCGGGAGCGGTCGCCCGGATGATGTCGTAACCGGTCCCAGGCACGCTCACCGGCGAGGCGCCCGACGGGGAGAGCTCCAGGAACAGAAGGCGAGCGGCCACGTCGGTGAACGGGGGCGTCTTCGCATACAGCTCGTAG
>MGOM01000030.1:4866-10311 GCA_001797105.1 Chloroflexi bacterium RBG_19FT_COMBO_62_14
GGGTCTGCGATCGAGCAGGAGTTTCAAGGCGTTGGCGCCGTAGACGGGGTTCGAGCTGTTCCGGACCAGAAACACCAACCAATCCGCCGACTGCACGGCCTCACCAACTTCCTCCCCCGGAGCCAGAGCCACGCCCAACGATCCCACCGCCGGTTCATCCAGGTACGATGCCAGGTCGGCGGTGCTGTATGAGATCAGGTTCCAGCCACCTACTTGACCCGCGCCGCGCGGGCCGTAAAGACTGAGGATTGTCTGCTCCAGGGCATCGACAGCGATGTCCTCCCGCGGCTGGCATGTCGAGCACTGTTGCGTCATGCGCGAGTCGGTGAAGAACACGATCCGCTGGCCGAGCTGAGGCGGACCCCCGAGGCGGTCTTCAATCTCTGCCGGAGATGGGCTGAGGATTGTCGCCGCAGCTCGAGCGACCTGCAGGGTCACTTCGCGGCCGGTTCCAATAACCTCAAGCCTCTCCTCGAGCGGAACAACGTCGGCGAAATCAAACGTGCCGCCGTATAACAGCAGCTTCATCTGGAGGATGCGCAAGACCGCCTCATCCACCGATTGGGCGAACACCGGATCCTCGCGGTACTTCTGGGCAAAGAACGAGAGAGTGGCGAGGATCGTCGTCATTTCATCGGCATCGTCGGTGCTGCGGAAGTCCGAAAGCAGGAGCAAATCATTGCCGGCCAGCAGGGCGTCACGCGCCACGAGATGACCTTTGAAACTCTCTTCACGCGGGTCGTAGAACCGGCGGACAGCTCTTGACCCGAGCGAGTCGCTTACCGTCACGCCCCCCCCCGCACGCCAGGTGGAGAGCGGCTCAAGCGCCATCAACTGGGCAAAGGCCTGAGGATCAAGGCTGATGGGCCGGGTCTGCGCCCGGATGTTTCCCTGAAAACCGGCATACTTGATATGCGACGTCAATACCGCATCGGTAACGGCCGGATCGGCCCCAGGAGCGGAAGCGGTCACCGCAAAGAACGGGGCGAGCTCGAGCCGTTTCAGCTCTTCGAGGGACTTGCGAACGGTGGCGACCTCTTCCTCCAGTGGTCGATCACTCCCGCCGTATCCCGGGAAGTGTTTGGCGACGATCGCCAGCCTGCCGCCGGCTCCTTCGTGGAGGCCCTCGACGTATGCCCGACCCATGGCACCGACCCAATAGGGATCGCCGCCGAATGTGCGTACGCCCAGGTCCGTCGGCCCGCCCAGACGCGGATCCTCAACCACATCGAGCGAAGGTCCTAGGATGAGGTTGAACCCCAATGCCGCTAGCTCACGGCCAGAGACTTGACCGGCCTCGAGCGCAAGCCCTGGGTCCCAGGTCGCGCCCAGGGCCATCACGGATGGAAGCGTCGTCAGCCCAGCGGCGATTTCTGAGAACGGTGGACCGTCACCCTCCTGTCGGACGCCAATGAAGAGCGGTACGTAGACCGGCTCGTGCCGCAGGCCAGTGGTCGGGTCCGCCAATACCGTTAGGCGCGAACCGTCGTACTCTGCCTTCTGCAGCTCGGTATTCAACTCAAAGGCCGCGGTGATCGTATCCGGAGCATCAGCGAAGTTGTCGGAGCGCGCCTGGAGCAAGACTCCCGAAATGTGACGATCGGTGATCAAGGTATAGATCGAACTGTCGGCGAGTGGAGCGCGACCCTTGAATGTAACCAGAAAGAGCTGACCAATGCGCTCTTCCGGTGTCATGCGGTCCAGCAGAGATGATGCCTCGTCGGCAAGGGGGGCGGTTGAGGGCGTGGCAGAGACGCCCAGAGGCCACAGAAGGAGGAGAAGCGCGACGAAAGACCACACAAACGACCGCATATCCGCGAGTATACCTTGCAGGGCCACCTGTCACAAGCGGCGCGGCAAGGGATGCCCACCCGCAGGCCGGCCGACAGACTTACATACTCACCTTGCGGGCTACCTGGTCCATTCAGGCGAGCTTCTCCTTCCAATCTATCCGTCAGACGACCCACTGGCTTTTCGTGAGGTTTGCCTCGACCCCCCACCATCACCTCTCTTCTCCTCGGCCAGGATGGCTCGCAATGCCTGCCGGCGCTCCGGTCCACTCAAGAACTCGAGCCGGCGGATCCCGAGCGGATCGATAGCCACTCGCAGGAGATGGAGCTCATCTGAGGTGGGTTGGGGAGTCGTTCGAACAGGCGTGGCACATTCGAGTGGAAAGCCTGTCTTGGATTGCACTTGTTCGATAGAGACGCCCGGATGCAGGTGTGTAAGGCGCATCCTGCCGTTCTCGAAGTCGAATTGACCCAGGTCCGACACGAGGTACGTCGGGCCACGGCCACGCCGTCGCCCTGCGACATGGCCTAATCCGGAGACGAAGTCGACTTTCGGGACGAATGTGAGGCGAGTATGGCGGGTGACGTAGAGACACACATTGTCGAGGTAGGTCGTCACATCCGGAATCCCCCCTGCTCCGGGAAGGCGCAGACGAGGCATCCGGTAGTCCTTTCCGAAAGCGATGTTATTGAAACTCCCCGATGGATCGACCTGGGCTGGCCTGAAGAACTCGCGCGCCCGTGCTACTGGCAAGAGATCGCAAACCGCTGAAATGAAACCGAAGTAGCGGAGTGCCTTGTCCAGCCATAGGGCCTCGACACTCGCCAGCCCGAGAGGCGCCCCTTCGCGGCAGACGCTCTGCCCGATCGCCGAAGCGAAGTAGACGTTTGGAGCGTGTGTGTGCCAGGCGAGCAAGTAACCGGCTGCCACCAGAGGCGTCGCCAACCCCTGAGCCAGGACCTCCCCATCGACGATCTGCCTGGCGATGCAGGTGCACATGAGTTCGCCGATCGTGTACTCTCCCGCCATCATCTCACCCATCGCCGAGTTCATCCTTCAACGCCTGGTCGATGTTGCCTCCGCTCAAAATGACTACGGCTTCTTGTCCCGGGTCCTGGCGCAAAGCCGCGGCGACGCCGACTGCCGCTGACGGTTCGACCCACTCCCCCGTCTCACGGCGGACCCAGCGGAGAGCCTCTCGGATGGAGGCCTCGTCGACCAGCTGCGTGTCATCCACGACGGTCTTGATCAGTTCGAGGGTGATCGACCCGTGCTCCACCGGGCCGGCTAGGCCATCCGCGATCGTCGGCGTCTCGACCACCTTATCGATGTCACCGCCGGTGAGGAAGGTGTGTATGTATGGTGCGGCCTCCGTTTGAACTCCGACTATCCGGACCCCGGCCGCCAGGCCCTTCACAGCCAGTCCGATTCCGCTGATCAGGCCTCCGCCACTGACCGGCACGTAGATTGTGATCCGTCGGCCGGCGAGCGGGAGTTCAAGTTGACTCACAATCTCGAGACCGATGGTCCCCTGACCCGCGATGACGTCCGGATCGTTGTAAGGAGAAACCCAGAAGGCACCTCGGGAGTGGGCCAGGTTCTGCCCCTCGAGCTCGGCCTCGGCGTATCCGCCATCGGCGCGCACGATTTCCGCCCCGAGCGCAATGATCCCGGCCACCTTGGCCCCGACAGCATGACGGGGCACGACGATCGTCGCGCGCGTCCCGCGGAGCTTGCAGGCGAAAGCGACTCCCAGGCCGTGGTTTCCGGCCGAGGCGGCGACGACGCCCGGGGCGAGCTCCCGGGGTGAGGCGCCCAGGATCTTGTTGAGGGCCCCCCGTACCTTGAACGACCCGGTCGGCTGGTGGTTCTCGCACTTCAGCCGGAGCCGGCCGGCCTTGGCAAGCGGAGTCGATGTCACCAGGCCCTCGATCCGGCGGCGGGCTTCGCGGATCCGCTCGAGATCAACCCGTTGCGAGGACATCGCCTAGGACCTCACACGCTACATCCGGGAGATCGGTGATCAACCCGTCGACGCCCCAAGCCAACAAATCGCGCATCCGGTTGCGATCATTCACGACCCAGACATGCACCTTGTGATCCTCACGATGAAAGCCGTCGATGGATTCGGGCGACGCCAGGGTGTCTTCCAGCTGAAGGACATCGACCGGGCCGGGTCCGAGAGGCCCGCGCATCCACCAAGGTTCGCGCCGCATCAGGAGAAGTCCCCGGGGGAGCTGCGGGGCGAGAGCCTCCACCCGCCGAAGCGAGATCGGGTTGAATGACGACATCAGAACGTGATCTTCGAGCTTGTGCCGGCGAACAAGCCTGATGACTGCGTCCGGTAAGCGATTGAACGGCCGCCGATAGTTCGAAAGCTCGATGTCGTATAGAACGGTTTCACCAAGTGTCTCGAAGACGCGCTCAAGTGTGGGAATACGTTCGCCGGCGAATTCAGGACCGAAGCGTTTCCCGGCATCCAGTCTTTCCAGTTCGGCGAGAGTGTGTCGGTCAAGCCTCCCCGCCCCGTCGGTGGTCCGATCCAACGTCCAATCATGATGGATGACCACGGCGCCACCGCGTGTCAGCCTGGTATCCAGCTCGACTGCGTCGGCGCCAAGCGCAACCGCAGTGGTGAATGCCCGCAGCGTGTTCTCGGGGGCACGGTGTGACGCCCCGCGGTGGGCGATAACCCGCGGGGCGCTCTCGAACCACTTGGACTGCATACGAAGGATCAGAGCTCGACGAAGTAGGCTTCCGCGGCGCGGTCGATTAGGTCCTTGGTCATCGACGGTTCGACGCTGAGGTAGCGTGAGATATCCAGGATTTGGTCGCAGATGTCGCGCGGATGTGAGGCGCGCAGCTTACGGTTACGCTTGATGTACCACTCTTGGAGCAGATAGGCCAGCCCCTTGTCGGAGTACTCGACGCCTTTGGCGCCGGCGACGTGCTTGAAGATGTTCCGGTATTCTTCGTAGTCCGGGTCGCCGACCTCGATCTTATGGCGCAACCGTCTAAGGAAAGCCTCGTCCACGAGGTCGCGTGGTGGCAGATTGGTCGAGAACACGACCATCACGTCAAAAGGAACCTCGACCTTGCGACCGGTGTGAAGGGTCAGGTAGTCGATCCGGTTCTCGAGCGGCACGATCCATCGGTTGAGCAAGTCGCGCGGGCGCACCTGCTGTCGGCCGAAGTCGTCGATCAGGAACACTCCACCGTTGGCCTTCACCTGGAAGGGAGCCTCGTAGAATTTGTTGACGTCGTCGAAAACCAGGTCGAGGCCGGCCATCGTCAACTCGCCACCCACCACGACGAACGGCCGCCGGATCTTCCCCCAGCGCGGATCCCGTTTGGCTCCGGTCTTCAACCCGCCTGTGCCGGAAGAAGTCACGTCCTCTTCTTCTGCCAGAACGTGATTGACCGAGTCATAGAGTTTGACCACCTGTCCATCGATGTCGATGGCATAGGGGATGTACATATCTTCCTGAAGGATCAGGCTTCCAATGGCCCGAGCGATTGAGGTCTTCCCGTTTCCCGGCGGCCCGTAGAGGAAGATGGAAGTGCCTGAGTTGACCGCGGGCCCGATCCTGTTGAAGATGCGTTCCGAAAGGATGAGGGAGGTTAATGCCTTCCGCATGATTGAAGCATGAACGG
>MGOM01000030.1:10406-12553 GCA_001797105.1 Chloroflexi bacterium RBG_19FT_COMBO_62_14
CGCGCCCTGGCGATTCCCGCTCCGGTGATGGCGTATTGGTAGGAACCCTCTCCGAAGCCGACCTGCGTCTTGACCTCGACGAACTTCTCACGCTTGAGGGCTTCGAAGATCTGGTCAACCATACCGGCGAACGGTAGGGCCATGGCCTCGGCGGCCTTGAAGCCTGTCAGGTAGCCTCGGAAATACAGGCTCTTCAAGGCGAGATCCTGCAGCCAGAGTTGGGACAACCCGGTGTCTTCGACCCGGCTGATCGGTGCCGGCAAGAAACGCATGCTCGATGTACTGGGTCGAGGGACGTCGGAAGCCGTCCTGACCGGTGAACGGGGTAATGCCATATTGCTCCTCCAGGTGACTCGGGTCCCCCGTCGGGGACGGGGCCCGGCCAACTCGCGCCGGACAACCTCCAGAGTGCCGACCGGCTCAGGCCGCTCGACACTCACCCGACGTAACGATTATAGCCATGCCGCAAGAGGCGTGCAAATCACCCGTTGTCCCCATTTCCCGATCCATGTACAATCCTCGGCTACGATGGAGCTGACGGTCGTCGTTCCGGTCTTCAACGAGCGAAACACCGTTGAGGAGATACTTCGGCGGGTTGAGTCGGTCGGTCTGGCGGATGAGATCATCGTTGTCGATGATGGCTCGACCGACGGCACCCGCGAGCTCCTGCAAGAGCTGGCCGCGAAGCGGCCAGATTTGCGGCTGATCTTGCACGACGGCAATCAGGGAAAGGGAGCGGCGGTCCGGAGCGGGGTGCGAGCTGCGAATGGCGATCTGGTGCTCATCCAGGACGCCGACCTGGAGTATGACCCACGCGAGTATCAGAAGCTGTTGACACCGATCCAGGAGGACAAGGCCGATGTCGTATTCGGCTCACGCTTCCTCGGAGCGGCGCGTCGACCGACCATGTTCTGGCACATGGTCGCCAACAAGCTCCTTACCCTGATGACGAATTTGCTCTATAACAGCATTTTGTCGGATATGGAGACCGGATACAAAGTCTTCCGCCGCGACATTATTCAGGCCATTCCTCTGAGAGCGCGTCGCTTCGACTTCGAGCCCGAGATCACGGCCAAGCTGCTCAAGCGGCGCATCCGGATTTATGAAGTCCCGATCACCTTCACACCGCGCGAGTACGACGAAGGCAAGAAGATCGGTCTCAAGGACGCTTTCGCGGCGACCTGGGCCCTCTTGCGCTACCGTTTCTTCGATTAGACCCCCACAAAAAAGGGAAACCTACGGCCGGGTCGAGATCGTCCACTCTGGGCGGCGGGCATCGTCCCCCCCCACCCGCAACGCGCGCCGTTCGCGCAGGCGAGCCGGGTCTCAAACCGTCACCCCTGTTGCAGCCGGGCGAACATCCAGGACATTCAGCTGGATACTCCGCACCCCCATGTAGTCGTTCCATTCCGGCTTGAAAGCCACGTCGACCTCTTCGGGTAGCTCATCCGCCTTCTTACCCTGACGGAATGCAATTGCTTCGCGGAAGACTCGGCCATCGCTCAAGGTCATCTTGAGGTGGCCCCCCTCTTTACCGACAACCCTGCGATCCACAACTCGAACCTTGCTGACAGCCAGGACCGGCGCCGGATTCCCGTGTCCACACGGTTCGAGCTGCTGAAGAAAGGAGAGCAGGTTCTCACTGACTTCACCCAGGCTCGATTCGGCGTCGATCTCGAGCACCGGCGAGACATCGCGTCCGGCGAATGCCTCATGGGCGAAGGCCTCCAGCCGGTTGACGAACTCGTCCCAGCGTTCGTTCGAGACGGAGAAGCCAGCTGCGGCGGCGTGGCCGCCATGGCGCTCTGTCAGTCCGGCGCACGCGTCCAGGGCCTGGGTTATGTGGAACCCCGGAATGCTCCGCGCCGAACCACGCGTGCTCCGTTCTCCTCGGCGTGCAATGAGAGCCGGTCGGTAGTACGTCTCTGCCAATCGAGCCGCAGCCAGACCGACCACACCCTCGTTGAAGGACGGATCGGCGACGACAATGACATCTTGCGGTCCTTGCTCCCCGACCCGCGCCCGAGCCAGCTCGACCACCTCCAGCGTAATCCGTCGCCTTTCATCGTTCGCCCGCTCGAGTTCCTCGGCCAATCGCCGAGCCTGCTCCTCGTTCTGCTCCATCAACAAACCCAGCGCGGCTGCCG
>MGOM01000030.1:12559-12847 GCA_001797105.1 Chloroflexi bacterium RBG_19FT_COMBO_62_14
AAACGCGGCCCGAGCCCGAAGCCGATCGCCGCCGCATCGATCCGGCCAGAGGCATATCGGGCGACCTTGGCCAGTGCCCGAAGCCCAACACGCGCCTGCCGGTTGAGCACCTCCAGCCCCTGTGAGACCAAGAAACGGTTCTCCCCGTTGAGTGGAACCACATCGGCGACCGTCCCCAGGGCCACCAGATCGAGCAGAAACGACGGCTCCGGGAGGTCAAGCCTGGCCGAGATCGCCTGACATACCTTGTAGGCCAGTCCGACTCCCGATAGTTCCTTGAAGGGATAT
>MGOM01000030.1:12970-16337 GCA_001797105.1 Chloroflexi bacterium RBG_19FT_COMBO_62_14
GATCGGATCCCGGAGTCGACGGTCATTACCAGAGCGGCACCGGATTCTCGAATCTCGGCCAGCGCCGGGGCATTCAGCCCGTAGCCTTCATCGAACCTGTTCGGTATGTAACTTTCGACTCGGGCGCCGAGGCTGCCGAGGAAATCGAGCATCACGGCCGAAGCTGTCACACCATCGGTGTCGTAGTCTCCGTAGACGACGATCTTCTCACGCGAGTCGATCGCCCGCATAAGGCGATCGACGGCTGCCTGCATCCCTCGCATGAGGTAAGGATCGTTCGATCCCGGGGCGGCCCCGCGCAGGAAGTCAGTCGCCTCCTGCTCCGTCTGAACGCCGCGCCGAAGAAGGATCCGCCGTTCGATCGGGCTAAAACGCGACAGCGAAATGTCGATCCCGGGCGGGATCCTCGGAGGAAAGACCCAGCGTTTCTCCAATGTGAACACCCCCTACCCGAGAACGCAAAAGGGCCCGCGTTGCGCGGGCCCTCGTCCGATCGATGGGACGATCAGGCCCAACCCTGATTTCGGATGAAACTCGAGATGACAGGGACTTCCGTGTAGTTTCCCCGGTAGGAATCGATGGCGGGCCACAAGGTCGCCAGCCAAAGGATGGGCGCGCACAGCGCGCCAAATCCGAGGGTTATGGCACTCACAAGGAAGATCAGGACCCATAGCACGACGTTGAACACCAGAGCTTGAACTGCATGGAACTTGATGAACGGCCGAGCCTTCTTCTCCTCCATGAGGAGCACGATGATGGCGACGATCGGGATGGGATAACCCAAGGCCGACCATAGCTTGTCGTCGCTGGTGACCTCGCCCATGCCGCTCATACCGCCCGTTCCAGGTTGTTCACTCATGTCTGCCTCTCCTGTGTATGTGGGGTGAGCATCGACCCGTCTCGCTAAACGGATCGGATGCAACACCGGCCTGAGACCGGTCCTTGCCCGGCATCATTGTACTGGCGTCCGTGCAGGGCGCAAGTCCGATCTTTATAACCCCATTGCCGGAAGAAGGTTGCATTCCCCCCGGCTTGCCGCATGTGTGCTAGGATTGCCCTATGCGGGTCGTTTTCATGGGTTCACCGGCGTTTGCCGTTCCGAGCCTTGAGGCCCTCGCTGAGCGCTATGACGTTGTGGGCATCATCACCCAGCCGGATCGAGCGGCAGGACGCGGCCGGCGCCTGCGATCGCCGGAGGTCAAGCGATATGCCCAGGCGCGTTCGATCCCGATTCTCCAACCTTTGCGGTTGAGGGGGCCCGAGGTACTCCACCAGATCGAAAGTTGGGCGTCGGATGTTATCGTCGTCGCCGCGTTCGGACAGCTGATCCCACCTGCGATCCTCGATCTGCCGGAGCACGGCTGCGTCAATGTCCATCCGTCCCTCTTGCCCCGCTGGCGCGGCGCTTCCCCTGTCCAGGCGGCCATCCTCCACGGCGATGAGGAGTCTGGCGTCACGATCATGAGGCTGGAGGCTGGGCTTGACACCGGGCCAACCCTCTCCCAGCGAAGGGTGCATATCCTGCCGGAGGAGACCGCGGGCGATTTGGCTGGTCGGCTGGCGAAATTGGGCGCCGATCTGTTGATCGAGACTCTTCCCGCCTATCTGCAGGGTGCCCTGATTGCGGAGCCCCAAGATGAGGCCCTGGCGACCTACTCTCCCGAGATCCCTAAGTCCGCCGGGGAAGTGGATTTCACCAAGACCGCCGAAGTGCTGGCACGCCAAGTTCGGGCCTACGAGCCGTGGCCGGCCTCGTTCCTGCTTTGGAGGGGCCGCCGGCTCGTCGTTCATCGGGCGCGGGCACGCAATGCTGATGGGAACGCGCCCGGCCTAGTCCGGGCGGTGGACGGGTATCCCGCGGTCATGACCTCTGCCGGCCTACTCATCCTTGAGATCGTCCAGCCGGAAGGGAGACGTTCTATGGATGGCGCCGACTTCATCCGAGGCGCGCCTGACTTTGTCGGCAGCCTGGTGACAGTCCCCGGCAAGGCCTAGCGCCAGCTATTCTTCTGGGCGCCCTTGCCAAAGCGGAGGAGAGGATTGAGGGAATTCATCCTTGCACTCGATCAGGGGACCACATCCTCACGCGCCATCTTGTTCAATCAGGCAGGTGAGATCGCGGCGCAAGTCCAGGCCGAGTTCCCTCAGATCTACCCGCAACCAGGCTGGGTCGAGCACGATCCAGAGGTGATCTGGTCGACTCAGATTGAAACCGCGCAGAGAGTCCTCCAGGATGCCTCGGTCGATGCCGACGGCGTGGCCGCGATCGGGATCACCAATCAGCGTGAAACGACGTTGCTGTGGGACCGCTCCACCGGCAAACCCATCCACAATGCCATCGTCTGGCAATGCCGGCGAACCGCGCCGATGTGCGCTGAGCTTCGCGCCGAAGGGTTCGACGCCCTGATTCGCGAACGGACGGGATTGGTCACCGACCCGTACTTCTCAGGTACGAAGGTCGCCTGGCTGCTGGAGAACGTCCCGGGAGCACGCGCAAGGGCCGAACGCGGCGAGCTCGCATTTGGAACGATCGACTCTTTCCTCATCTGGCGTTTGACCGGTGGCAGGCTGCACATTACAGACCCGTCGAACGCTTCGCGCACCTTGCTCTTCGACATCCATCGGGGCATCTGGGATCCGGAAATCTGCGATCACTTGAAGATCCCGGCATCGGTCTTGCCCCAGGTCCAACCCTCCTCAGCGATTTACGGCGAGGCGGATGCCGGTATCCTGGGCGGGGCGATTCCACTCGCCGGGATCGCCGGCGACCAGCAGGCGGCGACATTCGGCCAGGCCTGTTTCCGGCCCGGGATGGCCAAGAACACCTACGGCACAGGTTGCTTCGTCCTGCTAAACACAGGCTCCTCACCGGTCAGCTCCTCCTCCGGGCTCCTCACCACCGTCGGCTGGCAGCTCGACGGCAAAGGTGCCGCCCGGGTCAAGCCAGGATTGTCCTACTGCCTCGAGGGGAGCATATTCATCGCCGGCGCGGCGGTCCAATGGCTGCGGGATGGCCTGGGGCTGATCCAGCAGAGTTCGGAGGTCGAGGCCTTGGCCGCCTCTGTTCCCGACAGCGCAGGTGTGTACATCGTGCCGGCATTCGTCGGACTTGGGGCACCTTACTGGGATCCATATGCCCGCGGTACGATTCTCGGCTTAACCCGCGGCACTCAGAGTGCTCACATCGCCCGCGCGACTTTGGAGGCGATCGCGTTCCAAACGTGGGACGTGATCCAGGCGATGGAGAAAGACGCCGGGCTCAGACTCGAAGCGCTTCGCGTCGATGGTGGTGCTTCGCGCAATAACCTCCTGATGCAAATCCAGGCAGATTTCCTGGGCGTCCCTGTTCAACGTCCGCGCGTGACTG
>MGOM01000031.1:0-727 GCA_001797105.1 Chloroflexi bacterium RBG_19FT_COMBO_62_14
CGGGCCGTGATCTCACACCTCTGCCCCCGTCTGGGCTGGGATGCGCTTTCCCCCGCATGTCGATGGGGAGCCCTTCCAACAGGAGAAGGCGGCAGCTCGGCTGCCCCCTTCTCCTGTTAGACTCATACGCCCGTTGGGAGGCGATTCCAGTTGCAGCTCCATCGGGATATGTAAGTAACGCGCCGGGCGGGCGAGTATGTTGAAGCTACCCAGCATCACGGAGGCGGGACTATGCCATCGGGTATCACTGTCTTCGGCCTCGGCCCCGGAGATCCCGGACTACTGACGCGTGAGGTCTGGGAGCTGCTCTGCGTGTCGCGCGTGGTTTTCCTGCGCACGCTCGATCACCCGGTTGTTACCAGCCTACCCTCCCATCTTGATCTGCGCTCATTCGACGATCTCTACACACGCTCCGAATCATTCGAAGCGGTTTATCGATCGATCATCGAGCATGTGCTTGCCGCGGCGAGAGGGGAGGAGGGTGCGGTGTACGGCGTACCCGGTGATCCGACGATCGGGGAGGCGACGGTCGCCGGCCTGCGGGCCAAAGCCGGGCAACTCGGATTGAGCTTCGGCGTGCTGCATGGCGTCAGCTTCGTCGAGCCCTGTCTGGCCGCCCTCGAACTGGACGCGCTCGATGGTTTGTCGGTCACGGACGCCCTGGACATGGCGACCCGCCATCATCCACCGTTCAGCCCCGATACTCCGGCGTTGGTCGGACAACTCT
>MGOM01000031.1:874-3877 GCA_001797105.1 Chloroflexi bacterium RBG_19FT_COMBO_62_14
TCGGGAGCCTAACGGCGCTTTATGTCCCTCCGCTGTCGCAACCTTCGGGCTTCGAGTCATTCCAGGAAATCGTGGCCCACTTGCGAGCACCGGAAGGCTGTCCTTGGGATCGGGAACAAACCCACCAGAGCTTGCGAACGCATCTGATGGAAGAAGCCTATGAAGCTCTGCAGGCGCTTGACCATGATGACCCCCATGAGTTGCGAGAGGAGCTTGGAGACTTGATGCTTCAGATTGTCCTCCAGGCACAGATTGCGACCGAGTACGGCGAGTTCAACATGGCCGACGTGCTTTCGTCGATCCGGGCAAAGCTCATCCGCCGCCACCCGCACGTGTTCGGCGGACTCGAGGTCGCCGGTGTGGATGAGGTCCTCCACAACTGGGAGGCTCTCAAAGCCGCCGAGCGGGAAGCCGACGGGGGTGAGCGGGGAGCACTCGACGGAATTCCGGCCGGTCTCCCGGCCCTGGCGCAGGCGGCGGAAATGCAGAGCCGGGTGGCGCGCCTGGGCTTCGACTGGCCCGAGATCGAGGGCGTGACGGCGAAAGTCTTCGAGGAGTTGGACGAAACCCTGAACGCCTCCGACGAAGAGGCGCGCAGCGCCGAGACGGGAGATCTGCTCTTTTCGGTGGTCAACTATGCCCGCTGGAGAAACATCGATCCGGAGGCAGCCCTGCGACAGGCCAACGAGCGTTTTCGAAGGCGCTTCTCACACCTTGAGGCCGTGGCCCGTATCTCGGGCAAGTCGGTGAATGAAATGAAGTTGGATGAGATGGACTCCTTATGGGAGGCGGCTAAAGACGCCGAGGCATGATTCGGCTACCCTTGCGGGTTCTAGTGGCGAGGGCCGGATGACGAATTCGCCGCGGGGTATCGCCGAGGAACTCATCTGGGCCAAGCCAACGGGTTTTGCACGGCCGCCCGGCCCAGTGGATGCCTCCAGACATAGGGTAGACTCGGCCCATTGTGACCCGGGGGTAGCGGGCCCTGCGGCGGCAACCTCGACGGTGCGGTCGGCGCAGATTGAGGTGAGCCCGCAACAGCAGCCCGTCGTGCAGGTCGGGGTGGAGATTGGCGACCGGAAACCGAATGTCGCATCATCCTCTCAACCGCGGGCCTGACGAGTGTAGGTGCGAGGAGGTCAAATGGAAGAGGCTGTTCGTCCCATGGGGAGCGCGATCGGCAATCCCAGCAAGTTCTCGCTCGAGCAGCACGGGCTGACAAACCTGAACATCGTGCACTGGACTCTGCCTTCGCCGGGGCTTGTGGAGCGGATCATCCAGCGCCGCGAGGGAATGCTGGCCCACCTGGGCCCGGTCGTCGTGCGGACAGGCCATCACACAGGACGTTCGCCCAATGACAAGTTCGTTGTGAAGAGCGGCGAGCATGATGACAAGATCTGGTGGGGGAAGATCAATCAACCCCTGGCGCGCGACAGGTTCGAGCGACTCCTGGCGCGCATGACGGCCTACTTCCAAGGGCGGGACGTTTTTGTCCAGGACACCATCGCCGGCTCCCACCCCACCTTCAAGATGCCGATCCGGATCGTGAGCGAGTACGCCTGGCACAGCCTCTTTGCCCGGAATCTCTTCATACGCCTGCCTCCGTCGGAGCTGGCGGACCACATCCCCGAATTCACGGTCCTTGATGCTCCCAGGTTCCATGCCATCCCCGAGGAAGACGGGACAAAGTCAGAAGCATTCATCATCGTTGATTTCGAGCGCCGGCTGGCCTTGATCGGGGGGACAAGCTACGCGGGCGAGATCAAGAAGACGATCTTTACGGTGATGAACTACTACTTGCCCCAAAGGCACGTTCTTTCGATGCACTGCTCGGCTAACCTCGGAGAGAGAGGCGACGTGGCGCTGTTCTTCGGCCTGTCGGGCACGGGGAAGACGACGCTATCCTCCGATCCGTCGCGCCGGTTGATCGGCGATGATGAGCACGGGTGGGCCGATGACGGCGTGTTCAACATCGAGGGTGGCTGCTATGCCAAGACCATCCGCCTCAGCGAGGAACAAGAGCCGATCATCTGGGACGCGACCCGCCGTTTCGGGACCGTCCTGGAGAACGTCTCGGTGGACTCGATCACACGGCGGGTGGACTTCAATGATGACAGCCTGACCGAAAACACGCGGGCCGCCTACCCGATCGGCGCCCTTCCCGATAGCGTCCCGGATGGCCGGGCGGGGCATCCACGCGTGATTTTCTTTCTGACAGCCGACGCGTTCGGAGTCCTGCCGCCACTCTCTCGTCTGACTTCGGATCAGGCGATGTACTACTTCCTGTCCGGCTACACCTCGAAAGTGGCAGGGACTGAGAAAGGGCTGGGGCCGGAGCCGCAGGTCACGTTCTCGGCTTGCTTCGGCGCACCCTTCCTGCCTCTCGCTCCGTCGGTATATGCCCGTTTGCTCGGAGAGAAGATAAGTGACCACGACGTCCAGGTCTGGCTCTTGAATACCGGCTGGACCGGCGGACCTTTCGGGGTCGGGAAGCGCTTCAGCCTGCCATACACACGCGCCATGGTGCAGGCTGTCCTCGACGGTGGCTTGGAGGGCGTCCCTATGCGCCTCGATCCGGTGTTCCAGGTGACCGTACCGACCCATTGTCCTGGTGTGCCCGATGAGCTTCTCGATCCCCGCCGGACGTGGAGCAACGGCGCGGCTTACGATGAGCAGGCGGCACGACTAGTCGATCGTTTCGCGGCCAACTTCGCCACCTATGCCGAGGAAGCTTCAGACGCCGTCCGAGCGGCTGGCCCCAAGGTCGCCGCATCCACAGCATGACAGAGTAGCCTGGCTTCTGCCTGAGGCAAAACGTGGGTCGTCCTATAGAATTGCCTTCGCCAAGCGAAGGTCGATGGCCATCCGACGCACGAATAGCCGGCCGCACCCCCGCCTGATCCGCCTGCAGACTCCTGCGCATGATTCGCCTCGAGAATGTCTCCAAGACCTATGATGAAGCAGGCCGCCCGCGCACGGTCCTGAAGGATGTCACCGCATCCT
>MGOM01000031.1:3929-6213 GCA_001797105.1 Chloroflexi bacterium RBG_19FT_COMBO_62_14
ATCGACAGCCCCTCGGGAGGGGAGATATTCGTCGATGATCTGCGCCTGACCGGGCTTAGTCCACGCCGGAGGACACTCTTCCGCCGCGACAACATCGGCATCGTGTTCCAGTTCTTCAACCTGATCCCCACCCTGACGGTGCACGAGAATGTCATCCTACCCGCTGAACTAGCCGGCGAAGACAGGCCAGAGGCGGTCCGGCGTACGGAGACTCTGCTAGAGCGCGTCGGGTTGCTGGATAGAAAGAACGAGTTCCCCGATCGCCTCTCCGGGGGAGAGCAGCAAAGAGTAGCGATTGCACGAGCGATGGTCCGCAACCCCCGACTGCTGCTCGCCGACGAACCCACCGGGAGTTTGGATGGTACTTCAGGAGAGGCAATCCTCAGACTGCTCAGCAGCCTGGCTCATGAGTCACACAAGATCTTGATCCTGGTCACTCACAGCCATCGGGTCGCAGAGATGGCCGATCGAACCCTGGTCGTGGAGGACGGCCGGCTGTTGCTCGCTGGTGACGATTGAGTGACACCGAATCTCCCAGACTGTACTGTCGGTCAGGGAGAGGGCCAGCGTCGTATCCTGCTGATTTCCGCTCTTACCTTGGGCCCGCTCCAATTCGCGGAAGGGATGGGGTGGGAAAGATCGACAATGGCCGACAAGCCCTCTTGGATCCAGGAAGGCCCCCCATCCGATCGGTCCGAAGGCTCACACAGATGGGACGGAAGCATGACCGATCAGCCGCCCCCAGGATAGTCGCCGAGCCACGTCCGTGGTAAGCAAGGCTCTGACATTTCGCAAGAAGGGATTGCAGCATTGAGTGTCCCCTGGCTCAGCTACACGCTGCTCAAGATGGGGCTGCGCGCCCATTGGCGCCGTCCGGCGCAAAGCGCGCTGATGGTCATCGGGGTGGCTCTGGGCGTCTCGGTTGTGATCGCCATCGACTTGGCGAACACAAGCGCCCGGCGGGCCTTCACCCTGAGCACCGAGTCGGTCGTGGGCCGCGCGACCCACCAGATCCGTGGCGGGCCGGCCGGCGTGCCTGATGCGCTATATGCTGAGCTGCGTACGCGCTGGGGGTTCAGGGAAAGCGCACCCGTCGTCGAAGGCCACGCCCTCGCCCTGGATCAGGATAAAGAACCGGTGACCGTGCTAGGCCTGGATCCGCTGGCCGAGGCGCCCTTCAGGGGTTTCCTCACAAGGACCATGGCCCGCTCGCCTGGTTTTGAGGCGTTCTACACCATGCCGGGATCCGCCATCATGGGCCGGTCGTTTGCAGATCGCTTCGGGCTCTCCCCTGGCGACGAGATCCGGCTACAAGTTGGGGATCGGATCCTCTCGTTGAGGATCCTGGGTGTGCTCACCTCAGCCAGCGCGACGGACGCCGCCGGGCTCGACGACCTGATTCTGATGGACGTCGCCGGCGCCCAGGAGGCACTCGGGATGCAAGGTCGCCTGTCGCGAATTGACCTGGTCGCCGGCCCGGAAGAAATCGAACATCTGCGGGGCCTGCTTCCTGGGGGGATCGAGGTCCTCCCGTCAAGCGAACAGGCAGCGACCGCGGCTCAGCTGGCCTCAGCCTTCCAGCTTAACCTGACCGCGCTGAGCATGCTGGCGCTCGTCGTCGGGATGTTTCTGATTTACAACACAATGACGTTCGCCGTCGTTGAGAGGAGGGAGGTCCTCGGCACGCTGCGGGCACTAGGGGGAACGGCGGAACAAATCGTTATCGTGCTCCTGGTCGAGACGGCAGTCATATCCGCCCTCGGCGCGGCTCTGGGGGTCGGTCTGGGATGGATCCTGGGGCAGGGCGCGGTCCGACTGGTCTCGCGCACGATCACCGACCTGTACTTCGTGCTCTCGGTCGGGGAGGCTCCCTTGACTGCGACCGCGGCCGCAAAGGGCCTCGGTCTGGGGATCGCAGCCGGTGTCTTGGCCGCCGCTCCGCCCGCGCTCGAGGCAGGCCGCGCCTCGCCGATGACCGTCATGCGTCGGAGTAGCCTGGAAGACAAGGTGCGGGCCTGGGCACCCCGCCTCGCAGGTGCCGGGGCGGTTCTCTCCGCCGCAGGTGCGGCCGTGATCCTCCTGAGCGGGCGCTCGATCCTGGCAAGCTTCGGCGGGCTCTTTGCCATCTTGATCGGGCTGGCGATGACGGTCCCGGCCGTGATCCGGGGGGTGATGCCCTCCGCCGCCACGGGCTTGTTCCGCGCTTCCGGACCGCTCGGCCGGCTCGCCGCCCGCACGGTTGAGGCCGCCCTGAGCCGGACGGGTGTCGCCGTCGCGGCCCTGA
>MGOM01000031.1:6268-9293 GCA_001797105.1 Chloroflexi bacterium RBG_19FT_COMBO_62_14
GCTCGATCTGACCCTCAGAGCTGATGTGTATGTCTCCTCGCCGACCGAGACCGGGACACGGCCCTCGGGAAGGCTCTCCCCCGGACTGGCCATGACGCTGGGTAGGGTTCCGGGTGTGGCCACTGTCGAGACGTATCGCGGCGTCGAGGTCGAGAGCGAGTTCGGACGGGTCTTGCTCTCGGTTGTCGATGCCCGGCGCGAACGCGACGGGCGGCTGTACCGATTCGCAAGCGGAGGCCCCCAGTCGGTGTGGAAGCGAGTGCTTAACGGGGGCGTGATCGTCAGTGAGCCATTTGCTTACCGGCATTCGATCCCGGCGCGGGGCGGCTCGGTCACACTTCTCACCGATCACGGTCCGGAGGACTTTCCGGTCGAGGCGATCTATTACGACTACGCGACGGATCGAGGTTCGGTCTTGATGAGCGAAAATGTGTTCCTCTCGAAGTGGGACGACCCGGGGGTGTCGTCATTCGGCATATTCCTCGAGTCTGGTGAGGACATCAACCAGGAGGAGCGATGGATCCGGCAGGCGCTGAGCGGGACCGGTCTCGAGGTCCAGGCGAACCGGAGCGTTCGATCACGCGCGTTGGCGATCTTCGACCGGACATTTGCGATTACAAGCGCCCTGAGGCTCCTGACCATCCTTGTGGCCTTCGTCGGCGTGATGAGTGCCATGATGGCGATGCTGCTGGAGAGAACGCGAGAACTGGGGACGCTTCAAGCTCTGGGCCTGACATCCGGCGGTCTGTGGAGGTTGACCATGCTCGAGACGGGCTTAATGGGTACATGTGCGGGGGTGCTCTCGTGGCCCGTTGGGATCATCATGGCCGCCGTTCTGATTTACGTCATCAATCTGCGCTCCTTCGGATGGACGATCCAACTTCTCCTCGAGCCGTCGATCTTCCTCGAAGCCCTGGTTGTCGGTCTTCTGGCGGCGGTCGTAGCCGGGATCTATCCGGGTTGGCGGTTGCAGAAGATGTCTGTGGCCGAGGCCTTGAGGGCGGAGTGAAGGGCGTTTGGTGGGTCGATCCATGCCGGCGCACGGAATGCGGGTGGCCCGGGTGAGACGGCTGAGAATGGCAGTGCTCGTCGGGCTGGCGGGCATCGGTCTCGCCTTTCTCGCCGTCCAAAGGCGGCCGCCGGCGACCGACACAGCGGCATCCACTCTACAGCTGGTCGAACCTGAGCAGGCGCTAGCGTTTACGCGTGCGCTCGAACCAAGGGAATTCTCCTTTCCACTGGATCACGGCCCTCACCTCGGCTACCAGACCGAATGGTGGTACTACACGGGGAATCTAGACACGGAGGCCGGTGAGCACTACGGGTTCCAGCTGACGTTCTTCCGCAGGGGGCTTTCTCCCGGAAAGAGCGCGCGCACCTCCGACCTGGCGACGGACCAGATCTACTTCGCCCACTTCGCCATCAGCAACACCGATGCCGGGAAACACGTGTTTGCCGAGAGGTTCAGCCGGGACGCACTCGGCCTGGCGGGGGCGAGCGGCGATCCCTACACGGTGTGGCTCGAGACATGGCGGATCGATTCACTCGACCCGCAAGGGGAATCCGTCCGGCTGCGTGCAGACCAGGCCGACATGGCGATCGACCTTACCTTGCGCGCCGTCAAGCCGATTGTGATGCATGGCGACCGCGGCCTCAGCCGCAAGGGCGGGTCGCCCGGGAACGCATCGTACTATCTAAGCTACACCCGAATGGAGACTCAAGGTCGACTTGTGCTGGGCGGGCAGGAATCCGTTGTCAGGGGGCTGAGCTGGTTCGATCACGAGTGGAGCACGAGCGCCCTCCCTTCTATGGCGGTCGGCTGGGACTGGTTCAGCCTCCAACTGGATGACGGGCGGGAGGTGATGCTCTTCCAGATTCGTAACGCCGATGGCTCGGTAGAGCCATCCTCTGCAGGTACGCTTGTGGAAGCAGATGGGCACACCAGGTTACTCGCGCGGGAGGAGGTGGCCCTCGAACCGCTGGACACATGGCGCAGCCCCGAATCTCAGGGTGAGTACCCCACAACCTGGAGGGTGTCCGTCCCTTCAGCCGGTATCGACTTGACGGTCGAGCCCTGGCTCGATGATCAAGAAATGCGGGTGAGCTTCCCTTACTGGGAAGGTGCGGTCCGGATCACGGAAACAAGAACGGGTCGCGTTATCGGTCAAGGGTTTGTCGAGCTCACAGGTTACGCCGAGAGTATGCAAGGCGTCTTCTGAATGCCGGTCGGCTAGAAGCGGGCATTCAAGGTCGGTCGTCTGTCTCGACTCGGGCACCACCCGTCTGGGCTCAACTTGTTTAACGACGACACCCCCAGGCCTGAGGGGGGCAGGCCCGGGGGTGGTCGCTACATTGACCCGAAGGCCAAGGAACGACTAACTCATTCTAACCAATCGGCTCACACCGACAATGGTCAGTCCCTCCCACCTGATCAAGATGTTCAGACAACTCGGTGCCCCCCTTACTGTTCGTCCACACGACGTGGGAAAAACGGCCTATGCGGAGCTCCGGTGACGGAGGGTCTGGGCGGGTCAAGCGAAGGTCCGACCCAATGTCCGACTTGTCTTCGGCCGAACTTCGGCCTGAGTGCGAACACCGATGTTCGTTTTGAATTTCACATCCTCGCAGGCTACGCGTGAACCGCAGCCTGCTTGGCCGTCTCAGTCCTCCGGGATAAGATAGGCCCAGACCGCAGACCACTCGGTGGGGCCCGTTCTGGGGAGGCCCGCTCGGATCGGGTCTGGCACGGATGGGAGCGACTTCGCCGCCTTGGATCCCAGGGAGCGTCTCGACCGCCTGCTTACCGTCTTTGGCCAAGGGGACCCTGTCCTGATCCTGCCCCATAACGACCCTGATCCGGATGCCATCGCCAGCACCCTCGGCCTGGGTCAGCTGCTGGCCGGGGCAGGCCGCTCCTGCGAGCTTGCCTACGGCGGGATTGTCGGGCGGGCGGAAAACCGGGCGCTCGTCCGCTATCTTGGTCATCCGCTGCACAAGCTCGCCTCGGGTGAGTTGCGCCGATCGG
>MGOM01000032.1:0-11739 GCA_001797105.1 Chloroflexi bacterium RBG_19FT_COMBO_62_14
GGCGGCTTCAGCCGGCCGGCGGCCCACGAATCCCAGTTGTAGATGTGTAGATCCGTGCCGCAGATCGAGGCCGCGCGCACTTTGACCAGGAGTTCGTCCGGGCCGACGCTCGGAATGGGGACCTCGCCGGCTTCGAGGCCGGGTCCCGGCTTCTTCTTGAGAATCGCTTTCATCATCTCCGCCATGCGGTTGTGCTCCTAAGGGAAGGTCGACAAAGTCCGGGTATGCGAAGGGTGATCCACCATCGAGCTCTCCACGGTCGGCCGCTGCCCACATCCAGAGAAAAGCACGACCGCCAGATGGAGAGTTGTCGAAACCCGGAAAGGGAGTAGATCGATGCGGGGGCGATAAGGGCGTCCCGAAGCTCTGGCTCGGCTCAGCCATGCCGCATCCGTACGCGGCAGGACGCAGACGATCTGGAGGGGAAGTCCCAATTCTGTCCAGGCCGAACCAATCGGACTCCCAGGTATGCAAAGCACACTGGGTGGATCGGCGCATCATCACGTTGGCAGTATAGCATGAAGGGAGGGAGGATCGATCGTCTGGTTATAATGGGCGGGCCGCAGTTTCGGGCGCTCAAGGACGTCTCGAGGATCATCATGGAATACCGAAGGGTGGGTCGTTCGGCCCTCAAGCTCAGCGCGATATCTCTCGGTGGTTGGATCACGTTCGGGGGTCAGATCGATGACCGGTCAGCCACTGAAATCCTCCACAAGGCCTATGAGCTCGGGGTTAACTACTTCGACAATGCCGATGTGTACGCCGGAGGCCGGGCGGAACGTACGATGGGCGTGGCGATCAAAGGTCTCTCGCGTGAAAGCCTGGTGTTATCGAGCAAGGTCTACTGGGAGAGTCTTGAGGGCGTCAACGGTCGAGGGCTCTCCCGGAAGCACATCATGGAATCGTGTAACGCTTCATTGAAGCGGATGGGTCTTGACTACCTTGACCTGTACTTCTGTCACCGATATGACGACGAGGCACCGCTTGATGAGGTTGTGCGCGCTATGGATGACCTGATCCACCAGGGTAAGGTCCTATATTGGGGTACCTCGGAATGGCGTGCCGGCCAGATCGCCAACGCTTACCGAATCGCCGACCTCAGGGGGCTGTACGCGCCGGCAGTCGAACAACCGCATTACAACATGCTCGTCCGGCGCAAGGTCGAAGACGAGTTGGCGCCGGCGGCCGACGACCTGGGGTTCGGGATGGTGACCTGGAGCCCGCTGCGCTCGGGGCTTCTGAGCGGGAAATACAACCAAAGAAGACCGAAGGATGCCCGCCTCACGCTGGAACGATACGCCGACCTTCACGGGATCGTGAGCGAGGCAAACCTGGAAACAGCCCGAAGGATAGCGGAAGTGGCCGAGGACATGGGGGTGCCCATGGCCCAACTTGCCATCGCCTGGCTCCTGCGCCTGCCGCAGGTGTCGAGCGTGATCACCGGCGCGACGAAGGTGGAACAGCTGCTGGAGAACCTAGGGGCATTGGACGTCGTCGACAGGCTCAATGAAGAGGTGCTGGAGCGGATCGAAGGCGTTCTGGGGAATAAACCCGGCCCTGAAGACTAAGACCGGTCGAGGGCTAGACTTCCCCGCTCTCCAGCTCAAGGCCGTGTGGATCGTCGAAATCGATACGAGCCGCGAACGCCCGGCCGATACTCTCCAAGAGATCCATCGCCCAGACCGCGTCCAGCCCAATGCCGGCTAGATCCGTTCCCGGTGGAACTCTAACGCCCAGATTAGACATGACATCCGGTGTTAGATCGAGCTGGTAGCGGCGGAAATCCACTCGGCCGGTCATACCGTACTCGCGCCGGGTAACATACGTTTGCCAGTCCGCCGAATCCTCGAGAAGCTCCGACAATACCCAACTCACCCAGGTGGCGGCATTCGCCCTTTGTGGGTCGATCACATGTGCCGTCCTTCCGGTACCAAAGGAAAGCATCCGCACTTCGCCCGGCCGGTATTCACCGTCGGTGTAGTAGAGGGCTTCGACGGCCGCTTGATAGCATGGGTTGCCCGCGACGCCGACGCCGCCATCGACCCAGGTGTGCTCCTGACCCAGAACCTGGGCCGTGTGGGCCGGGAAATAAGTCGGCGCGGCAATGCTGGCCAGCACGGCCTCCCTGAGCGACATCGTCCCCCAGAGCCCGGCATTGCCGGGGTTGTCGGCGACAAAGAAATCGGTGCGGCTGGTCTGGGTGTTCTTGCCCGTGATCATCACCTCCACGGGCAGGCTGTTCAGGGGGACATCGGCCCCGATCTGAAGCAGCGTTTGATCGATGAATTCGTTGCTGTAGCGGTGGTTACCCCCGTTGAGAAGGATCTTCCACCACGGCAGGCGCTGGAACGCCTGGCTGGCGAGCTCGCGGTACAGGGCAAGCAAGCCTCGGGCGCTGACACCGACGGCCAGCCCGGCAGCGATGACGGCTCCGGTCGAGGTGCCGGCCAGCATGTCGAAGATCTCACGGCTGGGCTTGCCTTCCTTGGTCTCGAGGCGGACCAGACATACCAAAGGGATGATTCCGCGGACACCGCCGCCGTCGATCGAGAGGATCCTCTTCATTGTGGTTCGTCCTTGAGGTCGATTGAGTCCGCCAGGTGATGCTTCTCACTTGCGCGCGCGGGAGGCCCTGCGGTTTGCGATGCCAGTTTCGTGCCGTGGGTCAAGGGGGTGCCGAGAACTCGCCCAGACGAGAGGCTCTTCGGACGGACGATCGTCATCCGGCATTGGATTAGGTGGAGGCCGGTCGGATCCGGGACGTCTTAGCCCACGCGACTCGCCATCGTGTAACCGAATACATCACCGAAGGCTTCGGCCACAACTTCGGCGACATCCTCGATCGACGGCACGGGTTCGAGCAGATCCGCCAGGCTGATCATGGCGAATTCGGTCAAGCCGCAGGGGACAATCCCCTGCCAATAGCTCATGTCGGGGGCGACGTTGAGCGCAAAGCCGTGGCGGGTGATCCCGTGGACATCTACCTTGACGCCAATGGAAGCGATCTTGGACGGTTTGAGACGAGCAGCTGGTGGGCAGTGGACGCAGCGAGAGGCGATATCGGGTTGAACCCAGACCCCCGTCAGGCCGCGAACCTGGCCGGTCACCAGACCTAAGCGCGCCATCGATCGGATCAAGCAGTCTTCGATACGTCGGATGTAGCCGACGAAGTCGGCCTGGGGAAGACGACCGGAGGGATCGAGCTTCCCGAGAGGGATCAGCGGGTAACCGATGAGCTGCCCCGGTCCATGATAGGTCACATCCCCGCCGCGATCGACCCAATGGACCTCAACACCGCGGCGGGCCTGCTCGGCCCGGTCCCAAAGTAGGTTGCTCGACTGACCGCGGCGGCCGAATGTAAAGGTGTGCGGATGCTCCAGGAGAAGGAGCGTGGGCGGCGCAGCGCCATCGGCGATCTCAGCCGCGATTTGCTCCTGGATCTTCCAGGCCTCAAGGTAGGGTACAAGGCCGAGGCGGCGCACATGGCAGACCGAGGCCTTGAGGTGGGCCACGCCTGAGGTCGGAGAAGGGTCTGCGGTTTTAGTTGGCGGCATTGCATGGATTATACCGGCGCCTCATGGCTTCCCATGAGCCCGAACGGAATAGCGGGAATTCCCCGGGAGTAGAATCGGCCTATGCCCACGGCCAAGCACATTGTGCGTATCCGAAGACGGCGGGGACCATCCGGGCCGGAGTGGCCGAGCGGCCGGTTGATCGTCCTCGGCATCTCTTTGGTCTTCGTCCTGGGAGCGGCGGGTCCGATGTCTGCCGCGGCGTACGGAGAGTTGACCCGCGATCTTCCGGTGATTGAGACCATCGAGCGTTCCTTCGGCCCCGAAGGTCTGTTTCTCCCGGTGCGAATGGTCGACAGAAGCGGCACGCACCTGCTCTACGAGGCGCTCAATCCGGGAGCCAAAGACCGGCGACCCTATATCGTGGATACGATGCCTGCGGGGGTGGGTTCAGCCTACCCTGAGGCAGCCGCGATCGCGGCTGAGAGCCGGCCTCTCCTCATCGGGCCTGGTGCTGATGTGAACCGGCTCGTCCCCCTCGGCCTGGGCGGTCAAGAACCTGCGACAGAATCGGCGATGAAGTCGATCGCTCGCCGCCTCACCCAGAACTTGCTCCAACCTCTGGGCGACGCGCGTCGCCCGGCGCTCGTGCGAGCCGCGCGAGCGGGTCTCTTGACCGGAGAAGTGAGTGCCAGGTACTCACCTGAACAGTTGCTCATATGGTATCTGAACAGCGCGCCCTTCGGTAGGAGCGTCTTTGGTTTCGATGCCGCAGCGCTGGTCTTCTTCGGCAAACACGCGACCGACTTGAGCCTGGCTGAAACGGCGATCCTGGCAGCCGTTGCTGCGGACCCCGGGCTCGACCCTCTGGCTGCGCCCTCTGTTGCCAGGGATGGGCAGGTCGAGGTGCTCCGCCGGATGGCCGAACTGGGCTTCGTGACCGAGGCTCAGGCGGTCTCGGCCTTGGCGGCGCCGATCAGCCTGGCATCGGCCAATGGGGAGCCCGCGCTCGGTGTTCCCGCGTTTGTCGGATACATCTGGGATAGCCTGGATAGGCTGATGGGGCCCGGCGGGGCCGCTCACGGTGGATTGGAAATCATCACGACCATTGACTACGACTTGCAACTCCAGGCGGCCTGCGCCGCGGCCACGCACCTGGCCCGGATGGGCGGCGGTGATCCGGGTGGGATGGAACCGGCCGCTGACGGGTCGGCCTGCCTCGCCGGCGGTCTCCTGCCTCCTCTGCGTCCGAGCGATTCGGGGGTCGATCATGGGCTGGAAGAGAGCGCGGTCGTCATCCTTGATCCGACACACGGTCAGATTCTGAGCTTTGTCGGCCCAGCAACGGCTCCTAAGCCTGCCGGGGACGTCTTCATGCCGTTCATCTACTTGACAGCCTTCGCCCGCGGATACACCCCGGCGACCATGATCGTCGATGTCCCGCCCACAGGTAGTCCAGCAAATGCGGGGTCGGGCGAAGACAAAGAGGGTGACGTCGCGCTCTTTCACGGACCGGTGCGGATGCGGACGGCGTTGGCCAACTCGTACACCGCCGCGACCATCGAGACGACTAAGCTGGTTGGGGTGGATGGCGTAGTCCGGACGGCTCACCAAATGGGTCTTGACGCTTTTGACGACCCTTCTACCGAGCCCGGCCCGGCTCAACTTGCCGAAGAGGCGGAAGGCAGCCTGGTCGATTTCACCTACGCGTTTGGAGTGCTGGCTGTCCAGGGCCGCATGGTGGGAGTGACTAAGCCGGCCGCGGACCAGCGACAGGGTTTTCGTAGCCTGGATCCAGTCATCATCGTGCGCGTGGAGGATGCCTCGGGTGAGGTCATCTACGGGATGCAGCTTTCGGAGCGGTCCGTCGTAAGCCCTCAACTGGCCTACCTGATGGCTGATGTGTTGAGCGATGAAGCTGCGCGCGCGCTTTCTTTCGGCCAGCCTAATCCCCTGGAGGTCGGGCGGCCAGCGGCGGTGAAAACGGGACTGCCTTCAGACGGCCGAGGTGCGTGGGCTGTCGGCTTCACCCCCCGACTGGCCGTCGGAGTCTGGGTTGGGACAGAGGCAGCAGAAGGGCTGACCGGAGTCGAGGCCAGGAACGGCGCGGCGCCGATCTGGCACGCCTTGATGCGCTATGCCTCTCGCGATGTGGATTCGGAAGCCTGGCCTCTACCACCCGGTATGAGTGAAGTCGACGTCTGCGATCCTTCCGGACTGCTGCCGACAGCCTATTGTCCCGACGTCGTGCGGGAGGTATTCCCCCAGGGCACCGAACCGACGCACTATGACAACCTCTATCAACCCTATCGCATCAATCGTGAGACCGGAAAGCTGGCGACACTCTTCACCCCGATTGACCTGGTCGAGGAGCGGGTTTACCTGATCCCGCCCGTGGAAGCTGTGGATTGGGCGAGGCAGGCCGGGCTTCCGCAGCCTCCGGAGGAATACGACACGCTGTACGAAGCCCCGCCGTCCGCACCGGGCGTCCAGATCACCTCGCCAGCCAGTTTCGACTACCTGCGCGGAAAGATCGGCGTTTTCGGCGACGCCCATCCCGAAGACTTCGATTACTACCGCCTGCAGTACGGCGCCGGCCTGAATCCGACGCGCTGGTTCCAGATCGGGCAGGACGCGGCGCGTCCAGCGGATCGAGGTCGCCTGGGCGAATGGGATACGGCCGGGCTTTCCGGCCTGTACACACTGCAACTGGTCGTCGTCCGCGCCGGCGGACAGGTCTCGACTGCCGCCGCCCTGGTGACGATTGACAACCGCCCGCCGACGGCTCAAATCGCCTTGCCTACTCCGGGAGAGGCTTTCTCCCTGGCCGAGACCGATTCGCTGAGCATCCAGGCAGAGGCCTCGGACGATCTGGCCATGGCGCGGCTAGTATTCTATGTCGATGGCAGGACGCTGGCGACGGTCACTTCGCCGCCGTACTCGACGCGCTGGGACCTGGCGACAGTTGGCTCGCACATCCTGTTCGTGCGAGCCTACGATGTAGCCGGCAACTGGTCCGAGAGCGAGCACATCACGATCGAGGTGCAACGCTGATGGTGCTCGCGCCATCCTTACCTTCGATTACGCCCTGGATGTTCCTCTCCGTTTGAATTGGATGCGCCGCGCTAGGCGTTCCACACCGCAGGAAAACTCGGTGAATCAGCAGACACCCCGGAGGTGAGGGAGAACGTCCTCCCGCGGGGTGCCGACTGGAGCGGGCCGGTTTGATTTTCGACGCAGTGTGTGCTCCTGTGGAACGCGGGCGATGTCGGGGGTTCGGTGGCCGCCGGCCTTCATACCGATGGATCTGTCTGACGGGTGTTGATGCGAGGTGGAGGTTATTGGCTGGGGATGGACTTCACGGGCGGCTGCCAGGCTGGCTGCATGTCGCGGCCGGTGTAATCGGTGAGGTTCTCCTGCCCGGCGCCGCCTTTGGCCATGATGTACACCTCAGGATTCTGGTCGCGCGTCGAGGTGAACACGATCCAGTTACCATCCGGCGAGAACGAAGGTTCCTTATTGCCAAGGCTGTCGGTCAGGCGCACCGGGTTGGCGCCGCGATCGGAAATGCGCAGGAGCCAGATCTCGTTCATGCTCGGTTGTCTCCAGGTGATTGCCAGGAGCTGACCGTCCGGCGACCAGGCCAGGTCGTCGGCGCCGATGAGCTGATCGCGTCGATCGAACTTGGTCGGTTCGCCCGGAGTCGGCTCGCGCATGAAGATGCGGCCTGGGGCTCCGTTGATCGAGGCGCTGACGGCGATCTGGCTTCCATCGGGCGACCAGGCCGGAGAGGTTTCGACGGCGAAGCCGGCCGAGAGGTTGAATGGCTTTTCGGCTTTGCACGGACCCGGAATCGGTTCGCACGAAACAGCCGAGACGAAAACCTGGTTGAGGCGATTGATCCGGTCGCCGGCGTAGGCAATGCGAGTGCCGTCCGGGGACCATGAGGGGTCGGTATCATCGCCCGGGCTATTGGAAAGGTCGGCCGGACCGGATCCATCGAGGTTAATGGCCCAGATGTCCAAACCGAGGGCATTGCCCGAAGCATCCGAGCCCGCGGGAGCGACGTACAACAGCCGGATCCCGTCTGGGGACCAGCGCGGCTGGGTCTTGTCGCCGGGGCCGTACGTGAGCTGTCTGGGGTTGCTCCCGTCGGGGTTCATCAACCACACCTGGAAGGTGTGGCCGTCTTCCCGGTCGGTGACGAATGCAATCTGTCCCCCGCCGCCGAGTTGGACAACGGGCACGACAGTCGGTTCTTGGGTTGGTTCCTCAGTCGGGACCGGAGTGGGGGCAGCGGTATCCGGCGGAGGGATGGGTGTGGGCAGCGGCGCCGTCGCGGTAGGCACGGGCGCGACGGCCGGGACGGTTGGTCCTTCGACGGGTGTTATCGTCGTGGAGGGCGCGGCTGTCCCGCCCGAGAAGAGTCGGAACGCGAGGAACAGAACCACAGCCACGACACCCAGTAGTCCGATAACACCCACTGCTCCCACACCGGCGAACAACGCCATGTTTCGGCCCACACGAGGGGCGTCTTCGACCTTCAATGTGGGCTGCACCACGTGAGCTTGAGCGGTGACACCCTTGAGCGCGCTCCGGAAGGGGGCGATGTCGGGGAAACGCCCACTCTGTTGCAGGGATAGGGCCCGGGTGATCGCCGCATCGACGGTCTCCGATACAGTCCTGTTCAGACTGCGGATCGGCACCAACGGCTCCTTGTTCAGCATCCGTTCGATGCTGTCGACGGGCGGCCGACGTGTCAACAAGGTGAAGATGGTCGCCGCCAGGGCATACTGGTCGCTCCTGGCGTCGGTCCTTTGTCCTCCGTATTGCTCCGGCGGTGAAAAGCCCGGCGTGAGGCCGCGGGCGCCGGTCGAAGTCTGGGCGTGGTCGAAGATCTTGGCGATTCCGAAGTCGACCAGGACGACATTGCCATCCGGTTGAAGTTTGATGTTGGCCGGCTTGATGTCCCGGTGGATGACGGGAGGCTGCCGGCTGTGGAGGTAGGTGAGCGCGTCGCACAAGCTGTCCGCCCACCTCATGACTTCGTTGACCGTCGCCGGCTGGTTGGACATTCGAGTCTGAAGGTCGACGCCTTCGATGTAGTCCATCACGAGGTACTGGCGGCCTTCAAGGACGAAGTGGTCTGTGACGCGGGGCAGATTGGGATGGCGCAGACTCGCCAGAAGGCTGGCTTCGCGCTGGAACTGGCGCTCCGATTCAGGGTTTGGGTTGAGGTTCTCTTTGAGCGCGACGCGGATCTGCAAGGTCTGATCGAGGGCCAAGTAAACTTCCCCCATTCCACCCTTGCCGAGCTTGCCGTCGATTCGATAGCGGTTGTGCAGGATCGATCCCAGAGGCAAGACCATGGGGGAGATTGTATCCGGTCGGACAAGGGTGGTCAATCATCCTTAACGGCCACATCCGGCTAAGGCGCGTTTCGTTCCGGCATCCTCTGGATGATTCGAATGCCGATCTGTGGAAGACCCGCTGGCGGCTGGGTGTTGGTGACCGGCGGACTCGGCCTCGCCTGAGAGGAGACCTCGGGCCGCGGTCACACTGCACCTGTTTGCAGGGGAAGAGGGCGGATGGCGCAGGATACTTGGAAGTCTCGCTCGATGCCAGGGAGGGCTCGAGATTGCTGGCGCTTTCCAATCAAAGGCGCGGAATGCAGCCGGAGGGCGGATCGAGTGGCTGGCCCGTGCCGATCGTCCTGGGGCAGTCTCCTAACATGCACCTCAACATCAGACATCTGTAACTTGACCGTTCCATCCCGGTAGGATAGCTTGAAGTGGAGGGGAGAGCCGGTCGCGAGCCACAAACGGGGCGTCAAGCCACGGAATTCGTTGGCAGGTTAATGCGCCGATCAGGGTGGGGAGGGTTGGCGGAGCAGGCTTTCGCTCCCCGGAGAGCGAGTCGACCGCCCTGGGCAAGGGCAGGAACCCGGACTGGATGCCCGCAAGCCGGACTATAATGGTCGAATAAACGTGAACACGCTTGCAGTAACTCCCGGGTGTCCAGGGTGAAAGCTATCCACTTGTGATCCACTTCACATATGAGCAGAGAGACCATGGATCAATCTGAACAACACGAACTGGGATTCCTGGATCCGATTCTGGCTGAGCACGCTGCCGGCGGGCGCTCGGGGCTTGTGCCTGTGCTCCTGCGGGCTCAGTCACAAACCGGCTACCTCACGCCGCCGATGGTCGAAGCCATCGGTAGAGCGCTGCGGGTCCCACTGTCCGAAATCCACGGTGTGATCGAGTTCTACACCATGCTCTACAACCAGCCCGCCGGCCGACAGGTCGTGCGCGTGTGTACCAGCCCGATATGCGATCAGGCCGGAGGGCACGCAGCCCTGCGGGCCGCCTGCCGCCATTTCGGGACCGAACCCGGCGAGGTCACGCCCGACGGCGAGTGGATGGTTGAAGAGTCGCCTTGCCTCGGTTTATGCGATCACGCGCCGGCGGCCCTGGTGGGCGAGACTCCGGTTGGCGGCATCGATCCGCCAAGCCCGGCGCGATGGATCCGCGAGCCCGAACCGATCGGCCTCGGTCTGGTCGGCGGCATGGCGCGGCCTTTGAGTGGGCGTTGCGGCATCATCGATCCGGCGGACCTTGCCGGCTTTGAGGCCCACGGCGGTTTCGGCGGATTGCGGCGCGCGCTGGAGTCGCTCACGCCGGCCCAGGTCATCGCGGAGATCAAGACCGCCGGCCTGTCGGGCCGCGGTGGTGCGGCCTTCCCCACCGGGACGAAGTGGGAGATGACGGCAGGCGCCCCGGGCGACACTCGCTATGTGGTGTGCAACGCCGACGAGTCCGAGCCCGGGACATTCAAGGACCGGATTCTGCTTGAAGGCGATCCTTTCTTCGTATTGGAGGGGATGGCGATCGCGGGTTACGCGATCGGCGCTCGAAAGGGCTTCATCTACATCCGCGGTGAGTATCCGCGGGCACAGCGGATCGTGGCGCAGGCGATCAAGGTCGCAGTAGAAAATGGTCGATTGGGGGAGGGGATCCTCGGTATGGATTTCGCGTTTGACATCGAGATTCGCTCGGGAGCCGGCGCCTACATCTGCGGGGAAGAGACGGCCTTGTTTGAGGCGATCGAAGGCAAGCGGGGGTTCCCGCGCTTGAAGCCGCCCTACCCGACGACTCACGGTCTCTTCGGGAAGCCTACCACCATCAACAACGTCGAGACACTCTGCGCCGCGGCCTGGATCGTGACCTTCGGGGCCGAGGCCTATCGTTCGGTCGGGACGCCGGACTCTCCAGGATCGAAGTTGTTTTGCCTGTCCGGAGATGTGAACCGGCCGGGCGTATACGAAGTCCCCTATGGCACCCCGCTGGGCGATCTTCTGGCAATGGCGGGAGGGGTCAACGGCGAGCTGCAGGCGGTGCTCCTGGGTGGGGCAGCGGGGGCATTCGCCGGGCCGGATCACCTGGACCTGCCCATGAGCTTTGAAGGTCTCCGCGCGGCCAACCTTCCACTCGGCTCGGGCGTCGTTATGGCGATCAACCAGAAGAGGGATATGCGTCGGACACTCCTCAGCCTGGCCCATTTCTTCGCCCACGAGTCGTGTGGCAAGTGCTATCCGTGCCAACTCGGCACGCAGCGTCAGCTCGAAGTACTGGAGAGAGTCGTGAGCGGTCAGGGGCGAGCCGACGATTTGCAAATCCTCCAGGATGTCGGCTTCACCATGACCAACGCCTCGTTGTGTGGTCTGGGGATGACGGCCGGCACGGCCGTGCTCTCTGCGATCGAGCGCTGGCCGGAGCTGCTGCAAAACGGGCGCTAGGCGCATGTTGTGGGACATGCTGGATTGAAGTAGATCTGAGGGAATGCGGTGAGGAGGGAATATGACGCGACATGGAGCCGTCGCGGCAAGCTGGATCGAGTATCGGCGGGATTGGACACCAATCGAAGCCGAGGTGATCGAAGAGGCGCTGGTGACCATCTACATCAACGGTCGCGAGCTGGCGACGATCATGAGTACACCCCTCGAGCAGGACCATCTGGCCTTGGGGTTCCTTAAGAACGAGGGTTTCATCGGCGGGCTAAACGAGGTCACTGACGTTCACATCAGCCGCGACGGCTGCTGTGTCGATGTATGGCTCGACCATTCTGTCGCCGCGCCCAAGCGGGTGATCATCACCTCGGGCTGCGGCGGAGGCGTGACTTTCGATGATCCGTCGATTGGGATTGAACCGCTGCGCGACGAAGTCCG
>MGOM01000032.1:11775-12080 GCA_001797105.1 Chloroflexi bacterium RBG_19FT_COMBO_62_14
CGCGCGCGCCCGCGGCTCACACAGCGCCGGCTTGTCGGACGGGGTCGAGCTGCTCGTGCAGACGGAGGACGTCGGCCGCCATAACACGATCGACAAATTGCTCGGCGCCAGTCTGGTTCAAGGTATCGAAACAAATGGTCGGATCTTGTTGGCGACCGGCAGGATTTCTTCAGAGATGCTGCGCAAAGGCGCCCTGATGGGTTGTCCGATCATCGCCTCGCGCAATTCACCGACCTCGATGTCGGTTTCGATGGCCCAGGCCTGGAACATAACGCTTGTCGGCTACGTGCGGCGGGACAGCCTTC
>MGOM01000032.1:12200-14314 GCA_001797105.1 Chloroflexi bacterium RBG_19FT_COMBO_62_14
AGTTGAGCTGACGATCGACGGACAGACGATCCGCGTCGAGGCCGGGATAACGATCCTGGCCGCGGCAGAGCAGGCCGGGATCAAGATCCCGGTGATCTGCTACTTCGGCCACACGACGGCCAACGGCTTGTGTCGGATGTGCGTCGTGGAGACGAAGGGAGCCCGGGGCCTTCAGCCGGCGTGCGTCACCGCGGTCAGGCAAGGGGCGGAGATCCAGACCCATTCGCCCGACGTCGTTCGCGCCCGCCGGACGATCCTGGAGATGCTGGCGGCAACCGTCGATCTCTCGGAGGCGCCCGAGATCCAGAGCATGCTCGAGGAGTATGGCGCGAAGCCGGAACGGTTCGCCGGGGGGGAGCGTCGGCAGCCGCCGATGCTCGACGATAACCCCGTCTACATTCGGGATTACGCCAAATGTGTGCTTTGCTGGCGTTGCGTCCAGGTGTGTGCCGACGACGCCCAGTACGCATACGCTATCAACTTCAGCGGCCGAGGGTTCAAGTCCTCGATCGCGACCTTCTTCGATAAGCCCATGCCTGAGACCACATGCGTGTTTTGTGGACAATGTGTTGGTGTCTGCCCGACCGGAGCCTTGAAAGCCAAGCGGGAATTCCTGATCGAACAAGGCGTGTCCCTTGTGGACGTTTTCTACGAGACGCGTATGCGAGGCGCCGGGAAACGCTCCACCGGAGGCCCTCGCCTCGACAAGGGAGGCTGAGATGTTGCATGCCGACCGCCTCGTCCATACCACCTGTCCCTACTGCGGTGTAGGCTGTCAGATCGACTTGCATTTGCACGATGGAGTGATTTTCCGCGTGGCCGGCCGATACGACAACAAGGTCAATTTCGGCAACCTGTGCGTCAAAGGTCGCTTCGGCTACGACTACGTGCACTCGCCGGACCGTCTCGATACTCCGCTCATCCGCCACCGGCGCCGGGCGGAGCCCCAGCCTTCGGGTTGGGACGAGGCGTTGGATCTGGTCGCAGGTCGGTTAGAGGCGATCCGCCGGGAGCACGGGCCGGAGAGCATCGCCGTGCTCGTATCAGCTAAGTGCACCAACGAAGAAAACTACCTATTGCAGAAACTCGCTCGAGCGGTGATCGGGACAAACAGCGTCGATCACTGCGCGCGTCTCTGACACTCCAGCAGTGTGGCCGGTCTGGCCACAACGCTCGGATCCGGCGCCATGACCAACTCCATCAGTGACATCGTTGAAGCTGATGTGCTTCTGGTCGTAGGCAGCAATACAACTGAGACGCATCCTGTGCTGTCGCTTCAGATGAAGGCCGCCGTGCGCAAGCACGGCGCCAGGCTCATCTTGCTCGATCCGCGACGGATCGAGTTGGCTGGGTTCGCCTACCTGCACCTGCGCAACCGACCAGGCAGCGATATCGCCGTGATCAACGCCATGGTCAACGTGATCATCGCGGAGGGACTGCAGGATCGTTCCTTCATCGAGGCCCGCACGGAGAACTACCCGACCCTCGCCGCCGCGGTTGAGGGCTGGACGCCCGAAAGGGCCGAACGTATATCGGGCGTAGCGGCGGAAGACATTATCCAGGCAGCCCGGCTCTATGCCGAGGCCAATGCGGCTGCCATCTTCTGGGCGATGGGCATAACTCAGCACACGAGCGGCACCGACAACGTCAAGGCCCTGTCGAATCTGGCGTTGTTGTGCGGACAGATCGGCCGACCGGGGACCGGCCTCAATCCTCTGCGGGGACAGAACAACGTTCAAGGCGCCTGTGACATGGGAGGTCTGCCGAACGTCCTCCCGGGGTATCAGGCTGTGACCAGTGAAGAAGTCCGCCGCAAGTTCGCCGTAGGCTGGGGCATAGACTTCGATCGCCTCAGTCCGAAGCCGGGCTTGACCGTGACCGAGATCATGGATGGCATTCTGGAGGGTCGGATCAAAGGATTGTTCATCCTGGGTGAGAACCCGATGCTTTCCGACCCGAACCTCAACCACGTCGAGCGAGCTCTGGGTGAGGTCGAATTCCTTGTCGCGCAGGACATTTTCGTCAACGAGACGGGCGCAATGGCGGACGTCGTTCTCCCCGGTGTGAGCTTCGCCGAGAAGTTGGGCACTTTCACCAGTACGGAACGCAGGGTG
>MGOM01000032.1:14356-19755 GCA_001797105.1 Chloroflexi bacterium RBG_19FT_COMBO_62_14
CAGGACTGGGAAATCATCTTGGATCTGGCCCGGCGGATGGGGGCGAATTGGTCCTATACCGGCCCAGGGGCGATCTTCGATGAGATGGCGCGATTAACGCCGCAGTATGCGGGGATGTCCCACGCGCGGCTTGAGGGCGGTGGATTGCAGTGGCCGTGCCCGACAGCGGACCACCCGGGAACGCCGATCTTGCACGTGGAGAAGTTCACGCGCGGCCTGGGCTTGTTCAGCCCGGTCGAGTACACCCCGCCGGCGGAGATCACCGACGAAGCCTATCCCTTCGTGCTATCGACCGGCAGGGTGCTCTTTCACTGGCATGGAGGGACGCTCTCCCGCCGATCGCCGGGCCTTGACGCATTGGCGCCACAGGCCGAGGTGGAGGTCCATCCGGAGGATGCCGTTTCATTGGGGGTCACGAGCGGGATGCCGGTGCGGGTGAGCTCGCGGCGTGGATCGGTCGTGGCTGCGGTCCAGGTAACCCGCCGCTCACCCCCGGGGACCGTCTTCATGACTTTCCACTACGCTGAGGCCGCAACCAACTTGCTTACATCGGATGCTGTCGATCCGGTAGCCAAGATCCCCGAATATAAAGTTTCCGCCGTCCGGTTGGAGGCGTTGCCAGAAGTCGTTCTGCAATAGACGTGAGTGGTAACGGGAAGACCGCTCAATCCAGGCCGAGACCCCATCCCTCAAGCAGCGGAATCTCAGGGATTGCCGTGAGGTCGAGCTGGAGCGGGGTAATTGAAACGAAGCCTTCGGCCAGGGCCCCGATGTCGGTCCCATGATCGGCAACGCCGGAGGGCGCCTCGCCGCCGATCCAGTAGTATGGTCGACCGCGAGGATCTTCACGACGCACCAGGGCATCGCGATAGACGCGTAGCCCCTGGCGGGTGATCGCCACACCCCGAATCGAATCCAACGGAAGATAGGGGACGTTGATGTTGAGCAGCACACCTTTCGGCAGGGGCAGCTGTGTGATCTGTCGCGCCAGGTGACAGGCGATGACCGCCGCGGGAGTGTAGTCGACCGGCCCTTCATGGTGCTCGGGTGTGTCGAGCGAGATGGCGATGCCGGTGACGCCGGCGATAGCCGCCTCCATCGCCGCCGTCACCGTTCCGCTGTAAGTCACATCGTGGCCCAGGTTGGCGTGCGGGTTGATGCCGGAGACAACGAGCTCCGGTGACGGTTGGACCAGACCCAGCAGAGCCAGAGCCACGCAATCCGAAGGTGCTCCGTCCGTTGTCAGGGCCTTTGTCCCGTCCGCCAGGTCAGCTTCCCAAACCCTGAGCGGTCGGTGCAGCGTCTTGACATGTCCCGAAGCCGACCAGTTATGATCCGGCGCAAGGACCGTCAGTTCGCCGATCGAACGGAGTTGGTAGGCAAGGGCGCTCAGCCCCGGGTGGTAGATTCCGTCATCGTTGGTGAGCAGAATGTGCATCGGCAGCCTCCGGCGCGTTGGGAGGATTCTACCCCTGCGACAGATGCGCCTGGCGTTCGGTCTTATATGTAGGTTGGGGCTTGCTCGCCGACCTCCCAGGCTCTATACTGTCACGGCATCCTGCGGTTTGGCATTCGTTGGTGGGAGTAAGATCATGAAAAGGCGAACGAAGTTGGCTGGTTCGGGGTTGTATCCCATTGTCGCAGCTGTCACACTCACTTTGGCTTGCGGGTTGAGCTCACCAGCTCTCTCGACGGCGACCTCGCCGGCCCCCGAAGTACCTCCTGCCCCATCACCTCAGGCCTCACTCGGCAACAGCACATCCGACCTGGCGCGCGCCACGGTCCAGATCCTGGCCCTGGTGCAGAGCGGAGGCGGCTACGAACCAGTCTGGACCGGATCTGGAAGCATCATTGCCCCGCAGGGCCTGATCCTGACCAACTCCCACGTCGTCGATGATCGCTACGACGATTACGACGTCCTGGGTGTCTCCCTGACTGAAAGAACGGATCAACCACCGACTCTGACTTTCTTGGGCGAGATCGCGACCGTGGACTACGGCCTCGATCTGGCGGTGATCCGGATTACCTCGGACATGGATGGAAATCCGGTCACGCCCGATCTGCCCTTTGTCCAGCTGGCGGATTCGGATCTGGTTGAGATCGGTGACGACCTGCGCATACTCGGCTATCCGGGCATCGGAGGCGACACGATCACGTTTACCGAAGGCGCAGTGAGCGGTTTCACATCGGAGCGAGGTGTCGAAGGGCGGGCGTGGATCAAGACCGATGCGACGATCGCCGGCGGAAACAGCGGCGGAATGGGTGTCAATGCCGACGGCCTGCTGGTCGGCGTTCCGACGCGGGCCTCGGCCGGCGGAGGGGATAATGCGATCGTCGATTGCCGGCCTGTGGCGGACACGAACCGCGACGGGGTCATTGACGACCAGGACAGCTGTGTTCCCATCGGCGGCTTCCTTAATGGGTTGCGCCCGGCGAAGCTCGCTCAACCGTTGATCGACGCCGCGCTCAATGGGGAGGAGTACGCCCTCGGCCCGGGGCCGCTGGAAGTCCCGGGCAGCTCAATGGACCTGAGCCAGGTCGTCTTCAGCAACCTCCTCTTTTCGGATGAGGTGACCGCCGACGACAACCCGGGGAACCTGTGGTACGCGCTCCCTGAAGGTGCTACTCAATTGTGTGCGTTCTGGGACTACGAAGGCATGCTAGATGGGCTTACCTGGTCGGCGTACTGGTTCGCCAACGGCGAGCTCGATGAAAGCGGCAGCTTTCTGAATGACACCTGGCAAGGCGGTGCCAGCGGGAACTGGTGGGTCTGTGTCGCGAGTGACAGCGGTTTGAGCAGTGGAATCTACGAATTGGCTCTGGATGTGGAAGGCGAAGTCATTCTGACGGACTCGATATTCGTCGGCGGGAACCGAACCGTGGTCGATTTCACTCTGGAGAACGACTCCCAACTCGATATCTGCTTCGTTCAGCTGTCCCCCTCGGAGGCCCAGAACTGGGGACCGGACAAGCTGGGCTCGGAAGAGCTCATGGACCCGGGAACCTCACGCGTCTTCCCGATCGCCTCGGGCATCTACGATCTGAAGTTGTCGAATTGCGACGGGGACAGCCTGCTCGAGGAATTCAATCTGGACCTGTCGACCGACAGCTCATACAACTTCACCGGATAGCGGCCAGGCTCGAAGGTTGTATCTCCCGATCAGGTAGCTCCCCTCAATACCGTTGAAGGTGACACCGGCGGTAGTAAGGAAGGGGGGGTTCCGGCAATCCTTTCACCGGGGTATAGTGACGCAAAGCGGCACCGGCCGCGCAGAAGGAAGGATATGCGGATGCCCGTGAGCCCTTACCACCGATCGATGCGGACTGGTCTGGCCTTTCCCCTGGTTGGGCTGATGATCGCTAGCCTGGCGTGTGGCCTCGGTTCAATCTCCCCAACCGCAACCGCCCAACCGACCGAGCCACTTGTCCGACCGACGCAAGCCGAAGCGCCCACGGCGACGCAGGCCACGCGCCCTCTGGTGAAGCCAACCGCCGCGAGTGCCCCGCAGGAGCAACCCACAGAGGGAGAGGCCGGGTTTGCGCTTTCGCCCGACGCCTACGTTCATGCGACCGAGAGCTTTGGCCTTAACCCACCGTTGGGTTGGACGCTCGAGGAAGGCACAGCCAGTGCGATGTGGACCGACCCGGTGACGGGCAGCTCACTCAAGGTTTTTGTGAACACGACCGGCTACCAACTCGAGCCTGACGCCTTCGACAACTTCATAACCGCCAATGAGGAGAACTACTTCGGCACTTACGCCAACTACCAGATCCTCGACCGACAGATTGACAACTTTGGCGCAAAGGTAGTCACGCAATCGTTGGAGGATAACGGCGCCCCCTACCAGGTGACTTCGATCTACTATTCGGAGAAGGACGTAATCTACGAAGTCGACTTCTGGGCAACCGCGGACGCGGGCGACGGTTACGCGCCGGCCTTCAATCAGATCTGGCAGGACATGGGGGTGGACGTCGAGAAGGCCTCCTCGTCGATCGAACCCTACGTCGATGTCTACAACTTCACCGATCCAGCAGGGTTGTATTCGTTCGACGTGCCCTACCTTTGGCGTCAGGAGGCGTACACCGAGACCAATGCGGTAGTGGATACCTTCTGGTCCCCGGATCGACTGGCGTATGTCGAGAATATTAGCTACGACGACGGGACGGTGATCTCGAAGTCTCTCTCGGGGGCCTTCGCTCTCCAGCTGCTGCACGAGTTCTACGCCGAGGACGTGAAAATCACAGAGGACAAAGTTCAGCCGGATGGGAGCGAGCGATTAACATGGCACTCCCCGAGCGGTGGTCAGTCGGGGTTGAGTTTCTTCGAGACGCGCGGGACGACGTTTCTGATGCTGACCTTGAGCAGTGACGATTCACTTAGTTCCATATACACGCCGATTTTCAACAACGTGCTGGATAGCTACGAGGTCCCCTAGAGGAAAGACGGGAGGAAGAAAGCGCGCCTTCGTCGGCGCTGCCCGATTTTCGCGGAGTGTCGAAGAGCCGTCCCCTTCCCGATCAGGAAGGGGACGGTACGTTTCTTGCGACGGGGAACTTTGAATAGAAGTGTGGTTGGCAGCCGGAGCGAGACAGCCCGACTGGGCAGCCCGCGTTGACAGCTTGGAGCGGGGCGTGTTATGATACGCGTGCTGTCCAGGGAGCAGCCCATTATCCTGATTGCCCTGGGAGCCCGGTTTCATTCTCGATTATTCTCTGGCGATTGTCTCCACTCCACTGCCTGGCCCGTAAGTTCACGGCGCGGCAGGCCTGATCGAGAAGATAGTCACGCTCCATACGGGGCGGGCGCCAAAACCGGGCGGTCGCCCCGTTTTCTTTTCTCTCACGTTGAGGGTTGCCCATGAGTATCGAGTTCTTCCTGAGATTGGTTGGGATGGTGGTGCTGGCGGTCGGAGGCATATACCTCGGGGTCTACCTGGGGAGGTTGGCCAAAGGCGTTGTCGAATTGTGGGCGAGCATCTTTGCCCTGGTGGGTGCGCTCACCGGGTTGATCGTCACCCCATTCCTGACCACCCGTCCGGTCCGGGCCTTCCGAACCCTAATGTCCCAGGTTTCGGCTCAAACGATGGTCGCCGGATTGTTGGGGTTGATTGTCGGGCTGGTGATAGCCGCCCTGGTGGCCTTCCCGCTCTCGCTGTTGCCTCCGCCGTTCGGACAGCTGCTGCCGTTTATTGGGGCAGTGGTTTTCGTATACCTCGGGATTGCCGTCTTCGTCATGCGGCAAAACGACATCCGGCACCTCTTCCGTGGCCGATTGTGGCCGTCGGGCGAGGACGGTCCACAACCCCCGGACATGGGTCGGAGCGTGCTCCTCGATACGAGCGTCATCATCGACGGGCGGATCTCGGATATCGCCCGCACGGGCTTCATCTCGGGGACGA
>MGOM01000032.1:19833-20793 GCA_001797105.1 Chloroflexi bacterium RBG_19FT_COMBO_62_14
GGCGTGGACTGGACATTCTGAATCGCCTGCAGAAGGATCCGACGGTCCCGATCCGGATCACCGACCTGGATGTTGAGGGCGTTAGAGAAGTGGACGACAAGCTGGTCATTCTGGCCAAACAGCTTCGCCTGCCGATCATGACCAACGACTACAACCTCAACCGGGTGGCCGAGTTGCAGGGCGTGCTGGTGCTGAACATCAACGAACTGGCGAATGCCGTCAAGGCGGTGTACCTCCCCGGGGAGTCGTTGGATGTTCAGGTCATCCAGGAGGGCAAGGAGATCGGGCAAGGAGTGGGCTACCTGGACGACGGCACGATGGTCGTGGTTGAAGAAGGAAAGAACTACATCGATCGGACTGTCCCCGTGACGGTAACCAAGGTGCTTCAGACGGCAGCCGGGAGGATGATTTTCGCCAGGCCGGAGGTTGGCTGAGGCCGTTTCCAGCCGGAGATGCGGGACCGATGAACCTGACGATTTACAACACGCTGACGCGGCATAAGGACCTGTTTGAGCCGATCGAACCAGGGCGAGTGCGGATGTACGTCTGCGGACCTACCGTGTATGACAAGGCTCACGTCGGGCATGCCATGTCGTCGATCGTCTTCGACATCATCCGGCGCTACCTCGAGTACAAAGGGTACGCCGTCCGACATGTCATGAACTACACCGATGTCGACGACAAGGTCATCCGGCGGGCAGAGGCGCTCGGGACGGCGGCGATCGAGCTGGCCGAACGATATATCGCCGAGTACAACCAACACTTGAAGGATCTCAACGTCCTGCCGGCCGCGGTCTACCCGCGCGTTTCTCAGGAAATTGGTCAGATCATTGAGATGGTTCAGGGCCTCATCGATCGTGGCTTCGCCTACACCATCAACGGCGATGTTTACTTCCGAGTCGCGCGCGACGAGGATTACGGGAAACTCTCGGGTCGGAAGCCTGAAGATATGCAGGCAGG
>MGOM01000032.1:20873-21392 GCA_001797105.1 Chloroflexi bacterium RBG_19FT_COMBO_62_14
GGCTGGCACATCGAGTGCTCGGCCATGAGCCTTCACCATCTCGGAGAAGAGATCGACATCCATGGGGGCGGCAACGACTTGATCTTCCCCCACCACGAGAATGAAATCGCCCAGACGGAAAGCCTGACCGGTAAGCCCTTCGCCCGCTGGTGGATCCACAATGGCATGACCCAGCTTGGCGGCGAGGCGATGTCGAAGTCGACCGGCAACGTATTCTCGATCGAGGCCTTCTTGGGCAAGTACGAAGCCAATGTGTTGCGGATGATGATCCTCAACACGCACTACCGCGGTCCCCTCACGTTTAATGACGAGGTCGCTCAGCAGGCGCAACGTGCCCTTGAACGAATTCGGACGGCGCTACGCCCGGCGGCCTCCAAGGATACCGCCCCGACGGAGGCTGAGGGAGAGCTCGGAGCGCGGGCGGAAGACGCACGAGCCGGGTTCGAGGCGGCCATGGACGATGATTTCAATACGCCTTCGGCTTTGGCGAGCCTGTTCGACCTCGTCCGGGCAATCAAC
>MGOM01000033.1:0-2926 GCA_001797105.1 Chloroflexi bacterium RBG_19FT_COMBO_62_14
GCCCACGCCGACGGACACGCCCACGTCGACGCCAACGGATACGCCCACCCCGACGCCGACGGATACGCCCACGTCGACACCGACCGACACGCCCACGTCGACGCCGACCGACACGCCCACGTCGACGCCAACGGATACGCCCACCGCAACCAACACGCCATTCCCGGGTGGGACCCACTATCGATCCATCGGGATCGACCCAGGTGTCCTCTATTCGACCGGCTCAGCCTCGATCAACGCCGGCACCACGACGGTGACCTTCGGCGGAGGCGCCAGCCTGCCCACGAACGTGGGTGTCGGCGACCGGTTGGTCATCGGCGCCGAGACCTTCTACATCCTCTCGCGCGACTCGGCGACGCAGGTCACCGTGCAAACGGCCGCGGCCTCCACCCACACTGACGAGGCTTACTCGATCGCCCGGGCCTACAACACCTTCCAGAGTTGGGAAGACGATCGGGATGGCAATCTGGTCGCCGAAAACCGTATTGAGATCGGCGTTGCCTACAACGACGGGGAGTTCGTCGCCGCCACCGATCCCATGGTTCTCATCTCAGGCTCGATCACCGACGCCTCACATTACCTGTGGATCACCACCGGCCCCGGTCAGCGGCACGACGGAACAGCGGGGACCGGCGCGGTGCTCAACGGCTCGGGGGCCACCGAGTACGGTCTGCGGATTGCGGACTCATACACGCGGGTGGAGGGCCTCGAGCTGCGCGGGTTCCATGAGCCGACCTCCGACGCCGCCGCCTCGATCCTGGTCGCCAGTGGGTCGACCGATGTCCTGTTGGATGGGCTGATCATTCACGACTTCCTAGAACCCGCCAACGTGGCTTATGGGGTGCGCACCTCGGCCACTATGTTGGCCGACAGCTTCACCCTGCGGAACAGCGTCATCTACGACGGCGATACCTCCGGCGTCCGGGTCAACGACCCACCCGACATCGTCACCGTCGAGAACGTGACCGTGTACGGCATGAACGGTCGCGGGGTAGACCTGGCCGCCGGGACCATGACCGTCACCAACACCATTTCCATGGGCAACGGTGGGGTGAACATGGACTTCCGCGACCTGGTGGGCGGCATGACCCAGTCCTATAACATGTCCGAAGACGCCACCGCCACCGGGGCCGGCTCTCTGATCAACCAGATTACCGCCGATCAGTTCGTCTCCCTGGTCGCCGGTTCGGAGGACTTGCACTTGAAGGCCGGCGCCAGCGCCATCGAGGCCGGCACCAGCCTGGCCGGGTCCTTCACGGACGACATCGACGGCGACAGCCGCCCGCAGATCGCCCTATGGGATATGGGTGCCGATGAGTACGTGCCTCCGCCGGCCACCGCGACGCCGACGGCGACGGATACATCAACGCCCAGTTCGACCCCGACCGATACGCCCACGCCGACGCCAACGAACACGCCCACGGCTACGCCGACGGATACACCCACGCCGACACTGACGGATACCCCCACGTCGACGCCAACCGACACGCCCACCTCGACGCCGACCGACACCCCTACGCCCACGTCGACGCCAACTGACACGGCCACGCCAACCAACACGCCACTGCCGGGCGGGACGCACTATCGCTCGATCGGGATCAATCCAGGCGTTCTCTACTCGACCGGCTCAGCCTCCATCAATATAGGCACGACCACGGTCACCTTCGGTGGAGGGGCCAGCCTGCCCACCAACGTGGGCGTCGGCGACCGCCTGGTCATCGGCCTGGAGACCTTCTACATCCTGTCGCGCGACTCGGCGACGCAGGTCACTGTGCAGACCGCCGCGGCCTCCACCCACACCGACGAGGCTTACTCGATCGCCCGGGCCTACAACACCTTCCAGACCTGGGAGACCGATCGCCAGGGCGACCTGGTCGCCGAGAACCGTATGGAGATCGGCGTCGCCTACGACGACGGGGCGTTCGTTGCCGGCGGCGTCGTGCCTCTGGAGATCCTGGGATCGACCACGGACGCGACGCACTATTTCCGGGTGACGGTGGGGCCAGGGCAGGGACACAACGGCACGGCCGGGACAGGCGTCGTCCTGGATGGCGGTGGCAGCACCCTCATGGCGATCAACGTGGCGAATGACTACACGCGCATCGAAGGGTTGGAGCTAAAAGGGTTCTACGAGGCGGGGAACTACGGACAGGCGGTGCGAGCAGGGAGCGCCTCAAATGTTCTGATCGACCGGCTCCTTATCCACGGTTTCAAGGATCCGGTTGGCAACGCCTGGGGCATTCGCCCTTCAGGCACGGATCCGGCGAGCATAACGATTCGGAACACGATCATCTACGACGGGGATGATGGGGGGATCTACCTGAGCAATGCGGCGAGCACCATGACGGTCGAGAACACGACGATTTATGGTATGACGAACAACGGCATTTACCTCGGTGGTGGAACGCTGACGGTGCGCAACACCATCTCCATGGGTAACGGTGGCCTGGACTTCGCGAATGGCGGAAGCATGGCGCAGTCCTATAACATGTCTGAAGATGCCACCGCCGCCGGCGCAGGCTCGCTCATTAACCAGATCCCCGCCGACCAGTTCGTCTCGCTGGTTGTAGGCTCCGAGGACCTCCACCTGAAGGCGGGCGCCGACGCCATCGAGGCTGGGACCAGTCTTGCCCCGTCCTTCACCGACGACATCGACGGCGACAGCCGGCCGCAGATCGCCTTGTGGGACATGGGCGCCGATGAGTATGTGCCTCCGCCGGCCACCGCAACGCCGACCGCCACGGATACGGCCACGCCCACGGCGACGCCGACGGAAACGTCTACCGCGACCGCCACGGCAACCGCTACCGCCACCGCGACGGACACGCTCACCCCGACAGCTACTTCCACGCCGACCCCAACCCCGACGTTATGCGCGTTTTGCAGGATGTACTGGACTGACGCTGGCACTAATAAGGTGCAGCGC
>MGOM01000033.1:2962-9900 GCA_001797105.1 Chloroflexi bacterium RBG_19FT_COMBO_62_14
CGTCGCCGGCGGGAAGATGTATTGGGTTGACAGGGACGCCCTCAAGGTCCAGCGAGCGAATCTGGACGGCTCCAGCGTCGAAGATCTCGTCACCACCGGCCTGGTTAGCCCGCGCCATATCGACCTGGATATCGCCGCCGGGAAGATGTACTGGGTCAACCACGGTACGGGTGGAAACGGCTCTATCCAGCGTGCCAACCTCGACGGCTCCAATGTCGAAGTCGTTCTCTCCGCCCTCACCAGCCCGCAGGGAATCGCGCTAGATCCCGCAGGCGGCAAGATGTACTGGACCGACGATGGAGACAATGCCATCCGGCGCGCCAACCTTGACGGAACATCGGTGGAGGACCTGGTCACGGGCCTTGGCTTGCCCAATGGCATCGCCCTGGATCTCAGCGGTGGCAAGATGTACTGGGTCGACGATGCAGCGCTGGGGAAGATCCAGCGAGCAAGCCTGGACGGCTCAAGCCTCCAGGATCTGGTTACCACGGGAGTGGTCCCCAAGGACATTGCGCTGGATGTGGCAGCGGGCAAGATGTACTGGACCGAGGATTCGACCAACAAGGTCCAGCGCGCTAATCTGGATGGCTCCAACGTCGAAGACGTTGTCATCGGCCTGTTGACCCCGCGCGGTATCGCGCTCGATCTCAGCGGAACAGCCCCCACACCCACGCCGACGCCGACGTCGACAGATACGCCCACCTCGACGCCGACCGCAACGGCAACCGCCACGGCCACCGCGACCGCGACGGATACACCCACGCCGACACCGACCGCGACTCCGACCGACACCCCGACGCCCACGCCGACCGCGACACCTACTGCGACCGCCCAACAGTACGGTTTCGATCCGGGCACCTCCCTGATCAGCGCAGCGCCGGCCTCGATACCCAACGACGGCACGACGGCATCGACCATCACGGTACAGCTCAGGGACGCGTATTTGAATGACATCACGACCGGCGGCGAGACGGTCGCACTCTTTACCGATCTGGGCTCACTGAGCGGCGTTACAGACAACGGAGACGGGTCCTATACCGCCACATTGACCTCCTCCTCGACCGGCCTGGCCACAATCACTGGGGCCGTGAACGGCTATTGGCTGGTCGATATCGCCCAGGTGACGGTCACGCCGCTGGCCTGGAACCAGTGCGACTACCAATTCCGAAAGAAGATCACAATTCAGGCCAGCCAGGTCTCCGCCGACCTCACCAACTACCCGCTCTTGATCAATCTGGCCTCCGATGCCGATCTGGCTGCCTCTGCCCGCGACGACGGATTCGACATCAGCTTCACCTCCGACGATGGGGTTAGCAAGCTCAGTCACGAGATTGAGCATTTCAACGGCGCGACCGGCTACCTCGTGGCCTGGGTGAGAGTGCCCAACCTGTCCTCCAGCGTTGATACCGACATTTACATGTATTACGGCAACCCCAGCGCGGCCAACCAGGAGGACATCAATGGGGTATGGGACTCCGACTACATGTCCGTTTGGCATCTGGATGAGAGCGGCTCCGGCGCCCTGTTCGAGTACCGCGACAGCACGGCGAATGCCAACCACGGCACCGGCGGCAAGGAATACGCCAACTACGTTCCGGCTCAGGTCGGAGGCGAGATCGGCTACGGCCAGACATTCGATGGAGTCAACGACTTCATCGATATGGCCAATTCCGGATGGTACAACACCGGTTGGGGCTACCGTCAACGCATCATCATCGACGGCAACCTGGTGAGCGGAAGTACCGACTTCTCGAACTTCCCGGTCCTGGTCAATTCCACCGTGCCCGACTGGCGTCATACCTCCAGCGGCGGTCACGTGGGCAACCTCGACGGCAGCGATATTCTCTTCACCAACGACGAGGGTGCCAAGGTCGATCACCAGATCGAATACTACGATCCGACGACGGGACATCTGGTGGCCTGGGTGGAGCTGCCGGTGCTTCCGGTCAATGAAGACACGACTTTCTACATGTACTACGGCAACGCTGGAGCGGCCGACCAGCAGAACGAGGCCGGCACCTGGAGCAACGGCTTCGAATCGGTCTATCACCTGCACGATGACTTCGCCGACTCGACCGGCAGCCATGCGGCGGCCACGAACAATGGTTCATCCGATGTGGCCGGCTTGGCCGGCGACGGCCAGAACTTCAACGGCTCCAGCGATTACATCAACGCTGGCTGGATCTCGAACTACTCCGCCAGCCAGAACTTCACCTGGTCGGGCTGGTTCAGGGTCAATGGGGTGAACAGCAGCGATGATCTGCTGGGCATCGAAGATCGGGGCGCCGGCGACCAATCCGAGATCCGCCTGGCGGTGCGCGATGACCAGCCTCCCAGCGGCCAGGCCGACAGCTACGACATCTGGATCCGGCCCGACACGGGCACCTCGTACAGCGGCCCGGTCACGATCACCAACCCCGATGACGGAAGCTGGCACTATGCGGCTCTGCAGCGTGACGGTAGCACCGCCCGGCTGTACTACGATGGGGCGGAGGTCGACAACGCCGCCGTCGGCACCGGGGCCCTCAACTTCCCCGTCACGCTGCTCATCGGCGCCCAATGGCAGACCGACTCGAGCGGCCAGCGCAACTTCTTTGAGGGCGACCTGGACGAGATCCGCACCTCGACCGTCGCCCGCAACGCCGGTTGGATCGCCACCGAATACGACAATCAGACCGACCCCTACGCCTTCTACCGCATCCTTCCAGAGGAGCAGCAATCCGACGTCGAGCTGGATCTCACGGGAACACAGATCACGCTGGAAGCCTGGGTCAACCTCGACTCGGCCGCGCCGGCGGAAACCGGTGTGATGACCAAAGACGGCTATGGCACGGGCTACCGCATGACGCTGCCATTCTCTAGGTATGCCCAATTACAACTCGGCGAAAACGCCAACCACCCATCGAGCAACACGGCCCTGGCCTCCGAGACCTGGTATCACGTCGTCGGCGCTTACGATGGCGCCGACATGCAGGTATACCTCGACGGCGCTCCGGATGGATCAGCCGTCGCCAAGATCGCCCCCAATATCGAGGCAACCGGCAAGGAGCTCTGGGTCGGCCACGGCGACCACGCCATCGAGGAGGCGTGGAGCTTCCCGTGGGGCGGTGAAATCGATGAAGTGCGTGTGTCGGATATCGCCCGCTCGGCGAATTGGATCGCAACCGAGAACAACAACCATGACTCGCCCGCTACGTTCTACGCCGTCGCAAGCGAGGAACTGAACGCTTCGTTCTGCGGCGCCACGGCGACCCCAACAGCCACCGCGACGGCGACCGCAACCCAAACGTCGACGCCGACGCCTACGCCGACGGCCGGACCCTGGGCGGCGTGCAATTACAGCTATCGCAAGCCGATCACCATCTACGCCAGCCAGGTGAGCGGGACCCAATCGAACTTCCCGGTGCTGATCAACCTGCCGTCCGACACCGATCTGGCGAACTATGCCCGATCCGATGGGTGGGACATCTCGTTTACCGACTCGGATGGGACGACCCAGCTCAGCCACGAGATCGAGTCCTTCAACTCGGCTACCGGTGCGCTCGTCGCCTGGGTGAAGGTGCCCAACGTCAACTCGGTGTCCGACACCGTTATTTACATGTACTACGGGGATCCGTTCTCGAGCGACCGGCAGAATGGGCCGGCGGTTTGGTCCAACGGCTATGCCGCCGTATGGCACCTGGCGGAGGATCCCTCGACCGGCCCGCCGCAAATGGTCGACAGCACGGGCAACGGACACGATGGGACTTCGAACGGGGCCATGGATTCGGGCGACCAGGTCTCCGGACTGGCGGACGGCTCGCTGGATCTCGACGGCATCAATGATCGCATCAGCGTGGGCTCGATCATCGGGGACAGCGCGACCTTCACCATGTCAGCCTGGTTCAACATGTCCTCGACCCAGAGCCCGATGAAGATCCTGGCTGAGGGAAATACCGGAAACAACAACCCGATCATCTACATCGACGCCAATGAGAGCGTGCCTGGCGACGCCGAGTTCTGTGTCCGCGATGACACCGGCGTTCCCGGCTGCATGGGCTACGACGGCGGCTACAACGACGGCTTGTGGCACTACCTCGTGGGGGTCCAGAGCGCCAAGGATAGCCGCGAGATGTTCGTCGACTCGATCTCGCGCGGTACGAGCTCGACGACCCTGGGCACGCTGACGACGCTGACCGGCAACATCGGGGCGATCGCCCGAGTGGCGACCGACATGTTCTACCAGGGCGGGGTCGACGAGGTCCGCATATCCGCCGTCGCCCGGTCTTCTGGCTGGACGACCACCGAGTACAACAACCTCAGCGCGCCATCGAGCTTCTACGCGCTCGGTGCGGCGGAGGCCAACGCCAGCTTCTGCGCGCCCACGGCGACTCCCACCCCGACCGCCACGCATACAGCGACACCTACGCCAACGGCAACGAGCACACCGACCCCAACAGCCACGGCGACGGTCACCGATACGCCGACGGCCACTCCGACCGCCACCGCGAGCGACATCCCGACGCCGACCGCAACCCCGACGATTACCTCGACCCCGACGGATACCCCGACACCGACCATGACGCCTAGTCCGACGGCGACCTCAACGCCCGGCGCTTGGGGGCCGTGCAACTACGCTTACCGCAAGATGATCACGATCCAGTCCAGCCAGGTTGCCGCCAACCAGACGGACTTCCCGGTGCTGATCAGCCTATCGTCCGACACCGATCTGGCGAACTATGCCCGATCGGACGGGTGGGACATCTCGTTCACCTCATCGGATGGCATGACCCAACTCAGTCACGAGATCGAGTCGTTTGATCCGGGGACGGGTGCCCTGGTGGCCTGGGTGAAAATCCCGAACCTGTCGTCGTCGAGCGATACGGACATCTACATGTACTACGGTGATCCCGCCTCGTCGGACCGGCAGGACGTACCCGGGGTGTGGACGAACGGGTACTTGGAAGTCTGGCACCTGGACGAGAAGTCTGGAACCCTAACCGACTCGACTTCGAACGGTTACACCGGGACGGCCAGCGGTTCGGTCGATCAAGACGTAACCGGGCAGATCGACGGCGCCGACGAGTTCCTGGGACCGTCGACGAGCACGTATCTCACGCTGGCGGACGGGGATCTCGGGAGCAACGTTCCATTCACCCTGAGCGCCTGGTTCCGCTTCGACACCTCGACTGCCTGGGCCGGGATCGCCACCAAGGGCCGTGAGCTCGGTTTCGATTGGATCGGGCTGTGGGCAAACGGCACCCAGTACGTCTTCGGCTGGGACTGGCAGGGCGGGAAGGGCGGCAATCTGGACGGCGCAACGACGCTGTCCCCCAATACCTGGTACTACGGCACGGGGACGTTCGACGGAACCGACCGGCGTCTCTACCTGAACGACGCGCTTGACGCAGGCCCGAGCGCCGGCAGCTACGCCGGGATCACCGGCTCGGACATCAGTGTCGGCAATGACTTGACCGATGGGACAGCCAACACCTTCGATGGAATGATCGACGAGGTTCGCCTTTCGAGCTCCGTCCGCAGCCTGAACTGGATCCAGACCGAATACAACAACCAGTACGATCCTTCGGGCTTCATTGCCCTGGGCACCGTCGAAACGAATGCCACCTTCTGCGCCGCCACCGCCACGCCGACGGCAACGGACACACCAGGTCCGAGCCCGACACCCACCAGCACCGCCACGGCGACGGCGACGACCACGGCCACCTCGACGGCCACGGCCACCCCAACTCCGACGCCCACGGCGACGGCCGTCGCCGGACTTGTGGCGCATTGGAAGTTCGATGAAGGCAGCGACCAGAGCGCGGCCGACTCATCCGGGACCGGCAACACCGGCACGCTCGGAACCACCGGCGGAGTGGACAGCTCCGACCCGGCCTGGGCTTGCGTCGCCGGCGGCTACACCCTGGACTTCGACGGGGTGGATGACCAGGTGCTGGCGCCCGACTACGATGTCTTAAATACGATCACCATAGCCACGTGGATAAAGTGGGATGTGATCGGAACCAGCGAAGGAATCATTTCAAAGCGTACTGACACCGAGGTCGCCGGAAACTGGGCGCTGCGAGGAGACAACACTACCCCCGGGTATTTGGAGTGGATGGTGTGGAGCGGTTTGGACAGCTCTCAATCTCTCCTTACTTCCACCGCAATTAGCCCTGGCGTCTGGACCCATGTTGCTGTGACATTCAACGATTCGACGAATGCGGCAGATTTCTACATCAATGGCACGCTGGATAATAGCGGATCAATCAGCAATAACCTAGCCGACACGCCGCAACCGATAGTCATCGGTTGGTCTGGACAGAACGTCCAGTTCTTTGATGGCAGCATTGATGATATGCGCATCTACAACAGCGTGCTGAGCCCTGCCGCGATCAGCGCGTTGGCCGCCTCGCCGCCGACGGGTTGTTCAGGTACAGCAACGCCCACGCCGACCGCCACAGCCACGCCGACCGCCACAGCTACGCCGACGGCGACGGCCACGCCGACAGCGACGGCCACGCCGACGGCTACGACTACGGGTGCCAATCTCCATCAGATCCACTACCGCTGGCGGTACGACGATGGCGGAGAGGTTGCTGGCTCATCGCCAAGCCAGGTGACCGCCGCAACCGACACCACGACCACCAGTACCACCGATGTCGCCGTCTCCGGCATGTCGATCACGCCGGGCGCCGGGGATTACCTCGTCTGGTTTAGCGGCTCGATCGAGAGTAGTGCGGCGGGCGTGCAGAATGTCTCCTTGTATGTCAACGGCGCCCAGATCGCTCACACCGAACGGCAGATCACGACCGAGGCCTCGATTCCCGCGACCTCGTTTCCGGTGGCTCTGCATGCCAAGCTCACCGGCGTTTCCGCTGGACAAGCGATCGATGTCCGCTGGAGAACCAGCGCCGGCACCGCAACCATGCACCAGAGAACGTTGGCCGTGGTGCCAA
>MGOM01000033.1:9921-12027 GCA_001797105.1 Chloroflexi bacterium RBG_19FT_COMBO_62_14
CACCACCAGCACTACCGATGTTGCCTTGGCCGGCATGTCGATCACGCCCGGCGCGGGGGATTACCTGATCTGGTTCAGCGGCTCCATGGAAGGTACGTTGGCCAACTCCACCCAGTACGCTTCCGTCTACGTGAACGGCGCCCAGCTCTCCCATTCCGAACGGCGCGTCTTCACGGAAGGCTCCATCCTGAATAACTCTTTCCCCGTGGCCACCCATGCCTACGTGACCGGCGTTGGGGCCGGCCAGACCATTGACATCCGCTGGAGAACGACCGGCGGTACCGCAACCATGCACGAGCGAACTCTGGTCGTAACCCAAGTTGATCCATCCAACAACACGCAGGTCACTGCCACGACAGATGCCACCACCACCAGCACTACCTTTGTGGCCCTGGCCGGCATGTCGATCACGCCCGGTGCGGGGGATTACCTGATCTGGTTCAGCGGTTCCATGGAAGGTTCGTTGGCAACATCCACCCAGTATGCCTCTATCTACGTGAACGGCGTCCAACTCTCGCATTCCGAACGGCGGGTCTTCACGGAAGGCTCCATCCCCAATACCTCCTTCCCCGTGGCCAACCATGCGTATGTCACCGGCGTTGGGGCCGGACAGGCCATCGATATCCGTTGGAGAACGACCGGCGGCACCGCAACGATGCACCAGAGGACTCTGGTTGTGCAGCGGGTGACCACGGCTGCGGCGACATTTGCCGCCGCCCAAGACACTGCGATCAGCGGCTTGGTCACCGGCACGACGCGGCGCCTTCGCTTCGAGGTGTCAAATGAAGGAACACTTAGCTCAAGCGGCGTGACCTATCAGCTTCAGGTCGCTGAAACGGCTGCATGCAGCGCGGGCGCCTACTCAGCCGTCCCCACCGGTAGTAGCGGCCACTGGCAGATCGTCAATTCAATCTACATGACTGACGGCGCACCGACCTCAAACATAGTCCCCGGGCTATTCGACGAAGCGACCACCTTCGTCACCGGGCAGCTCAAAGACGCTGGCAATGCGACCAGCAACATCACGCTGGCGTCAGATGCGTTCACCGAGGTCGAATTCGCTATCCTGGCGACTGGGAACTCGACGCCCGGCGGAAGCTACTGCTTCCGGCTGTACGACAGTACCGCGGCAACACCGCTGAACACTTACGATGTGTATGCGCTGGGGAGCATCCTCCCGTGATCCTCGCCGCCTCACCCAACGGACTCCTGGGGATGCCCTTGTCTCCCGCCCTTTGGGCCCTCCGTCCAGCACGAAGAGCCTGGCGCCCGCTTGGAGCCGGAGGAGACGGACCAAGGTCATTTGACGATGGCTGAACTGCGAATTCTGGACAGCGGCGACGATCCTGCCCTGCGGGCGCTCACGCTGCAGCGATCGGACAAGCCGGAATTCAGGCCCCGCCTGTCGGGAGATGGCGGCGCCGTCCGAGATGCCATCTACCTTGCAGTTCGGACTCATGACGATACGCCAGGCGGTACTCTATATTTGGTTGGGTGGGCAGAGCGTCCATTGGGCGGTCGGAGGCGTCAAAATCAAACGACGAGCCACGTCGACACGCTGGCCACAGGGCGGATGTGGCGACAGGGTCATATAATGAGCATTCTCGCACCTGAGCAGGGCTGTAAGGTCATACCGGATCCGGCGTGCTTGCTCCGGCCTTTGTCGTGGCAAGGTGGGATCGGCAATTCCCTGCGAGACGTGGTGTCGACACGATTCCTACGGCGGACTCACCTGCCTGATCTCCTGGTGCAGGGGTCCTTCAGACAGCGCGTGGCCTACGGCCCCCGGGGAGTCAAGGCCGGGTAGAGGGCCACGGGTCCGGACAACCAACGACGGCCGGACCGGTGACCGAGAGTGGCAGGAAGACGGGAGATTTGAGCGATTTCTTCTCGCCAACCGATGAGAGCGAGGGAAAAAGCGAGCGAGCCGGCTTCTCGAGACGGGCCCGCTGGATTGTCCTCGCGTTGCTCCTCCTCCTTGGCCTACTGGGGTGTGCCTGGGTTTCGATCCGGTTCTTCCGCACTTTAGCTGCTCCAACCCCAACGCCGGCTGGAGTGTCAACCCCCACGGCAACCCCCACTGCCCGCGGCATCTTGTTACCGACG
>MGOM01000034.1:0-5413 GCA_001797105.1 Chloroflexi bacterium RBG_19FT_COMBO_62_14
CGAACTGTGGACTGAGATCAATCGGCATGTCCGAGAATTGTGTAATTTCGGGCTGGTGGGATCGCGGATTGCTGTCGTCCTTCCCAACGGGCCGGAGATGGCAGTGGCCTTCTTGGCGGTGGCGTCGACGGCGGCCTTCGCTCCCCTCAACCCGACATTCCGCTCGCGCGAGTTCGACTTCTACTTGTCCGACCTTGAACCCGGAGCGATCATTGTGGAGAAAGGGGTCGAATCCCCGGTCACGGCCGTCGCAGCCTCCCGCCATATCCCGGTGATCGAGTTGACCCCCGAACCGCAGGCCCCGGCCGGCACATTCAGCCTGGCCAGCGCCCCGTCTGCTGACTCCACCCCACTCTCGTTCGCCGGGCCGGACGACGTCGCTCTGATCCTGCACACTTCCGGGACGACCTCACGTCCGAAAATCGTCCCTCTCACTCACGCCAACCTGAGTACCTCGGCCGGCAACGTCTGCCGGGCGCTGCGGCTCAACCAAGACGATCGATGTCTGAACGTCATGCCGCTATTCCACATCCATGGCCTGATAGCGGGCCTTCTAGCCCCCCTGTATTCAGGGGGAAGTACTGCCTGCCCGCCAGGGTTCATCGCGCCGCGCTTCTTTGGCTGGCTCGATGAACTCAAGCCGACGTGGTATACGGCGGTCCCCACGATGCACCAGGCAGTCCTGGCGCGAGCCCCCGAGAATGCAGAATGCATCGTGCAGAACCCATTCCGCTTAATTCGATCCTCCTCCTCGCCGCTGCCTCCCCGGGTCATGGCCGACCTTGAGCGGGCGTTCGCCGCGCCGGTTATCGAATCCTACGGTATGACGGAGGCCTCGCATCAGATGGCGAGTAATCCGCTCCCGCCCCGGCCCCATAAGGCCCGTTCCGTAGGCGTCGCGGCAGGACCCGAGGTCGCGGTCGTCGGACCGTCGGGGGATCTGCTTCCCGCAGATCAGATCGGAGAGGTCGTCATTCGCGGTGACAACGTGATGCAAGGTTACCTGAACAACCCTGAGGCGAATGAAACGGCTTTCGTGGATGGCTGGTTTCGCACGGGGGATGAAGGTTATTTGGACTCGGAGGGTTACCTCTTTCTAACCGGGCGGGCCAAGGAGATGATCAACCGAGCTGGAGAGAAGATTTCACCGCGCGAAATCGATGAGGTCTTGTTGGAGCATCCCGCCGTAGCTCAGGCCGTCGCCTTCGCCTTGCCGGATCTCCGGCTCGGAGAAGAGATCGGGGCCGCGGTCGTCTTGCGGCCAACCATGACGGCAACCGAGGTCGAGTTGCGCTCGCATGTGGCGGCGAGGGTCGCCGATTTCAAGGTCCCCAGCCGGATCGTGTTTGTTGAGGAGATCCCCAAGGGGCCGACCGGCAAGATCCAGCGGATCGGGATGGCAGACCGTCTGGGGCTGGCCGCCGAATCCGGGCCGCAACCTCAGCCTGAGTCCGAGTCCATCGCCCCGCGTACCCCGATCGAGCAGGCCCTGGCCCGCATCTGGGCGGAGGTCCTGGGCGTCGAGCGTTTCGGTGTCAGAGACGCATTCCTGGCGCTGGGGGGAGACTCACTCCTGGCGGGGATGCTCATCGCCCGTGTGCGCGAGCGCATGCATGTCGACATCTCCCTGCTCGAATTCTTTGAGGCACCGACCATCGAGGAACAAGCGCGAATCGTCGCCGAGGCGCAACGGACTGGAATTCCACGCTCGGGTGAGAACTCCTCGCTCGCGTGAGACAACGCCACATTCGAGGTCAAGCGAGTCATGCCACTTGATCCGGCCCATTCGGCCGACCAACTGAAACAGCTGAGGACATGACCGAGCGAGGTGGCGAGCGGGTTCCACCTAGTCCGTCCGGCTCAGGCAATATCCTGCGCCAGCCAACCGGCTCGCGATTCCCCCTCTCATACTCACAAGAACGGCTCTGGTTCATGGACCAACTGCATCCGGGCAGCATCGCCTACAACCGTCCCTGGGCGGTTCGCCTGACCGGCCCGCTGGACTTCGATTGTCTGTCTCGAAGTGTGAATGAAATCATCCGCCGCCATGCTGTCCTCAGAACGACGTTCCCGGCGGTCGGCGGGATTCCCATGCAGCAAGTGAACGAATTCCGGCCGTTGAAGCTGCCTCTCATCGACCTGAGCGAAACGCCGGATGACTCTCGTCAATCCGAGGCGGTCCGGATTGCCTGTCAGATATCGATACGGCCTTTCGATCTTGCCCGAGACATGATCATCCGGCCATATATCCTGCGCCTGGAAGAAGACCAGCACGTGCTCCTGCTTACGACCCATCATATCGGCTTCGACGGTATGTCCGAGTCCATTTTCCTGAATGAGCTGTCTGTCCTGTATGCCGGCGCCCGGGCGGGGATTCCATCACCTCTGACTGAGCCATCGATCCAGTACGGCGACTATGCGGCCTGGGAGCGCGAGCGTTCTCGCGGCCGGGCGTTGGACAAGCCTCTGGCCTACTGGAGAGAAGCCCTGTCGGATCTGTCCCCTTGGAGCGGGTTGCAGGCGGAAAGTTCATACACTGGAACCGAGGGGGAAGCCGGTAAGGAGAGCCGTGATCTCGACAAGGCGGCCTCCGATGCCCTGCGCAACATGTGCCGGCGGGAGGGTGTCACGCATTTCATGGCCTTCGCTTCAGCGTTCGTTCTTCTCCTTCACCGGCTATGCGGGAGTGATGACGTCGTGATCGGTTTTCCGGTAGCGGGGCGAATACGAACTGAGCTCGAGACCCTCCTCGGGTCGTTCATTAACACGTTGCCGCTTCGGGCGGACCTTGCCGGGGATCCTAGCTTAAGCGAACTACTCGGACGGACCCGGCGAGCCACTCTCGCTGCCCTTGCCCATCAGGATGTCCCTTTTGAAAGGCTCGTAGAGGAGATTCGACCCGAGCGAAGCCTCTCTCGTCTCCCGATCTTCGAGTTCCTCATCAATTCCCACGTCTACCACCAATCCAAGCCCGAGTTCGGGGATCTTCGCGTCGAGACATTTCCACTCCCGGTGCTTTCGACGGCCTATCCTCTGACCTTCTATATATCATCCGAGGAGGACCGATTCCGGCTTGAGATGTCCTATCACACGGCGAGGTTCTCGGCAGAACAGATCCGCCGACTGCTGAGCCAATTGGCATTCCTGCTTGAGCAGGCCGTGACTGATCCGAATCGGCCCGTAAGCCAATATTCGCTCGTCGATCCGGATTCGGCGAGCTTGATCCCCGATCCTTCCGCTGCAATCCCCGAGCCCGAGTATCCGAATGTCATCGAGATGGTCTCGGAGTGGATCCAGCGCACTCCGTCCGCTCAGGCTGTCACCCAGGGGAGGCTTTCTCGGAGCTACGAAAACCTGTGGGCGGACGCGGGTGAGGTGGCATGTGGATTGAGGGAAGGAGGGCTCAATCCGGGCGAGGTGGTGGCACTCGTCGGGCAGCGATCGTGCGAGCTTGTCGCTGGAATGCTGGGTGTGCTGATCGCGGGAGGAGTCTTTCTTCTGATCGACCCAGACTGGCCACGGCTTCAGATCGAAACCATGCTCCGACAGGCTGACGTCAAACACGTGCTGAAGGTAGGGAGGCCGGGCATCGATCTCCAATGGCTGGGAGAGCTCGCCGGCCTGCGGGCCGTGGACGCCCGGGCTGACAGCCCATTGAAACGAGTATCGCCCGAAAGCATCTCGAAAGAGTTCCCCGTCCCGAGGCCGAATGATCCTGCCTATATCTTCTTCACGTCGGGCACGACCGGCTCACCTGAGGCTGTCCTGGGCTGCCATAAGGGCTTGGGCCATTTCTTGATCTGGCAGCGTGAGACTTTTCAAGTCGGTCCGGGTGATCGCTGCAGCCAGTTGACTGGACTCTCCTTCGACCCAATCCTGCGTGAGATCTTTCTCCCGCTCATCAGTGGGGCCCGGATTTGTCTTCCTGGGGCGGATCTCAGCCCGGCCTCTGAGAAGGTGCTCGCCTGGATCGACCGCGAACGTATTACCGTCCTTCACGCCGTCCCATCCTTGGTAGAGTCATGGCTTGCCCGGCGACATCCTCGGCCAAAGCTGAGGGGGTTGCGATGGGTATTCATGGCGGGAGAACCTCTGCATGACTCACTTGTGCAGGCATGGCGGAGAGAATTCCCACTGGCCAAGGCGATCGTCAACCTCTACGGTCCGACTGAGACCACCCTTGTAAAGTGCCACTATGTTGTCCCGACACCGTCGAGCCCGAGCATCCAACCTCTCGGGGTGCCTCTTCCCGCAACCCAGGTGCTCATACTGAATCCGCGTGAAGCGCTCTGCGGCGTCGGTGAGCCCGGTGAGATTGTCCTCCGGACTCCTTTCCGGACGTTGGGGTATCTCCGAAAGGACTCTCCACGCAGGTCGAGCTTCAGACCGAACGCGCACACCGCGGATCCCAATGATCTGCTTTATTGGACCGGAGACCGAGGGTACCTGCGGTCGGATGGGATGATCGGTTTTCTTGGTCGGATGGACGACCAGGTGAAGATCCACGGGGCGCGGGTGGAGCCGGATGGCGTGACAGCGGCCCTATCCCAGCTCCCGGGGGTCCTGGCGTGCATCGTCGTCCCCGTCAAGGATCAGCGCGGAGCGAATAGCCTGGTTGCGTATGTGGTTGTCGAGGATCGAGCGCTGACCGCCGATCGGATGCGGGCACAGCTCGCAGAGAAACTGCCGGCGGCGATGGTCCCGACGAGCTTCGTGTTCCTGGAGAAGTTGCCGCTGACCCGGAATGGCAAGGTCGATCGTGACGCCCTGCCGCCCCCCATCGCCCCCGAACATGCCGGGAGATCTGGGCCGGTCCTTCCGCGGGACCGTCTCGAGCGCAAACTGGTTCGGATTTGGGAGGCCCTGCTGGAGGTGCGTCCGATCGGAGTTCGGGATGATTTCTTTGACCTGGGGGGTCACTCGCTGTTGGCTGTGCGGATGTTCTCCGAAGTCGAGAGGGTTACGAAGAGGAGATTGGCGGTCAGGGCAGTCTTTGAGGCGCCGACGGTCGAGCGCCTGGCGGCCTTGATCCGGAGTAACGCCTGGACCCCTCCCGACACGCAGATCGTGTCGATCCAGCCGACCGGCACCAAACCGCCGATGTTCTGGGTTCACGCCGCCGGCGGCCACGTACTCTCTTATCGACGCCTGGCGCGTTACCTTGGCTCCGATCAGCCGGTGTATGCTCTGCAAGGGGTCAACCTCGAGGAAGACCGCGCGGTCGAAGCCAGTGTTGAGGATATGGCGGCCAGATACATTGCGGATCTACAGAATGTCCAACCCGACGGCCCATACTTCGTGGGTGGTTTGTCTTTCGGCGGCCTGGTTGCGTGGGAGATCGCCCAGAGGCTTCGCTCCCATGGACACGAGGTCAGCCTCCTGGTCTTGCTCGATACGCGCGGCCCAGGGCACG
>MGOM01000034.1:5507-6023 GCA_001797105.1 Chloroflexi bacterium RBG_19FT_COMBO_62_14
GCTCTCCTACGTCTTCGAGCGGACGCAGGGCTTGCTCTCCAGAAGAGTGCGAGTGGCGTGGGGAAAGCTGGTCGCGGTATGGTGGAGTATTGGTAGCCCGACTCCCCTCTCGGTGCGGAAGGCATATCAGGGGGACATTCGGGCTCGCGCTCGCTACACCCCTAAGCCATACGCAGGCCGCATTGCCCTATTCCGGGCGAGTGTGCAGCCGGGCGGCAGGGGATCGCCATTGATGGGTTGGGAGGGGCTGGCGCGAGGGACGACTGAGGTGTACGAGGTCCCCGGCGCGCATGTGTCGATCATGGCGGAGCCTCATCTGGAAGTGCTGGCAGCCAAGCTGAGTGAGTGCCTTGCGGCAGCGCAGGCAAGTTCCTCCGCTCCCGAACTCAAGGTGAAGGCGTGAGGAAGCCGACCTACGCGTTACCCGTTTCCGGCACAGCCGCGTTCAGCCCCGCCAGCCCGCACTCGGTCTGGATGCAGCCCATACGACGCATTGCGCTGGGTCCCGGGGAGGTC
>MGOM01000034.1:6180-6293 GCA_001797105.1 Chloroflexi bacterium RBG_19FT_COMBO_62_14
GTTCGTATCTTGATCTCGCCCCGGGCCGCGTCCCCATTGTGTATGGATCGCGGGGCAAACCGATGATCGAAGTGGCAGAAGGGATTCCTCCTTTGCACTTCAACGTCGCCCAT
>MGOM01000035.1:0-319 GCA_001797105.1 Chloroflexi bacterium RBG_19FT_COMBO_62_14
CTCATTCCTCTCTTAGCCGCCGGTCAGGAGCCCCAACTTGGCCCAAACCTAACGCAGACTTCGCCTCACGGGCGGATCATGATACGATGAACAGACGGCGACGCGTCTTGAATTGACGAACGCCGGCCCCGATCATCCCCGGAGGGGAACCGACACAAGTTTCTCCGCCGATTGCGAAGCGCTGTCCTTCAGGAATCCCGATGTTGCGCGGAGGAGACTTACTAGCCAGCGCCTCGGATTCTCAAGCGAATGGAAGGTCAAGAATGAACGAGGAAAAGGTCCGCACGGAGGAATTTCACGTCAGCGGCGATGCGATGGT
>MGOM01000035.1:351-22131 GCA_001797105.1 Chloroflexi bacterium RBG_19FT_COMBO_62_14
ACATCCGCCGGGTGTCCATCAAGAACGAAGAGGGTAAGACCCTCGTCGACCTGCCTCTCACGCTGGGAGTAGTTGGCGCGATTCTGGCACCCCAGCTGGCTGCGATCGGCGCCATCGCAGCCTTGGTCACCAAGTGCACGATTGTTGTCGAGCGTGTCGAAGAGTAGGCTGGGGGGCCTGAGCCGGGCCACGATGCGGGCTCGTCGGATGTTAAGGCGCCCGGAGCCTGTTTGCACGCCCTACCAATGAAGATGAGATGGCCGAGGTGCGGGTGAGCTGAGATTGTTCGACTTCAGATGATCTTCCTCGGCTCTGCCAGCCAACGACCGTAGATAGCAGACCAGCGTGGACTATGGATCGACCCTCAGCAGGGAGAGGTGGAGGTGGAGAGCCTCAGGCGCCGTCAAGGGTCACGCCCCGCGTGACTTCCGCCAGGTGAGTATCTGGGCCACGTGTTCGGCCTCGTGCCCAAAACTGTCCGAGTCGATCCATTGCTCGAGCGACTCCCCGTTCAGCCAGGGAAAAAGCTCGGGATCCGTCAACTCTCGGTCGCTGAAACCATCGACCCTGCGTAGGGTCTGGTGACGGACGGCGTGAAAGTCATCAAGGACCTGAGCCAGATCCCGATCTTTATGCATCTGATACCATCGGGCGTTGAGATCATCGACCGATTCGTCACCGAGTTGGGCCGTCGTCGGCCTGCGCCCCTGTCTGGCCTGCCACAGGAGGGTGACGAGCTCCGCTTCCCATAGACTCAAATGAACCAGGATGTCCTTGATCGACCAATCGCCGATCACACCCGGCTCCAGCATTGTCTCGTTGTCCAGCCCTTCGATTGCGCTCAGGAGTGATTCGCGAGTTGTCTTGAGGGAGGAGATGACGGCTTCTTTGCTCACTGTGTTGGGTCTCCTTGGTCCGGCTGCGATGAAGATCTAGGTGAACTCCCCTCTCAGTCTGGGATACCGGTCCCGGCTGCCCATCGCCGGGCCGGTTAGACGGATGGAAGGATCAGTAGAAGCCCCCCACCCGAATGACACACCTGCGGGAGGGCAGTCGTCTCGACCGCCCATGCGATCCCGCACCCCACAACTATAACCGCCTGTCTCGCCGGTATCCAGGCTCAGTTCCAGGCTCTCCATGTCGACGCCAGTCCATTAGGCATCATTCAAACGGCACAGCCCGGCTCGTGACGGCGGGGGGACTACGGCGGTCTACGTTGGGCCGATGTTATAATCTTCGCCGCTGTGCGGTCGGACATCGACAAGAGAGTAGATACACGACCGGCCCGCACACCCGGATGAGGTGTCCCCGCCGAATGTCAATCGGGACGGACTGGGGACGACGTCCGTTTGTCATCTACGACCGTGAGCGCTGATGTCTACCAGACCCGCAGTTCTTAGCCGGCAACCTGCATTCGAAACGTTCGTGCCGATCGTGCGCCCTACCCTGCCGCGGTTCGAGGATGGGCTAAGCCGGCAGATGGCTGGTCTCTTCGAGAGCGGGATCATCACCAAGGGGGACTATCTGATCGAGTTTGAATCGCGCATCGCTAAACATCTCGGGGTTCGCAACGCCGTCGCCGTGTCTTCGGGCACGCTAGGTCTGCTCCTGACGTATCACGGACTAGGCCTCAAGGACGAAGTCCTGGTCCCGTCGTTCACCTTCATGGCGACCGTCCACCCTCTCCTTTGGCTGGGTGCCGAACCGGTGTTCGTCGACATCGACCCTCGCACCTGGAATATCGACCCCGCCAAGGTCGAGGCGGCGATCACACCCCGCACAACCGCCATCGTCGGCGTACACAACTTCGGCAATCCGGCGCCTATCGCCGAACTCGAATCGATCGCCTCCCGCCACGGCTTGAAGCTCGTGTTTGATGCAGCTCACGGCTTCGGCTCACTTTATCAAGGCCAGCCGGTCGGGCGGTTCGGTGACGTCGAAGTCTTTTCGCTCAGCCCAACCAAGCTCCTGGTCGCCGGCGAAGGTGGCATCGTCTCCACCGACGACGATCGGTTGGCGGAGCATGTTCGGGTGGGGCGCGAGTACGGCAACCCGGGCGATTACGGCAGCGACTTCCCTGGGGTCAATGCAAGAATGCCGGAATTCAATGCCGTCCTGGGGATCCACAGTCTGGCCATGCTCGAGGAGAATGCCTCGAGACGGAACCGACTGGTCGCCGCATACCGGGAGGCGCTGGACTCGGTCCCCGGGATCACCTTCCAGGAGATCGCGCCCGACAACCGTTGCTCGTATAAAGACCTGGCAATCACGGTGGACGAGGCCGCATTCGGACTTGCCCGAGACGAATTGGCCTCGGCCCTGCACGCGGAGAACATCGACACCCGCAAGTACCACGACCCCCCGGTGCACACACACAAGACCTATCGGGACCGGATCGGACGTCAGCGCGATCCGCTCACGGTCACGACCGAGATTTCGGCCAAGAGCCTGAGTCTTCCGATCTGGTCGCACATGGAATTGGATATGGTCGAGAGGATCTGCGCCTCGATCCGGGAGATCCACGATCACGGCCTCGAGGTAAGACAGGCATTAGCAGGCTGAGGCCGGCCGGATAGGCGTTCAGCCCTCCGATATCACCAGCACGGCCGCCCCTCTGAGCTCCCCTTGTCGCATTTGATCCAGAGCTTCGTTGGCGCCTTCGAGCGGATAGCGCTGAACCCGAGCTCGTACGGGGACATGGGGAGCCAACTGGAGCAGTTCTTCGGCATCCGCCCGGGTCAGGTTCGCCACAGATCGGACCATTCTCTCGCCCCACAGAATGGCGTAGGGGAAAGACGGGATATCGCTCATATGAATGCCGCCGCACACGACCCGGCCTCCCTTGGCCACGGCCTGCAAGGCCTCAGGGACAAGTAACCCCACCGGCGCGAAGATGATCGCTGCATCCAGTTCCTCGGGGGGCCGCTCGGTCGAAGGCCCGGCCCATGTCGCACCCATGCTGCGCGCGAAGTCTTGGGCCTTGGCATCACCAGCCCGGGTAAAGGCGTAGACTCGAATCCCATGGTATCTGGCGATCTGGGTGATGATGTGGGCTGCGGCCCCAAACCCATAGATCCCCAGCCGTGTGAGGCCTTCTCCGGCCAGCCTGTAACTCCTGTACCCAATCAAGCCGGCGCACAGCAAAGGTGCCGCCTCGGCATCGCCGTACTCGGGCGGGATCGGAAAAACGTAGTTCTGATCGGCGACCACGTACTCTGCGAATCCTCCATCGATCGTGTAGCCGGTGAACAGCGGCCGGTCGCACAGGTTTTCGCGCCCGCTCATGCAGTAGCGGCATTCCCCACACGTGTGCCCCAGCCACGGCACACCGACGCGCTCGCCGTTCGTGCGACGCTCAACCCTATCCCCAGCCCTCACCACGGTCCCGACGATCTCATGTCCCGGGATGAGCGGCAGCTTCGGATGCGGAAGCTCCCGGTCGACGATGTGCAGGTCGGTGTGGCACACGCCGCAGGTATGGACCCTGATCAGGACTTGATCGCTCCCCGGTTCGGGCACCGGTAGGCGCTCGGCGACCAACGGCCGGCCGGCTTCCCTGAGCACCATGGCGCGCATTTCCATTGGAACGTCCTTCCTTCCCCATTCAGTCTCTCACGTGCCGCCCTTCGCTCGGCCGGACGGCGACCGGCTGCCGAGAACAGATCGGCACCCATATCAGTCCGCGTGATCCGGCGGCCAGGTGTGCATGACTTGCCGCAGGATGGCGAATTCACCGATGTGGTAGGCATTATGGTCAGAAACCACCAGGATCTCGCGCAGGACGTTGTATCCCGGGGCGTGCGGCAGCGTCTGGGTGAGCGCCGTCGCCGGATCTTCGACAATGCCCTCCAGCGCCAGGTGGTCGGCGCGGAATCCGGCCAAGGTCGCTTGCCAATCCGCCGTGCCGGCCTTCACCTCAGCCGATGGCCAGTACCCCGCGGGCCAGGTGGGGGACACATGGTCCGGGTTGCGGATGAACTCCAGGATATCCCATTGAGCGATCCGAAGATGTTCCAGCAGGTGCCATGGCGTGTAAGGCACCCCCGGTGGATGTTCATTGATGCGGTCTTCAGGGAATCCCTCCACCGCATCGTCGAAGCTCATGTGGGCGTGCCCACCCCGGAGCAGCTCCAAGAGCTGCGTGCGAAGCACACCGTTCTCATCCATCGAGGCTGGCCTCCTGAGCCGGAAATGCGTGCGGACTGATTGAACAAGCGGATTCTAATCCCGGCCGCTGTCGGGTTAGAGACCTAGTGCGAGAATTCACAGGCGGCCGGGCCACAGGCTCGCGGAGCCTCGGAGGCTCCGGGAGCCTTACTTTCTTTAAGGTGCTGCTGCGCCGATTTAAGGGAAGGGTAGTTGACTCGTTCGTTGGACGCGTGCTAGTATCAGCCTACCGGAGGGGGCCCCTTGAAGCCCAGAAACGGGCAGCAGAGGATGGTCACCGAAGACAAACTGAAGTTGGCAAGCGGGTCGTATAAAAGCGAAATCCGTGAGCTGGTCGAAAGACCGAAAGGTCGGGGAAGCCAGCGAGCGAGGGCCCGGCTCTCGTAGCAGGACCACTCGGAAGCCAACATAGGGTTCTCCAGGCTCTTCGGAGTCAGGAGTGAGTAGGTGGCCGGAAACTGAGCCCGGAGGCAAGCTACGAGGTGTCTCCTCTGGCCATTCAAGCAGGTCGGCCTCGACGCACAGTGTGCCGTCGAGGCCGTTTTTTCATCACGCCCCTGCCGGGCCTGAACATCACGGAAGCGCACCGTTCACCCGGCAAGATGCGATGTAAGGCAGTTGCCGGTATTGTTGGCGGTAGTGCATACCGTAGCCAACGAGGAAGTCGTCCGGCGCAGCGAAGCCTACGTAGTCGAGCGGAACCTCGATCAATCGGCGCTGGGGCCGGCTCAGCAAGGCGCAGACGCGGACAGAAGCCGGACCGCGGGCGCGGATTATCCCCAGCACGTGGCTCAGGGTGAATCCGGTGTCGACAAGATCTTCAACCAATACGGCGTGTCGTCCACCCAGCGGGATCTCCAGATCCTTGAGGACACGCACAGCCCCGTGCGTCTCCCGCGATGGCCCGAATCGGGAAATCGCCATGAAATCCACTTCTACAGGGATCGAGATCGCCCGAAGAAGGTCGGCCATGAAGATGACCGTCCCCGTCAGCACGCCGATGATGACGGGGATCTTGTCGGTGTGATCGCGGGAGAGCTCGGCCGCCAATTCCGTGACTCGGTCCCGGATCTGGTCTTCGCTGAAGACCACCGGGCCAAGATTGCTCGAGGCCGGCTGGGTTGAGTCAATCGGCCGCATCGGTGAGATCCGGATTGCCGATCAGGTTGGGGACTTCCGTTTCCATCCCGTACTTGATCAGCAAGGCGATCATCTGCTTCCGATCGACGAGCTTGATGCTCACGTCAGGATAGAGCTGGCGCATCCGTCGTATCTTGCGATGCTTCAGCCCGGCGAGGGCATGCCGCAGGGTAGTCAGCTCAATGAATAGATCATGACTCGGGAGGTAGAAATCCGGCGTGATGGCTTCCAGGACGTGCCCATCCTCGTCGGTTGCCAGCGGGAAAGTGCGCGGCTCATACTGCCAGAGGATCCCGTAGAAACTGAGAAGCCGAGCAAACTCGGCTTCAACCGGGTGCACAAACCCCTTCGGTGGATTCGGATTGTCTACGGCTTCCACAACGGGGGGAAATCATACTTCCTGCCCGTCCGGCTGTCAAACCAAAGCGGCAGTTCTGGGGGCAGGCCCGGTCTTCACCCCCACCTGTGGCCGGCAAGTCAGTCCAGCCCCGCACCTGGCTGCCCGTGTGGCAATTCGGCCCCTGGCCAACGACGCCGGCCTCCTTGTAGGACCCCCCTTGACATCCTGACTGGATAGATATATGATAATCGCGGTTACCCGCATATTCGGGTAACCGCGTAATCGAGAAACTCATCACAAACCCGGAGAACGTCTCAATGCCCGCTCCCGTCAGCGATATCCTCTCTCCGACCAAAGTCGATCGGATCGCCCTGGATCTGGAGCCCGCCCACAACAACATCCACAGCCTGTTCCTGCTGAGCATGTCTGAGGAGCTCTCAGGGCTGAATGATTGGGTCATCCGGACCGTCGATCAGCTATCTCCGGACCTGCGCCGGCGCAACGCCGTGGTCACCGTCGGCCTGCACTACGCCATCATCCCCGACCGGAGTTGGTCGAGCTTCCCGGCCTACCTCGAGCATCTGACTGCCGTCGACCCGGTCGAGCTGCGCGACAAGGTCCTGCGCACGTACACCAGGATACCCAGAGAGAAAGGGCTGAACCACGTTCTGCTGGAAGAGGAAGCGGTGAAACTCGACGTCGGCGCCTGGCTGGATAGCCCGACGGCGTTCCTGGCCTCCCTAAAAGAGCGTTTTGATGAATCGCACATCAACGCGGAGATTGAGACCGAAGCCTACTCCTACCTGACCGATCCACCCGCAATGCACTCGCTGATCGTCGACCACCTTTCCTACATGTGGGACGAGTATCTATCGACTGAGTGGCGGCGAACGGAGCCGATGCTGATGGATGCCGTCAGGGCGTTCCGAGAGACGGACTTCAGTCAGATGACCAAACTGGAAGCAGCCCGGTTCATTACCGGACACGGGTTGGAGGATGAGAGCTGGCAGGCGATGCTCGAACGCGCCGGGCAGGCGATCTTCGTGCCCAGCCCGCACGTAGGCCCATATCGAGGAAAGTACCAGGCCAAAGATGTTTTGTGGGTGCTCTTCGGCGCCAGGCTTCCTTCGGCCTCGGGCATGCAGGCGCATGAGTTGAGCCGCGCCGGGATTATCGTCCGGCTTAGCGCTCTGACGGACGATACGCGTCTTCAGATCTTGAGAATGGTGGGTGACGCAGGCGAGCTTCGTTCGCAGGATATCATCGATCGACTGGGGATCAGCCAGTCAGCCGTCTCGCGCCATTTGACGCAACTCACCGCCACCGGATATCTATCCGAGCGCCGATGCGACGGCTCGAAGTGCTACCGGTTGAGCCCGGCCCGGATCGAAGAGACCCTTGCGGCGGTGTCCAAGTTTCTTCTCGGAGAGCAAGCCGGGGCTGGCGGGTCACGCTCCTCCTGAGTGCACCGGGGAATTCGCCAGAGGTACTGAAAGATAAGCACGGCGGGCCGGGTGATGGCCCCCGGGAGGTAGTCTGATGGTGAAATGGTCCGATGTCATCGCTGCCCAGCGGAGATGGACGGATGAGATCGCCCGAGCCGACGGTCGACATGGGTGGCGAACGCAGTCACCCCCCCGCCCCGCTCGGCTGGTCATCGCTTATCGGCGCGCCCTCGCGTATGTGGGCGCCCAGTTGGTGACTTTGGGGTGCCGCCTCCAGACCCGCTACCAGGAATGGACAGCCCCGGACGAAGGTCGCTTCTCAGCGGGTTTGAGATCCGATAGCCTGATCGTCGAGAACAACTCTCGGCCGTGCGGTTGAGCCCAATTCCGGTCGGCTGCCGCATGGCCTCCCCTCCTCCCGCCTTGCGGGGATCCTTGGGTTGCGATTGACCGGTTGAGCAGCATCGCCCGACCGAGGATCCCCGGGGCTCGGATCCCAGCCCTGGATTGACCTGCATCCCCCTGACCCACTCGCCCAGGATGCGGACTGGGCACCTTAGCCCCCACGCCCCGGCTGACCGCAAGCGAGTGTGGAAACTCCGGCCCCGAGCCAGATCAGCCCAATCCGTTCCGGAGGCTTGCCTCCGGAACTGGCATCTGGAGACACGCTGCAGTTTCGACGATGAGGAGATTCTGGACGGGGGGGGCCGCCGGACGTCCGGCGTAACCGGAGCCCGCTGGTTCATGCTAGTGAAGTCCGTCGACGAAATCCTTCGACTCCTTGAGGCCCCACCCGGTGTGTTCCCGGACGAGCTTGATGGCCTCAATCTTGCGGCGTTTCGAGAGGAGATCTCTGGCGGCCGAAATCACCTCGGGAGACACCCCAGCCAAGCTCCCGGTGGATGTCCCGTTCCATCTCGAGATGGATTCCTGGGAGGCCCGCTGGACGAGAAGGCTGAGTAGCTCAGCCTTAATGGCGGGAGTCAGATGAGCCCGATCGAGTTGAACCGGGACGGTTGGAGAGAGCTTGTCCGGCGGCACGACTGTTCTGATGGCTCCCCGCCTCCAACGCAGCAGGACCAGCGCCAGCGCGGTTAGCAGGGCGACCCCCGCAAGCAAGATCAGTTCATCGGTCGTGGTCATTTCGTTCCTGGCCGGCCGGAAAGGTCCGGGCCGGCGAAGTGCTTCCGCTGGCCTGGAGGGAACCAGGCCTCTAACGGCTTGTGTGAACGCCTCGAGGCTTGGAAGAAAGATGATCCCCCGGCTGGGGTCAGGTTCATTCTAGGGGCCGCTCCAGACCGGCGCAACCGGTCGCTGGTCCGGTCCGGATGAGGCAATTACCGAGCCGATCGCAGTAATGACAGGCGGGATCTACGGTCCAGCCAATCCGCAAACCCCGCCTGAAGCGAGCGGTAGGTTTCAGTGTTTCCTGGCGATCAGGCGATCATTCGTCTTCCCCGGTCTGGTCGGAGAGGTAGCTCTCGAGGCCCATCTGATCGATCTGTGACCTTTGCTTCTCCGCCCACTCCACATGACCTTCTTCCATCTTCAGAATCTTGGTCAGCAAGTCGGCCGTCGATTGATCGTCCCCTTCGTGAGCCAGGCGGATCCCGGCGTTGTAGGCCTTGACGGCCCCCACTTCCGCCTCTTGATCGTTCCCGACGATTTCGGGCACGGTCGTCCCGATCATCATAGGATTGAGCTTCGAGACTTGGGGGGTGCCCTCGAGGAAGATGATACGTCCGATTAACCACTCGGCGTGATGCATCTCGTCGATGGCCTGTTTCTCGATCGCGCCGTGGAGCTTGCCGTACCCCCAATGGGAGCACATCTCCGCATGAACCATGTATTGGTTGATGGCAGTCAATTCATCCGCCAGCAGCTGGTTCAACACCTGAAGCATCTTTGCATTGCTCTTCATCAGTAGCCTCCGCGTTGTCGACGTTGGTCAGAACGAGGGAAACACGAGCAACGGGAAGATCCTCTTGCCGGTGACCCGGCCTCCGAATCCCGTAGTCGGTTCTGCGTTCTTCCAGTATATCCATCTTTGATCATGAATGTCGAGTCGTTTTGAATCGATATGGACATTCTCTCTCCAAAATGGTCCGCCGCGACCGTTGTACGCAAACAGCTCTTCCAATCGAGGGGGTGGGCTGCCGGAGGCGGGTCGCGAAAGCCCGCCCGCATGCCTACACCCTAAGCTGCATTGCCTGCACCAACGTGGTCAGCAGGGTGATGCCTGTGGCTTGCACGTTTGCCCCCCAGGCCAATACCCCGTCTTCGTGCCCTTCCATGGCGACAATTCGTCGAGCTGGCGAAGTGTGTACGACCCGTTCGACTTCCCTGGCCATGGCCGGTGTGCCATACGTCGCAGCCGCTGAAGTGGTCGGAATGCCTAGTTCGTGGGCATGGCCCCAGATATCCGGGGAGTGCGCGTGCATGACACACCGAGTGCCTTCGTCTGCGCCGTAGATCGCAGCGTGCGTCATCGTCTCGGATGACGGCTGGATCGGGCCTCTCGCTACGACCAAGTTTTCATCGATATCCCAGGTCACGACCACGGCGAAGTCTTCCGGCCCAAGGTCCGTGAAACGGCCGGTCTGTGAACCGGTGATGACGAACCTCGGTTGGCCTTCGGCTCGCGTCTCACTGGGGAGGCGCAGGCTGAGATTGCCGTAGCCCAGCCCACCGTACCGGGCGGGGTCCTGCCCAACCAGCCCGACCATGCGAAGTATCCTCCGCCAGGCGTTGAGTTCGATGAGCAGGTCAGCGACCTCGGGTCGCGCCTTGGTGAACTCCAGTCGAAAGCGGATGACGCCTTCACGATCGCTCAATGGAAGTCTTGCCCTTTGCTGCGGCGACAGCCTCTCGGTATTCGGCAGGAGGCGGGCTCGATGTGAGCCGAGATGTGTTGATGAAGCACCCGTTCCCGCCGGATAGAGATGGACACGGGCCAGCACCCGTGCTCGGCATCTACCTCAGGGAAGGCCCACGATGAACTTAACCGGCCACATGCCGAGCGGTCCGATCAGCAACCAGGCGGTCGCGATGGCGGAAAGCATGACGGTCACGTTGTCGACATCGGCGAACGGAAGCGACTCAACTACGGTGGCGACCAGGGCTATCAATGCAATGGCTGAAGTTGTCTGGCTTGGTTCAAGCGCAGGTGAGAAGCGGCCGATCTGATTGAACGCAAGCAAGGCCAAACCTGCGAAGACGAAGCTACCGGCAAACATGGCCGCCGACCCGGCCCAGGACTTACGTTTCGACCATGCCAATCTGGCGTGGCCCCAGCGCCGACCGACGATGTCTGCCAGGCCATCTCCGCCGCACATCATCATCAACGCCAGGATGCCCACCGGGGAATCTCGCCAGAAGACGATAGTCGTCACAACGAACACCAATCCGTAGTAGAGCGGGCCGCGCAAGATCTCGGCCCGATCCCCCGTCCTGCTCATGGCGTGGACCACTCCGGGGTCCTGGACCACGCCGCGCGCCACCATGACAAGGTGCAGGGTGATCATCAACGGCACGAGGGCGGCCAGCCAGCGCGAGGCCGTCACGGCCGGAAAGATGTTCCAACACAGGACGAAGAGCGGGCCGGTCCCGATGTGGACAAGCTTCCGGCTGAGGTTTTGGTGGATCATCCCCCGGAGGGCTAGAGCGTCCAACGACCGGAGCCAGACCAGAGCGACCACGAGCGTGACGCCCACAGCTAGGGCTTCGTGCAACCAGACCGGAAGGTGCATCCGTGCTCCGCAAGTAGGTGAGCGAGCCGACGCTCTTGCGAGGGTCCAGCCCGGTCCGCCTCAGCTTCCTTTGCCGGCCTCGATCTCTTTCAAGATCTCCATATCGCGCTTCAAATTCCGGAATCGGACGTACAGGCTGAGGATGAGCACTCCTAGGGCCAGGAAGATCACCCCGAAGCCGAGGAGCATGTAGGATAACGTGTCAGCGGGAGCTTGTGCGGTCAACATGGGTCATGCCTCATTCGGGGATGGGGGGCAGACGATGGAGGTTGGACGGCAGACGGAGGACAGGAGACCGATGACCGGCATCCGTGACCTCTTGCGGTCCCCCGTCCCCGGTCTCCCGTCTCCCGTCTTGTGTCGTCCACCGTCTGCCGTCTATTGCGCCAGCAGCCTCATCTTCAATCGCTCGACATGATCGGTGAGCGACTGCAGGCGCACGCGGTGCCAGAGCAGGGTGACGTAGAGCACAGTGAAGGTCAGCAGGCTGAACATGAAAGCCTGCAGCATTCTAGGCGTCATGTCGAACGCGCCTTCCGCCGTCGGATCGTTACTCCCGATGACCACCGGGTGGATGGTGCGGAACAGGCGGATCGACAGAAAGGTCACCGGCACACTCAAAAAGCCGATAATCCCGTAGACCGATCCAAAGCGAGCCCGACGATCGGGGTCTTCAATACCCTGACGCAGCATGATATAGGCGATATAGATAAGCTCCATAACCGTGGCCGTCACCAGGCGCGGATCCCAGGTCCACCATGTGTTCCACGCCGGACGGGCCCAAATCGACCCGGTCACGATGTTCACCAATGTGAACACCACGCCCAGTTCGACTGACGCCAGGGCGACGTTACCCCACCTGCGGTCGCCTCTGGCCAGATAGACCCCGCCACACACGGCGGTGGTGAGGAAGGCCAGTGCGCCGACCCACCCGGCCGACACGTGAAAGTAGAAAACGCGCTGCACCTCTCCCATGACCGCTTCGCGCGGGGCGTAGAACAAAACCAGATAGCAGGCCACGAGGAACATGGCCCCGGTGATCCAGTTTAGGGCCCTCAACAGTTTCGGCGCAGGTGTCATTCTCCAACTCCTTCCTTGAAAGCATACACGGTCGCGCAGTATTCACCTGTAGATTTGCAGTCATCCCGCAGCTCCGCCCCTTCCAACATCAGGAGTGGCTGAGGCGCAGGCACTTGCTACTCATCCACGACATATTCGAACACCATGAACGCGGCAGCGGTGAAAATGACATCGAATACGATAAGCAGATTAAGCCAGGGTAGAATGTCGGCTGCCTCGAGGCCTTGCAGGTAACCGTTGCTGGCCTTGACTGCGGCGATCAAGACCGGCAAGATGACCGGGAAGAGCAGGATCGGGAGCAGCACGTCCCTTGTCCGGGCCTGCACCGCCATCGCCGAAAGAAGTGTCCCGACGACGACGTACCCGATCGAGCCCAACAAGATGACGAGCACCAGCCCGGGGTTGAACAAGTTCGTGTTGTAAAGCACGCTGTATGTAGGTAGAACAATCGCCTCGACGATCAACATGAACGTCAGATTGCCAAGCATCTTTCCGAAGTAGAGCGCACTCCGGTCGACCGGCGCCAGGAGCAACCCATCCAGACAGCCTCGGTCCTTCTCGATAGCCATTGATCGATTGAGGCCGAGCGTTCCGGCGAAGGCGAAGGTCGCCCACAAGACGCCCGAGGTCACGGTCTGGCGTGTCCGAACATCGAGCTCGAGCGCGAAGTTGAAGATTAGGATAACCAACAGGGCAAAGACGAGCATCCCACCCAGCAACTCACGGCTGCGCAGCTCCGCCGCAAGGTCTTTCCATATCACGGCTCCGATGGCGCGGAGATAACCCCTCAAGCGGCTTCCGAAGGACAGGCCCGGCGAAACGCCCAGGGCCCCTGGCAGCGACGCTACATCAGGCATGGGTCACTTCCCGGTAGATCTCCGGCAACTCCCCCGGTCCGAGCTCCCCACGCTTGTATGTGCCCGCGATCACACCCTTGCTCAAGATGTCGATGCGTTCCGCCAGATCGGAAGCCCGCGACAGATCGTGTGAGGTCATCAGAACTGTCCGGCCGCGCGCCGCCACCTGGCGAAGCAGCTCATCCAACATGGCCGAGGCCTCTTGATCGAGGCCGGTATGCGGCTCATCGAACAGCATCACTTGTGGATCGTGTAGGATGGCCCGCCCTATCGAGAGCCTCTGCTGCATGCCGCGCGAAAATTCACGCACGAGATCCCGCCGTCTCGGCCAAAGACCTACCGTTTTCAGGACCTGGGCGAGGCGCTGGTCCAGATCCGGAATGCCATACATCCGGCCGTAGAATCTCAAGTTCTCTTCGGCGGTCAGATCGCCATAAAGAAGAGGCTGGTGCGAGACCACGCCGAGGATCATGCGGGCCTCAGACGCTCGAGCCGGAAGACGATGGCCTCCGACCCTCACCTCCCCGGCCGTCGGCCTGGACAGCGAGGCCAGAATACGAAGCAGGGTGGTCTTACCGGCGCCATTCGGTCCAACCAACGCCACGAACTCGCCTTCTGCGACATTTAGATCCACACCACGCAAGATCGGCTTGAGGCCGAATGCCTTCACCAGGCCATGGACTTCAATCATCCTGGCCGAGCCTCAAGTCCAGTGCCCTGCGCTTAAGCGCCGCCCGCCTTCGCCGATACTCCTTCTCCTGGATCACCCCGGCTTCGTAGTCGTCGTCGAGATCGGCAATCTGGCGGATGACCGTATCGATCTCCGGATCCCCACCCGCAGGTGGTGGGGGTTCCTCCACGGTTCTCACGCGTTCGGCGGTGGGCCGTCGCCAGGGCCGATACCACCACAGGCCAACCGCAACCAGAGTGAGGCCGAGCACGCCGAGGCCGACCGCGATGTTGGAAGTCGAGATCCCTCCGCCCGTGGATCCGGTCGTTCCCGACTGCCCACTGAGCGTCAGATCCAACGTCTGCCCCGGGAACAACGCACCCAACGTGTGGTTCTGATAGGAAATCCCGCCGACATCGCGCACGCCCAGGTCTTGCCAACCTGACCCGCTGAGTTCGGGTCCGCCTGCGGGCAGCAGTGCCACGACCGCTCCGACCGGATAGGTAATCTCCTGGGAGAAGGAGAGTCGGCGATCATAAGGGAGATCGAAGTTGAAGACGACTTCGCCGGTTCCTGAGCCCGGAAAGAGCGGCGCCGATACAACCACACCCTCGTCTGTAAATTGCAAATCCTGGCTGGAAGCGTCGCCGGGGAATCCGAGGTTGGTTGCCCCGGATGGGAGAGGAAGCCGGATCACTCCCCGGCCATCGGCGCCGGCAAGCGTCCGATCGCCGTCGTTCGACAGGACCCAGAGTTCCAGCACTCGAAGAGTATCTGCTCCGGTGAAATCGAAGATCAGGTGCAATCGATCCACTCGGATCTGGCCGGCTTCCGCAGTGGTCTCATAGACTACGAGCGGCAGATCGATGTCCGGTGAGGTCTGGCTGAGGTGAGCCGCCTCGGAATAATAGACAATGCCCTTGTAGAGCATCGTCACCCCAAAGATCCGTCCTTCAACGATGTCCAGGACATCGAAGACGAAGCTGCCATCCGATCCCACGCGAGCCGTGGCGCTTACCACCTGAGAGTCGGCATCGAAGCCGAGCAAGTTGACTTCGAGCTCGCCTTCCAAACTGGCGCCCGCCGTCCCGTTCGTGGCTCGGCCACGGATGCTCCCGAATGACGCCGGCGACGCCGACGCAGCCGGAAGGTTCCCGATATCCGTCTCCGCTGTGAAGGCCAGGCTGCGCACAAAGTAGGCGACCGCCGACCGCTGGTCATCAGTCAGGCTATCGGCAAACCCCGGCATTTCCCCACCGACGCCATCGCTTGCCGCAGTAAAAACATCCATGATTGAACGATCGGCCATGAAACCCGGGGCATTCAGAGCCGGCCCCCTGGCTGTGCCTTCTCCGGAGGAGCTGTGGCAACTGGCGCAGGTCTCGTTGTACACCTGTGCGCCTTCACTCAGCGTCTCCTCCGTGGTGCTTAGCGTCAGCGCGAAGGCGACGACATCCCAGCGTTGTGAATCGGATAGGCTGGCGAAACCGGGCATGAAACGATCGAGCCGGCCAATCGAGACGATCGAATACCAATCAGCCGGCTTGACCGTCCGTGAAAACTCAGGATCACCCAGCGGGGCAGGGGGATTCGGTAGGTTGGCGGACTGCTCGCCGTCGCCCTGGCCCTGCGGACCGTGACAAGGAGAACATCGAGTCTGATAGATCTCCTCGCCGGCAGCTGGATTTGGTGGAATCGCGGGCGGTGAAACTTGAGCCGGCGTCGTCAGGGGTATTACCAGAGGCTCGGAAGCCTGGGCGGTGGCCAGGCTCGGTGGGGGCGTCACATCACCGGCGAGGGAGCATCCGACTAACAGCGCCGCCGTCGCCAAGATGAACAAGAACGACCGCTTCACGCGTTGATCTGCTCCGTGACAAGTGACGCGCCGCAGTGGGTGCAAAACCGATCGCCTGCCCGGACCGGCTCGCCGCATTGTCCGCAGAAGCCCTCGCTTGTGCTCGCCCCGGCACGGCGCAAGCGCATCACCTCTGCCTCAAGCTCTCGCTCGGCCCAGGCCGCCACATTGCCAGCACCGTCAAGGCCACTGCCCGATGGAGCCGGGCCGCGGTCCTCCAATCCGGCCAACTCCTTGAGGAGCGCTGCGCCTCTGCCAACCATAAGCCCACGCTGAGCCTGGAAATCCTCGGGGGAGAGTTTGCCCATCGCCTGGTCCATTTCGATCTCGAGGATTGAGTCGAGCACCTGATCTCGCTCGGCCTTGAGAGCCGAGATGCGTCGCTCCTCAGGGCCAATCTCCGAGCCATGGCCTTCGACTAATGGGCGGGCGATAAAAGCCGCGGCAATTACGAAGACGGCCAGGATGACCAGTAGCGAACCAAGGTCCATCTCACTCTTCCATGGAAGCGTTCACCGCCGTCTGGATTTCGGAAAGTGACTCGTAGGGGCCGATCTTCACGTGCGCCAAACGTCCGTCACGGCCCACGATATACGTCTCCGGAACGCCTCGGATCCGAAACGCCTGTGAAATCCTGGTGCCCAGGTCAGGACCATTGTCGTAGGTGATGCCGAAACGATCCAGGTATGCCAGGGCTTCGGATTCGGTATCGACATAATTCACGCCGAGGAAGACCACCCCTTGATCCTTGAACTGCTGGTGGGCCGTCTCCAGTTCCACCGCCTCTTGCTCACACGGGATGCACCACGACGCCCAGAAGTTTACGACGACAACCTTGCCGCCCAGATCCGCCATGTCCACGGTCGACCCGCTGAAGGTCGTAAGCTGGAAGTCGGGAGCGCGGGCGCCGACACCGATATTTCCCTGTTGAGTGCGAATCAGGCCCAGCCCGACCACGGCCAGCAACCCCAACACCAAGACCCAAACGAGAATCACCCCCCATTGCACGGGTCTGGGGGGCACGACCGCCTCGAGCGCACTCTTATCCGTCATAAGCCGATGACTCTCACCCGATCCCGCTCCCACGAAGGTCGAACCCGACCGCCGGGCGCCGCGACTCACGATCTTCGGCGCAACTCCTCTTCCAGACGGGCGACATAGGGATCACCGTCCGCATCGGGTGCTGTCGGAACCAATGGTTCCGAGTTCTGTCCCCCGCTCCGAAAAGCCCGGTAGAGCACGAAGGCGCCTGCCAGAAAAGCCGCCGGCGGAAGGACGTAGACCAGCCAGTTCAATCCTCGCGCCGGAGGCGTCGCCAAAACGCGCTCCCCGTATTGCTCCACAAAGTAGTCTTTGATCTGCGCCTCGGACCAGCCCTGCGCGAGCTTGTCGCGGATGGTGGCCCGCCACTGGGCGCAGGCCTGTGTCGGACAGACATCAAGCGGCACGTTTTCGCACACCGGACAGTAGAGCTGGTGGGCGATGGCATTCACCTCGTCGTCCGAAGGCGGCGGCGGTTGGACCGCAGCCGAGGCGATCAAGACCGGAGCGGCGATCGCCATAAGAACGAGGTAAACCTTCAAAGACCGCTGCATCAAGCCAGGCTACCTCAGGCGCGGGCGACGACGGCCCGCGCCGTGGCCGCCTCACGCAGTCCATCAAACTCGCGTGTCGGCCAGGCGGCAAGTAGCGTCGCGGCGATGAAGATCAAACCGCCCATCCAGACGAAATTCACCGCCGGGTTGTGGTAGATCTTGAACGTCGCCCCCTCCTGGGCGATGGGCTCCCAGCCCACCAGGAGCACGTAGAAATCATCCTGCAGGCTCGAGCGCACCCCGGGGATCGTCATCGGTTGTTGGGAAGCATAGTAGAAGTCGCGCCGCGGATACAAGTCGCCTAGGTTTCGGCCATCCCGCGAGACCTGCACCACGGCCCTGGCCACATTCCGCCCATCGGCCGTGTCGAACTGAGCCAGCGATTCGTACGTCAGCGTGTAGCGCCCCAGGCTCAGGGATTCCCCGCGCGCGAGAGTCCCCTGGGTCTCCGTCTGAAACATCTCGATTCCGATGATGCCTATCGCCATCAGCACGACGCCCAAATGGATGATGTATCCGCCATAGCGGCGCCGGTTCCGGATTGCCATCCGCCAGAAGGCGAGGGGAAGGCTCTCCGCGTGACGGCGGTGCCGTGCCAAGGCCCCACGCCAGAACTCGACCAGAGTCACGATGGCCACAAACCCGATGAGCCAGTAGCCGATTAAGGCACCGGCCAGCGTCACTCCCGAGAAGTACAACGCCGCCGGTACGATCAACGACAGCAGAAGCAGCTTCCACAATCCGCGGCCCAAACTGCGCCACGAGGTCGCGCCGTAGGCTGATAGGGGCGCGACACCCATCAAGAACAACAGCCCGACCCACAGCGGGCCGGTTGCCCGTTCATAGAAGGGAGGTCCGACGGTGACCTTTTGCCCGGTGAAAAGCTCGGAGATCAGGGGAAACAACACACCCCAGAAGCACACCACCAGGATGCCCATGAAGAGCAAGTTATTCAGCAGGAAGAGCGACTCGCGGGCAAATACCGAACCCAGATGGTTTTCGCCTCGCAGCTCGCCCCAGCGGTTCATCAGGAGTGAAACCGAGACCACGAATGTCAACCCGATGAAGCCGAAGAACATCGGACCGATCGCCGACTGAGCGAAGGCGTGAACCGAGGAGAGAACACCGGATCGGGTGAGGAAGGTCCCGAAGATCACCAGCGAATAGGTAAGGATGATCAGGAGCATGTTCCAATGTTTCAACATGCCCCGCTTCTCCTGGATCATGACCGAGTGCAAGAACGCCGTCCCGGTGAGCCAGGGCATGAAGGCCGCAATCTCCACCGGGTCCCACCCCCAATAGCCGCCCCAACCGAGGACGTCGTAGGCCCAGCGTCCGCCCAGGATCAAGCCCAGGGAGAGGAAGAGCCAGGCCACGAGTGTCCAGCGGCGGGTGATCCGGATCCAACGATCGTCCGTTCGACGCGTCACCAGCGCGGCGATGGCGAAAGCGTAGGGGATCACAAAAGACACGAACCCGAGGTAGAGCATCGGCGGGTGGATGACCATGCCTGGGTGGCGTAGAAGCGGGTTCAATCCCTGCCCGTCGGTTGGGAAGAGGGGGATCGTGCCACTCGGCTGAAACAACGCCGAGACTTGTCTTCCATCCAATGTCTGCCACAGACGCTGGAACGGGTTCTCGAAGAAGATCACCAGGCTTATGAAGAATGCCAGGGTGATCATGGTGACCACAATAACCCAGGGGAGGAACTCGCGATCCCGCTCCCAGCGGCGCAGGCTGGCCGCAGTGGCGAAGGCCGACAATAGCCACGACCAGAAGACCAGCGAACCCGCCTGGCCGCCCCACAGCGCCGTCACCTTGAGATAGGTCGGCATAGCATTGCTGGTCACGGCAGCCACGTACTTGACCTCGTAATGGCGGCCGACCAGCAGGGCGATGATGGACAACGAGGCTAGCGTCACCAGCGGCCAGGTCAGGAGCATGGCGTGCCGGGCGCTCTCGACCAGTGCCGGTCTGCGCCGGACGGCGCCGTAGGCGGCAGCCCCCGCGCCATACAGGGCGGCCACGAATGTCAGTACCAGCGAGAAATACCCCAGATTGGCAAGCATCTATACCGTCTCCTGATGTGGATGCGCGATCCACAAGGCAGACGATGGACGATCGGCATTCGTCCGTCGTCCATCGTCCATCGTCTGCTGGCGATCCATCAGTTTCCTGGTTTCCCCTAGCCGCCTTGCACCTGGGCTGGGACTTCTGCTTCGTAGCGCGTGGGACACTTGAGCAGGAGCTCGTCGGCCTGGAACACACCGTCGGCGCCCAGTCGGCCGGTTACGATCGCCTGGGCTTCATCCCGCAAGAGGTCCGGGCGTGGCCCGATATATACAACCTGCAGGCGGGTGGCCGACTTGTCAGCGACCGCCTTGTGCAGGACCTCGGCCAGGCCTCCCTCTTGCTCAATCTGGTTGAGATCTGCCGGCACATTGGCGATCGTAAACTTGAGTGTGAGAGTCTGTACGTCGTACTGGATCGAGTCGCCATCCACCGCACCCGAGATCTTCAAATCGCGGCCGGCCACAACGTCCCCCTTGTCTTTCAGCTCATCGACAGTTAAGTAGTATTGGGCGGCAGCCTGCGTGGAAGATGCGATGAGGTAGACAATCGCGGCCACGATCAGAAGGCCACCAATAATGAACTTCGTTCGACCGGCGGAAGTCGGCTCGGCCCTCGACAAAGTCTTCTCAGCCATTTGTTTCCCTCCGGGGCCTCGCCGCAAGCTGCCCCTGGATCTGGTAAACTGCACCGATTCTATCATCATTCGGAAAGAGCCCCTGTCGGATGAATGTCACCTTCCCTGCGGACAAGTAGCGGGAGCCAGGTTGCATCCCTTTACCGCGGGGACCAGGCGTCGCCCCCCGGCAGCACACCGCGCAGGCCTTCGCCAATGGCCCGCCCCGGAACCTTCCTTCGCTGGGCTCCAAGTGGACGACGGATTGGCCCGCGCAAAGACCTCGGAGCCAGTTCGAGCCGATCGCGGCAGCCTTACGGTCCTTCCGATTGTTCCGTGGCCGGATTAGCCTAAGATGAAACCTCCCCAAAGGAAGAATGAGAAGGGCCCCTGTCCATGAAGCCGCCAGGCGGCCGACCACGCGGCTCTCGCTAAGGGCGTGGAACTGACCCGGGATGTGGGCCGGGGTAAGGCGGCTTGGAGTGCTCGCTAGACCTCGGACCGAGGCAGGGGGACGCGCCGCAGTTCCAGACCCTAGGTCCAGGAGGCACGGCCAGCCGGGTATCCCTCCCAGTGCCAGGAGCGAGGCCGGCTTGGTACGTCTGTCCGAACCACACTCCCACGGGCATGGCCCGATGTATTGGAATTCGCCTAATTGTGCCAAAATGAGGGCATCCCCGGCGCGAGCTTCGCGAGGGCTTCCCGAGATATCAGCCTCTGCACGAAGTCCTAGACCCGAGCTCGTCAGGCGCAGGATCAAAGGACGGGATGGGCATCGGTCAGGACAAGACCAAGCTAGACGTAGGCCTCCCGAATACAGGCCTTCTTAGCGCTGAGCCCTCGTCGGCGAGGTCACCCGCCATCAGTCTTCGGGTGAAAGTCACCCTGGTAATCCTGTTGATGATGGTGCTGAGCCTGGGTCTCTCCACAGGCATCGAGTACGTCCACCACCGCGATCGGGCGCTGAGCAACATGTCGCTGATGGCCTCTCAGACCGGTCAGGTTATCGAGAATGCCCTCCAAAGAGACATGCTCCTTTCCGATTTCGATAGGATCCAACATACCTTCGATGACATCGCCAAGGACAAACGCATTCGGACCCTCTACCTTCTCGACCCGACCGGCAGGGTGGTATTCGCGCCCAACCAGGAAGGAGTCGGGCAGAAGCTTGACAACCAAGATGTCAGCTGTCAGCCTTGCCACCATCTGCCGCCAGCAGAGCGACCTTCCGGTATTGTTGTCACAGATGCCGAAGGAGCGACTGTATTTCGGAGCATGCACCCTATCGAGAATCGCCCGGAGTGCATGAGCTGTCATAACTCCGGTCAACGTCTCAACGGACTTCTACTTACCGACCTCTCCATCCAGCCTGTCGAGGCAGCTCTCGCCGCCGATTTGCGCGACGACCTTATCTGGTGGATCGGCACGACCCTCGTCGTAGTCTTCCTGGTGAACGTCGCCACCAATCAATTGGTGCTCAGCCGTCTCCATGACATGGCGCAAGCCCTTTCTCGATTCGGCATTGAACGCACGCCCCCGCGCCTGTCCGAGGAGCCGAATGATGAGATCGGCCGCCTGAGCATGGCCTTCAATGCCATGGTTGATCGCGTCGGGCAGCGCGAAAATGAGAATCGGACTCTCTGGGGGAGCCTGAAGAACCGAGCGGAAGAGCGGGGAGAGCTCTTGAGGAGGTTGATTACCGCGCAGGAAGAGGAAAGACGTCGGGTCGCGCGCGAGTTGCATGATGAGCTGGGCCAGGAGCTTAGCGGGACCGCCCTGAGTATCGAGAACGCTCGCCGAACTCTCCCTCGCGACCCACAACTGGCGATGGAACTCCTCGAACGGGCACAGAGCACAATCGCTGAAGCCACCGAGCGGATGTACGACCTGATCTTGGGGTTACGTCCCTCCGTGCTGGACGACCTGGGTTTGGCCGCCGCGCTGAGGACACAGTGCCAACGCACCCTTGAGCCCGCCGGGATCACCTTCGAACTTGAGACACAGGGTCTCTCAGACCGACTTCCGCCTGAGACCGAGACCGTCCTGTTCAGGATATTCCAGGAGGCGCTGACAAATGTCCTGCGCCATGCCAAAGCGGGCAACGTCAGGCTCCGCTTGTCGCGGAACGAGAACACCGTCGAGGCGGAGATTCAGGACGACGGTATCGGATTCGACCCCTCCGCCTTCGCCGCTTCC
>MGOM01000035.1:22148-30560 GCA_001797105.1 Chloroflexi bacterium RBG_19FT_COMBO_62_14
CGTGTCGAGCAGTTTGGGGGCACGATAGAGATCCAATCCCGTCCCGGCGCTGGTTCTCGTATCCACGTGATCCTCGCACTGAGCGGTGACGTCCATGTCTGATAAGATCAGGATCTTGATCGCCGATGACCATACCATCTTTCGCTCCGGCCTCAATCTTCTTCTCTCATCCGAAGTGGACCTGGAAGTCGTAGGCGAAGCGAAGGACGGAATGGCGGCCGTCGAGATGGCTGCCAGCCTGCATCCGGACGTGGTCCTAATGGATGTCGGCATGCCTGGCCTGAATGGCCTGGACGCTACGCGCCAGATCAGGGCACGCCTGCCCGAGGTGAACATCCTCGTACTCACCATGCACCGGTCGGATGAGTACTTCTTTCAGATGCTGGAAGCGGGCGCCGCAGGCTATCTCCTTAAGGGCGCGGAGACGAACGAACTGATCAACGCCGTTCGAGCTGTCGCACGCGGCGACGTCTTCCTCTATCCAAGCATGGCCAGGCGCCTGGTCCAAGAGTACTTGAGCCAGTCGCCGAGCCAGGGATCGGCCGCCGCGCATCTCACAGAACGCGAGAGAGAGATCCTCAAGCTGATCGCTGAAGGGTTCTCAAACGGCGAAATCGCCGACCGCCTTGTGATCAGCCCAAGCACGGTCCACTCGCATCGAGCCAACCTCATGCGGAAGCTCGAACTCGGAAGCCGCCACGAGCTGGTTCAATACGCACGCCAGAAGGGTCTTATCGGCGGCTCCTAGATCGGGCCGGCGCTTTTCATCGCAACTCGCCATCTAGTACCCCTCATAAATCGCCAGGTAGATTGGCGTTTCCTTCGACCTATCTGGCTGACTCACCGATTCCCTTTTGTGACAGAAGACTCTAGCATGGCCTTGAGCGAGGAGGTGCGATGGCCGCGCAACGGGTCTTTGTCATCTGGACCCACCCGCTCTTCCGCGAAACTGTCAGTTTATTGCTGAGCCACCCGCTGGTGGAGCTGGTCGGGACGACCAACGACCACTCTGCCGCCCGCAGCCAGATCATCAGGGCACGGCCAGACGTGGTGATCATCGAGCAGAACAACGACGACGAGCATGCCGGGGAGGAGACGCTAGCCATCCTCCAGCATGGACCCAAGGTCATTCGACTAAGCTTGGCCGACAACGAACTGAGTGTCTACCTCCGGGAACGGCGGACCGTCGAGAAGGTCGCCGACCTGGTCCGGCTGATCACAGGCGACCCAGGCCCGGAGCAGTCTGCGGAGGCTGCCCCGTGAGCGGCGCAGGACGTCGGCGAGCCTCCATCCGACTCATGCTACCGCTGGCGCTGGCTGGGGGCGCTGTCCTGGTCGTCGCAGCCATCCTCCTCAGCCAGCGCACTGCTGAGTCGGCACCCGCCCAACCGATCGCCTTCAGCCATCGCACCCACGCGGAAGCTGAGATTCAATGCTTGTTCTGCCACCCGAACGCCTTGCGTTCCGATGTGGCCGGTATGCCCTCAGTCGAGCGTTGCGCCGGATGCCATCGGACGATCGCCACAACCCGCAGGCGGATCCAAACGGTGTTGGGTTATTGGGAGCGGGGCGAGCCGATCCCATGGCAACCGATCAACAAGATGGCCGACTTCGTCTTCTTCAGTCATCAGCCGCATCTGGCGGCTGGCGTAGGCTGTGAAACCTGCCATGGAGATGTGGGCAAGATGAACGCAGCGCGCCAAGTAGTCAACATGGATATGGGTTGGTGCCTGAATTGTCATCTCAAGCAGCCTGAAACGGCGGTCGCTCGTCTGACCGATTGCCTGGCCTGCCACAAGTGAAGAAGCGTCTCATGGCACACAGAGTTTCCCGAAGAGGTTTCTTGAAGATCGCGGCCGGGGCCAGCGTCGTCGCCGGCCTCAGCCCAACTGTTCGTCGTGTGGCGCTGGAACCCTTTGTCCGCCCACCCGAAGAGGAGTTACCGGGCCGGGCGACATGGTACGCCAGCACGTGCCGGCAATGCCCTGCGGGCTGTGGCGTCATCGTGCGGGTGATCAACGGGCGGGCGCGCAAGATCGAGGGCAACCCCTCCCATCCGCTCAACCGGGGGAAGCTGTGTGCCCGCGGGCAAGCCGGCTTGCAGGTGCTTTACAACCCGGATCGCCTCCAAAACGCCGTGCGACAGACCGGCGGTCGGGGCTCGCGGCGCTTCGAGCCTGTCCAATGGGCCGAGGCCACGGACCAGCTGGCTTCGGCCCTAAAGGGCGTCGGAGGCAAGGCGCGGGTCGGCTTCCTCGGCGGGTCGGTGCCTACTCACCTCCGCCTGCTGGTCACGCGTTTTCTGGAAGCCTTGGGGAGCCCGGGGCCGGTCCTTTTCGATCTCCACTCGGTCCTCGAAGGCGGGGCCGAGGCGCATGCCCTGGCCGACCGCTGGTTCGGTTCAGCCGATAAGCCGATATACGACATCGGTCACGCTGAGGTCATCTTCTCGTTCGGGGCGAATTTCCTTGAAACATGGTTGTCACCCGTCTCGCAGAGCTATGACTATGGAACGATGCGGCAAGGGCAGTCGGGCGGGCGCGGTTTCCTGGTGCAGTTCGAGCCACGCCTGTCAATGACGGCCGCCTCGGCCGACCAGTGGATCCCGGTCCCGCCGGGCACGGAAGGGCTCGTTGCCCTGGGACTGGGACGCATCATTGTTGAAGAGAACCTTGGCCGGGTCGGAAGCCATCGCGAACATGCGCAGCTCTACCGAGACGTGAGCGTGGGAGCGGTGGCGGAGGCCAGCGGGCTCTCCGTCGATCGCCTGCAAAAGCTGGCCCGGGCCTTCGCTGACGCGGACCGCTCGGTTGCCCTGCCCGGCGGTTACCTGAGCGGCTTCACCAACGCCTCTCAGTCGATGGACGCGGTGATGGCATTGAACGTTATCATGCGAAGGCTTGGTCGCGAGGGAGGGGTCTTCCTGCCTCACACGATCCCCGCCGAGGCCTTCATCAACCCCGACCTCCCCTCTCCATTCCGCGACTTTGAAAAGCTGATCCAGAAAATGCGCGACGGCCAGGTGGATGTGCTCATGGTTCACGGCGCAAACCCGGTCTACGAACTGCCGCGATGGGCGGGGTTTGCCGATGCGCTGACCAACGTGCCCCTGGTGGTTTCCTTCAGCCCATTCATCAACGAAACCGCGGCCCAAGCCGATCTTATCTTGCCGGATCATACCTATCTGGAGGGATGGGGGTTTGAGGTCTGCTCCCCGGGCGGGGACCGACCCGTCGTGAGCAGCCAGCAGCCGGCTGTGCGCCCGCTCTATGACACACGCTCGACGGCTGACGTGCTGCTGAAGTTGGCCTCGAGCCTTGGAGGGGCCGTCTCCCAGGCCCTCCCTTGGCCTGACGAGGTCGCTTACCTTGAAGAGGCGAGTGCTCAGCTGTTGGGGTCAAGCATCGGAGTGTTCGATGCCCGTACGCCGGCGGGTTTCTGGAGCCGCTGGCGACAGCTGGGGGGCTGGTGGTCGACCAAACCCATCCGCCAGGAGCCCGTCGCCCGCGGACTGCCACAAGGGCCGCTCCAGGTGCCGGCGGCCTCATTCGCTGGCCAGCCAAACCTGTTCCCTTTCACCTTGTTGCCCTACGAGTCGATCGCCCTGAGCGACGGCCGAGGCGCCGATCAACATTGGCTGCAAGAGACTCCCGACCCGATGACGACGGCTTGTTGGAACACCTGGGTGGAACTGAACCCCGCGACCGCGGCGCAGTTGGGTGTGACCGACGACGACATCGTCCGGGTGGTCTCGACTCACAATGCTCTCGAAGCCCCGGTGGTGGTCTTTCCAGGGATCCGACCTGATGTCGTCGCCATCCCCACCGGTCAAGGACACCAGGATTATGGCCGCTTCGCCGCGGGGCGCGGCTCCAACGTGATGGATCTCATCGCCCCCGTGGTCGAGCGGGAAGCCGCTGTCTTAGCCTGGGGTGGGACGCGTGTCCGGGTGGAGGCCGTCCACCGCTCCACGAAATTGGCCAGGCTGGAGAGTCTGGATGGCAAAGGTCGCGAAACCCTCCGCTGAAAGCGCCGCAACCGGCACCTCTCGCCGTTGGGCCATGGTCGTTGACCTTGACCGGTGCACTGGCTGCCAGGCGTGCGTGGTCGCTTGCCACGCCGAGAACAATATCCCCATCGTCGGTGAAGAACAGGCCGGCTACGGCCGCTGGATGCACTGGATCATCATTCAGAGGTACTGGGAAGGTGAATACCCCAACGTCAAGGCCCGCTTCATGCCGGTGATGTGCCAGCAGTGCACGCAGGCGCCCTGCGAGCCGGTGTGCCCGGTGTTCGCCACCTACCACAGCCCGGAGGGATTGAACGCGCAGATCTACAACCGCTGCATTGGGACACGCTATTGCGGCAACGCCTGCCCCTACAAGGTTCGCACCTTCAATTGGTTCAGACCCGAGTTCCCCGAGCCCCTGCCCGAGCAGCTGAACCCGGACGTCAGCGTGCGTTCGCGCGGCATCATCGAGAAATGCACCTTCTGCGTCCAGCGCATCCGTCGGGCCGAGCTGGATGCCGCGGCAACCGGCTTGACCCTGGCCGATGGCGAGATCCAACCGGCCTGCGTCCAGACCTGTCCCCCCTCCGCCCTGTTCTTCGGCGACCTCAATGACCCAGACAGCCGCGTCAGCCAGCTGGCGCGCAGCCACCGCTCCTTCCGTCTCTTGGAAGACCTGGGCACCGGTCCGGCCGTAATCTACCTCAAGGGAGGCGAAACGAATGTCTGAGGCGCCCGCTGACCGTCCTCTAGAGTTCGAGGAGCGCGTGCTGCTGGCCAAGCGCACGGACGCTGAGATCAACCAGGCCGTGCTTCAGCCCATGCTGCGCACAAGCCCGCGCTTCTGGGTCCTGGTCGGCCTGTTGGGGGCGATCGTGGCCTGGGGTCTGTACGCCTGGAGCTATCTCGTCACGTGGGGCATCGGCACGACCGGCAAGAACCGACCGGTGTATTGGACTCTCTTCATCACCACCTTCGTCTTCTGGGTCGGCATCAGCCATGCCGGCACGATGATCTCCGCTGTGCTTCGATTGTTGAAGGCCGACTGGCGGCGGCCGATCACCCGTGGGGCGGAGGCGATGACGGCCTTCGCCTTGATGATGGCCGGCCTCTATCCGCTGATCCATCTGGGACGTGTCTGGAAGTTCTACTGGATGATCCCTTATCCCAACAACCGCTTCATGTGGCCGAACTTCCAGTCCCCGCTGATGTGGGATCTGGTCGCCATCTTCACCTACCTGATCGGCTCGACGCTCTATCTCTACCTGGCCCTGATCCCCGACATGGCCATGGCGCGGGACCACACGGACGGCTGGCGCTACAGGCTCTACCGGGTCCTGGGCCTGGGCTGGCGAGGGACCCAGGGGGAGTGGCACAAGCTTCATCGGGCCCTGGGCATCTTTTCGGTGGTCATCATCCCCGTCTTCCTGTCAGTCCACTCGATCGTCTCATGGGACTTCGCCGTCACCATTCAACCTCGCTGGCACAGCACCATCTTCGCCCCCTATTTCGTCGTCGGGGCGATCTACTCGGGTTTGGCGGCGCTGGCCACCATCCTTGTTATCGTCCGCAGTGGTATGCGACTGCAGGAGTTCCTGCGGGCGGAGCACTTCAACGCCCTCGGCCGGTTGGTCATGATCGCCGGGATGGCATGGACCTACTTCTGGTTCGCCGGCTTCCTGGTCGAATGGTATGGCAATGAACCGGTAACGCGCGAGCTGATCCAGCAGGAAGTCGCCGGGAGCCTGGCGCCTCTGTTCTACTTGCAGATGGCGGCCAACCTGTTGCCGATCGCCCTGTTGGCCCTGCGCCGGGTGCGGACGACACCGGGTCTGCTGCTCGCCTCGACCTTGCTGGTCAACGTCGGGATGTACACGGAGCGACTGCTCATCGTCATCGGGAGCCTGCAGCGCAACTACCTGCCCTTCAACTGGGGCACCTACCGCCCGACATGGGTGGAACTCAGCATCGTCGCCATGACCTTCGCCGGTTTCGCCTTGCTCTATACGCTGTTCTCGCGGATCGTGCCCTACGTGCCGGTGTGGGAGATGAAAGAGGGTCGTCTGCGCTACAGCCTGCGCCGTATCGGTCGGTTGCTCGTACCGACGGCGGCGGAGATCGAGTAGCCGTAGTGAACACTCGGGCTGATGCCTCCGGGCGGGTGGAGATTTCGCGGGCCGAAAAGCTCAGAAAGCCCTCTGCGCTGCTTCTGCCTTCGCTCAGGGCAGGCCGGGCCGCCCTCGCGGAGCGTCAGGCGCGCAGAGCACTGTTTGTCGGCGAACGCCGCGGCCGCACCGGGGGGCCAGCTGAGGCGCAGTCCGTTGACATCGGTATCATGAGCAGCTCTCTCCGTTTGCGGCAAGCGCCCAACAGGCCGTTGGGCCGACATTGGATTGTGTGGGGCAAGGCAAAGAAGCCCGAACAGCTAAGGGCGCCGACGAGCGAATCTCGATGAGCGACTCATCGACGCTGCTAGCTCTCTTCGACGAGGGCACCAAGACCGCCGAGGCGATCGACGAATTGCACGCGCTTGGCATCTCGGACGACAACATGACGGTCATGACCGGTGTCCCCTACCCGGAGCGCGCACTGGGGAGGCACGTGGAGTGGCTACGCCTGCCCCACATCGTACTCGCCGGTGCAATTGGCGGGATGGCTTTTGGACTGTTCCTAGCAGTCATCACCCCCCACCTCTACCGGCTGGACGTCGGCGGACATCCAACCGTGAGCTTCGCTCCCGCGGCGGTGATCACCTTCGTTTTCACCATGATGGCCACCATCATCTCCACGTTCTTGGGTGTGCTCTGGGAGATGAACTTCCCCGAGTTCGGCGCCAAGTATTACCACAAGCTGGTCACGGACGGCCGCCTGGCCGTGTTGGTTGAGTTCGAGAAACCACTTGAGAACAGTGTGCGCCAGGTGCTCGAAGCCCACGGCGGAGAGCAGATCCAGAAACCCGAGGAGCAGCCCCTGTGACCCCCCGGACGCGGCGTGGCCTGGCGATCATCGGTCTGGTCCTCTCGCCCTTCGTCGTCGGGCTGCTCTTGACCTATCAGGTTATTCGCATCCCGATCGACACCGACATGGCTCGGTCCCAAGCAGTTGGCTATCAGGATGGACCGCGAATTCTCCCGCCGCTGGGCGCCGTGCCACTCCAAGGAGAGGCGGTTGGCCCGGATGAGTTCGCGAGGAACCCGGTGCCGGCCGATGACGTCTCGCTTCAGAGAGGAAAGATCCTGTACGACATTCAATGTGCCGTGTGCCACGGCGAGCGGGGCCGCGGCGATGGCCCCCTGGCGGGTTACTTCACCCGCACACCTGAAAACCTGATCGGTTCCGAGGCAACCGCCGAGTTCGACGGATCGGTCTATCTGACCATCCTGCAAGGTTTTGGTGAGATGCCGTCTCTGGCGGAAAACCTGACCGTCCGGGAGCGTTGGGACATCGTCAATTACATCAGAACCCTGCCGGCTGGTGGGAAGTAGGAGACGAAACACATGGCCATTCGACGCCTGAGCCTCATGTGCAAGCTAGGGTTGGTCATCACTTTGTGGCTGGCTGCCTGCGCACCGCCGGCCAGCCTGCCGGAAGGGCCTACCCCCATCCCTACGCTCGTGCCTGTGACTGAGGTGAGTGCCGCCATCGAGCCCACATCTCCGCCTTCCTTCACGATCCTCAGCTACCCTGCTCGGCCCCCGTCGGCGGCTCAAGGCCAGAGGATCTACGCCAGTGATTGTGCCCAATGTCATGGGCAGGACGGCACTGGCGCAGTTCCAGCTGCCCGCAATTTCCGAGATCTCGACTACGTGCGTGGGGAGAGCCCAGCCAATTTCTACGCTGCCGTGACCGAGGGACGAGGTGAAATGCCTGCCTTCGAAGATCGGCTGAGCTCGGATGAACGTTGGGATGCAGTCTTATACGTCTGGCGGCTTTCAACCTCCGCCGAGGTCCTCGCCACAGGCCAGAACATCTACAACCAGAACTGCGCCGTCTGCCACGGATCGGATGGGTCGGGTGAGGTGCTCGGCTCGGCCGACTTCACCAATCTGCGTGAGATGGACGGCCTCGCCCCGCGTGACCTGTATCTGACCGTGACTCAAGGTCGAGGCTCGATGCCGGCGTGGCAATCACGCCTGAACCAGGATGAGCGTTGGGCCGTTATCGACTTCCTGCGGACCTTCACCTATGACCCTACGCTGCCCGGCGAAGTCGCCCGACCCCCAACAATGGAGCCCCACGCAACCCTCCCGGGGACAGCCTGCGCCCAGGACCTGGCCAACCCCTTCGCTTGGGATGACCAGGCCGCGATCCAGGCGGGTCGGGAACTGTTCGGTGCCCAGTGCGCGCTCTGTCACGGCTCCGATGCCAGCGGCGGCCTGCCCCTAACGCCCGACTTCACCTCC
>MGOM01000035.1:30607-42452 GCA_001797105.1 Chloroflexi bacterium RBG_19FT_COMBO_62_14
GGAGCCATGCCCGCCTTCGCGAATTCGCTTTCGGTGGAGGAGCGATGGCAGATTCTCACCTACCTCGGCTCACTCGCCCCATAGTCCTGCGCGGGAAACCTTGTCTCGATTCCGTGGGAGGTCGCCGGAGCGTTGGAAGGTGAGGCAACTGAACAACGACCGCTCATGCCAAACCGCGGATCAACCACTTTGGACCGATCAATCCACCAACACGCGCAGTGGGTCTGACACTTAGCGGTGTAAGAGTGTCACGGCTGAGACTACAGAGGCGCCGTCGGCGAGGATGCCGCACACGGCGAAGAGCTCTTCAGTAGCGTGTGCACCACCTGCCACGGAGCCGATGGCCGTCTGCTCAATTTTGGTGATGCGACCGAACCCGAATACGTCGGCACGATCGCTGGCGACAACACATGGGAGTTCATCCACAAAGTGCGCCTCGGTCAACCCGGCACACCGATGCCGGCGGCCATAGATAGCGGATGGAGCCTCGAGGACGTGATCGACCTGCTGACTTTCGCACAGACCCTGTCAGCGGGCGCACCCTGAAACGCCATAGGACATATCATGTTTCCGCTGGCCCTGGCCACCGCGGAGAGAAGGAGGTGGTCCCTAAAACTCTGTTCCAGGCTTCTGCAACGTGGGCCGTCCTGCGGCTCACGCCTCCTCTCATAGGAAGGCGTGAGCCACAAACGTTCATCCGCTGGTGCAAACATGCTGGGGGACTTTCTCACCCCTTAGGCTGGGGATGAGCAGTTTGGAAGTTACCTTCCATACGCGCGACTGAACCGCCGAGGCGTGCGGAGAGGCCTCGGCGGGCAACTGCTTTCTCCCCGGTTGACCTCCCAGGCTCCTAACCCCTCCCTCGATGAGCCGCCTCAATCCCTATTGCACCTTCAACTCGATGGTTGGCCGTCCCCGCAGACATCTGGCTGGGGAGTGATCCGTGGGATTTGACGCAGGCCCCTGGGTTCCCCGGCCCGCGTTCCCCTTTCGGGTAGCTGCCCTGGTGGCGTGATATCATATCGAGGCCATTGGTGACAAGCGTCACTTGGCCTCATGGGGTAATCACCCTACACTTCGCCTGAACTCGTGGGGTGTTCCGCCCACCCAATCGGGTAGCGGTGCGAGGGGACTCCCCTCTAGATAGTCGCCGAGAACATCACGCTGCGGATTAGGAAAGCCGGGAACCGGTGGCGGCCGGTTGCCTGTGCTTTGCGGCCAAGATGGTGTGGACTGCATTGCCCGGCGGCACCGGCGGCGCATCTCGGGCCGGATCGACAGGGTCTGAGGGAAGACTATTCGGGAGTGTAAGGTAGCCGATGCTCATGAAACATGCGTTTGCGCCGCCGGGCAGAGTGAGGCGATGAAGAACCATCCCTTGCAGGGAAAGCTTGCTGCAGCTGTCGGCGCAGCTTTGCTCGTAGCGGCTGCACTGTTTTTCATCTCCCCGCTGGGAGCTGCGGCTGACGGAAAGCCCCTTGCCCCCCCATCGTCGCAGGTTGCGGCGGAGATGATGACGCGTGCGCAGACATCGAGCCTCACCAAACTCTCCCCGCCCGATCAGGGCATCGACAACGAGACGTGCCTTGCCTGCCACGCCACCCTCGGGTTGACGACAGAGCTGCCTTCCGGCGAGTTGCTCTACCTGAGCCTCGACCGGGCAACCTACAACGACTCGGTCCACGGTAAGGTGGGGTATGCTTGCGTCCAATGTCATACGGACATAACCGGCTTCCCCCATCCGGAGGTGACGGCCCAGACACGGCGAGAGTTCACCCTGGAGAAGTACACCGCCTGCGCTGCCTGCCACCAGGACAAGTACCAGGCGACGCTCGACAGCGTGCATCAGAAGGCACTGGCTGCGGGAAACACGAATGCCGCTGTTTGCACCGACTGCCACGGAGCCCACGACGTGCAACCGCCGGACCAGCCCCGTACCCGCATCCCCCGAACCTGCGAGCGCTGCCACTCCCAGATCTATGACCTCTATAAGGAAAGCGTCCACGGCGCAGCGCTCATCGGGGAAGGCAACCCGGATGTCCCGACATGCATCGACTGCCACGGAGTGCACGCTGTCGAGGGCCCCTCGAACAGCCCCTTCCGCCTGTTCTCGCCCCAGATCTGCGCCCAATGTCACGCCGACAGGGAAATGATGGCGAAGTACGGGATCAGCACCGACGTCTTCGACACCTATCTATCGGACTTCCACGGAACAACGGTGGTCATCTTCGAGGCCATTGCACCGGACCAGGAGACCAACAAACCCGTCTGTATCGACTGCCATGGTGTGCATGACATCCTTCCCCCGGATAACCCCAACAGCACGGTGATGCAGGCCAACCTGCTCACCACCTGCCAGAAATGTCATCCGGATGCCACCACGAATTTCCCCACCGCCTGGCTGAGCCACTACGAGCCGAGCCCCCAGCACTTCGCCCTGGTCTACTACGTCCGGTTGTTCTACCGGATCTTGATACCCGGCCTCATCGGGGGGATGCTCTTCTTCGTTGTGGTCGATGGGGTGCGTCGGTTGCGGAACAGGCAATCTAGAAGGAAGGAGCGCGGCGATGCGTGATACCCGAAAATACCTTCGCTTTCCGCTCTCCTACCGGATCGAGCATTGGCTCCTGGTGGCCACCTTCACGACGCTGGCCATCACGGGGCTGGTGCAGAAGTTCGCCGCGTCAGGCGCCTCTCAGGTGATCCTGCGCCTACTGGGTGGGGTCGAGACCACACGCGTGATTCATCATACGGCGGCGGCCATCCTCATGCTCGAAGTCGTCTATCACGTGGGTGCTCTTGGATTCCGGGTTTTCGTGCGCCGCACTCATTTGACGATGCTGCCCTCGAGTTCCGACGTGCGCATGGCCGTCCAGGCATTGCTCTACAACCTCGGCTTCAGCAAGGTCAGGCCCCAGCAGGATCGCTTCTCATTCGAAGAGAAGGCCGAATACTGGGCCGTCGTCTGGGGCACGCTGGTCATGGCGATCACCGGCTTCATGATGTGGAACCCGATCGCCACCACCCGCTTCCTCCCGGGCGAGTTCGTGCCCGCCGCCAAGTCGGCCCACGGGGCGGAGGCCGTCCTGGCCGTTCTGGCCATCATCGTCTGGCACATCTACCACGTGCATGTCCGACAATTCAATAAGAGCATGTTCACCGGGGACCTGACCGAAAACGAGATGATCGAGGAGCACCCACTCGAGTTGGCCGACATCAAGGCCGGTGTCGCCGAACGCCCCGTCGAACCACTTGCCCTTTCCCGGCGCAAGCGCATCTTCTACCCGGTATATGGCGTATTGGCGGCGGCGATGCTCTTCGGCATCTACGCCTTTGTAACCCTGGAACAGACGGCCGTCACCACGCGGCCACCGGCTGAAGACGTGGTGATCTTCTCCCCCCTCACCCCGACACCGTTCCCGACCGCACTTCCCTCCGCCACGCCGCTGCCGATCATCGGCGTGGCCTGGGCTGACGGTATCGGGGCCCTTTTCCAATCCAAATGCATCGTCTGCCATGGGAGCCCATCCGGTCTCGGGGGTCTCAACCTGGCAAGCTATGCCGGGATCCAGACCGGCGGCGCCAGCGGGCCGGTGGTCGTCCCTGGAGATCCCGAAGCGAGCCTGCTCGTGGTCAAGCAAGCCGCAGGCAACCATCCCGGGCAGTTGAGCGGCGAAGAATTGGCGCTGGTGCGCCAGTGGATCGAGGCCGGCGCGCCGGAGAAGTGACCGCGCGCCGGATTCGGAGAGAACGCATGCAACGCTTGGGTAAGACGATCCGACGCTTCTTCTTCCCACCCGAAGGGTCGCCCGTGTGGATCCGTCTCCTGCCGTATGCCACCCTGGGGGTCTTGAGTCTGGCTGTCCTTGTCTCGGGCGCCTACGCCTGGGATTACACCAATTCACCGCAGTTTTGCGGCACGGTCTGCCACACTATGCCACCCGAGTACACCGCTTATCTGACCTCGCCTCATGCGCGGGTGGATTGCGTCGACTGCCACATCGGCCGGGGGTTCATCGCCACGCGCGTGACGCGCAAGGCCGGCGACATCAAGCACATCATTTCTCTGGCGTTCCGCTCTTACGAGTTCCCGATCCGGGCCACGGACCTGCGACCGGCACGCGAGACCTGCGAGCGATGTCATTCCCCCGAGAAGTTCTCCGACGACAGTTTGCGCCAGATCCTGCATTACTCCGATGCCCGTGACAACTCCGCCACGACCACTTACCTGGTGCTCAAGACCGGCGGTGGATCGAAACGCCAGGGGCTCGGGCGCGGCATTCACTGGCATATCGAGAACCAGGTCCTCTACCTCCCCCTGGATCCCGAAGAACAGTCGATCCCTTATGTGCGGGTCATCCAAGACAATGGCTCGGTGTCGGAATATGTCGACGTGGGTTCCGGCATCGACCCGGCCTCGATCGATTCCGCCGACCTGAAGGAGATGGACTGCATCACCTGTCACAACAGGATCACGCATTTGATCCTTCCGCCCGAGGAGACCGTCGACCAGCTCATCACTCGGAATGCGATCTCGGCCGAGATCCCCGACATCCGGGCCAAGTCGGTGGAGGTCTACGGCGCATCCTACAGTTCGACCGAAGAGGCCGTGTCCGGTATCGCCGGCTTGACGAACTACTACACTTCCTACTACCCCGAGTTCTACAACGCCAACCGCCAGGCCGTTGAAGAGGCCGTGAGCGCGTTGCAGACGGCCTATCAAAGCAGCTTCTTCCCGCACCAGAAGGCCAGTTGGGAGAGCCACCCCAACAATGTCGGTCACAAGAACTCGGCCGGCTGTTTCCGATGCCACGACGGGAAGCACCTGGACGCCTCCGGTCAGGCCGTCCGGCTGGAGTGCAATCTGTGCCACTCGATTCCGGTGGTGGCCAGCCAGAATGATCTGGTGAGCAACATCGAGATCAGTCGCGGCCCGGAACCTCAGTCCCACCTGAATTCGAACTGGATCAGTCTGCATCACGACGCGTTCGATCCGACCTGCTCGAACTGCCATACCACCGGCAATCCAGGCGGGACCGACAACAGCTCGTTCTGCTCCAACAGCGCGTGCCATGGAAGTGTCTGGGAATACGCCGGCTTCGACGCGCCGGGGCTGCGGCAGATCCTGGATGCCCAGCTTCCCCCGACCCCCACTCCCGCTCCGACGACCCCGGCCCAAGCTGCCCTGACCTACGATGGCGCCATCGGCCTGCTGTTTCAGACACGCTGCGGCGCGTGTCACGGAACCTCGGCCACTCAGGGTCTCAATTTGACGACGTACGCCAGCGCCATGGCTGGAAGCAAGAGCGGCCCGGTCATTGCCCCGGGCGATCCGGCGGCCAGTATCCTCATCCAGAAGCAGTCGGGGGCTGAGGCACACTTCGGCCAGTTCTCGCCGGAGGAACTCCAGCGCGTTGTCGAATGGATCGAGGCCGGGGCGCCGGAAGAGTGAGCCGTCGCACCGGCCGACGTTACGGCTTGGCCCGCGATCACTACCGCAATAAGCCTCGCCTTTGGAGGTGACGCTATCATGAGGGAAACCAAACGCTTCGATCGCCGCCAGTTCTTGGGGGCGCTCACATGGGGGATCGGCGCCCTCATCAGCGCCGGCCTCGGGATCCCCGCCGTGGCCTACGTCATCGGCCCGGCCCTTCAGCGCAAGGAAGCCCAGGACTGGATCCGCATCGGATCGACCACCAAAGTCGAACTCGGGACGCCGACGCTCTTCAAAGCCCGCGTCACCCGCAGGGCCGGCTGGATCGAGAACGAGGAAGAGCTCTCAGCCTACGTCCGAACAGACAACGGGCGCGATTTTATTGCCATGTCCAACATCTGCACCCACCTCGGATGCCGGGTGCGCTGGGTCAGCGGTGAGCAGAAGTTCTTCTGCCCCTGCCACAACGGCGTTTTCGACAAGGACGGGAACGTGCTGGCCGGTCCGCCGCCGCGTGCCCTCGACCGCTTCGAAATCAAGGTCGAGGACGAGCAGCTGTTCATCCTGGGAGGCTGAGGATGGCGGCCAGAGTCAGCGAATGGCTAGATGAGAGGCTGGGCTGGCGCAAGGTATGGGAAGCGATCTTCTTGCGCAAGGTGCCAAAGACCAATTGGTACTACACCCTGGGCAGCGCCGCCCTCTTCCTGGCGGTCAATCAGATCGTGACCGGGATCCTGCTTACCATCTACTACGTTCCGACCCCGGATCATGCCTACGACAGCGTGCAGTTCATTACCGGCCAAGTCCCGGCCGGATGGCTGATCCGCGGCTTGCACCACTGGGGTGCCAGCGCAATGGTCATTCTGGTGGGGTTACATATGCTGCGAGTGATCGTGCATGGGTCGTACAAATACCCGCGTGAAGTCACCTGGTTCACGGGTGTCTTTCTCCTGCTGGCCGTGATCGGTTTCGGCTTCACCGGCTATTTGCTCCCGTGGGATCAGAAAGCCTTCTGGGCCACAATCGTGGGCACGCGGATCGCCGCTGTGACGCCGTTGATCGGAGATTGGATCCTGCGCGTGATGCGCGGGGGCGATGAACTCTCGGCAGTGACGCTGGCCCGTTTCTTCGGGGTTCATGTCTGGGTCCTGCCTGCGGCATTACTCAGCCTGATCCTGGTGCACCTGTATCTCGTCATACGCATCGGGATCAGCGCGCTGCCGAAGCGGGGGGAGTGATCGATGAACGAACAAGAGCGACGGCAGTATCTGGAGGAGTACCACCAGGCCAAGGAGAAGGGGCCGTCCTTCTATCCCGAAGTCGTCGTCAAGGACGCCATCGTTGCCTTGCTGGTCTTCCTGGCCCTGGTAGCGTTGGCCTATATCCTGGGCGCGCCGCTTGAAGAACGGGCCAACCCCGCCGACACCTCTTATACCCCCAGGCCGGAATGGTACTTCCTCTTCCTGTTCCAGCTACTGAAGTACTTCCCCGGCAGGCTGGAAGTGATCGGCGTCTTCGTCATCCCCACCCTGATGATCGCCCTACTGCTGTTTCTGCCCTTCATCGACCGGTCTGCCAAGAGACACGCGCTGAGCCGGCCGATCATCACCGGCGGAACGGCCCTGGTTGTGGTTGCCGTCGGTCTGCTGTCGGTCCAGGCGGTCCGCGAAACGCCGCCTCCTGCCGACACAACCCTGGGCGATCCGACGGCGACGCTCTACGTGAGCAACTGTGCCGGCTGCCACGGCCCCTCGATCAGCGTGCCACCCAGTACGAACTTGCACGCCGTGATCGCCCAAGGGAAGCACGAAGGCATGCCCGCGTGGAGCGCCGATCTGACAAGCGACGAAATCGACGCCCTGGCGGGCTTCATCGTCTCGCCCGATGGGAGCCGTCTATTCACGGAGAATTGCGGCGAGTGTCATCAAGCCTCCGAGCTTGTCGCCAGTGATCCGCTCGAGTTGCGGGCAGCCCTTCAAAAAGGGGCCGATTATGCGCCGCACGCCGGTCTGCCAATCCCCCAATGGACTGAGGCGCTCAGCGCCGAAGAACGCACGGCTCTGCTCAACTTTCTCGTGGCACCCGACGGCCAGAGGTTGTTCGCTGTCAACTGTGCTGCGTGCCATGGCCGCTCCGTGTCCTTCTCCGGAGACGAGTCCACCTTGCGCCAAATCATCCAACAGGGAGGGCTGCATCTGGAAATGCCACCCTGGCGAGAGCGACTGACCTCGGACGAATTGGATACGCTGGCGAACTACGTCGTCGACCCATCCAGCGCACCGGAGGGGCAGGAGCTCTTCTCCCGCTTCTGTACGGAATGCCACGGCGACCGGGTTCCTGTCGTGGCCGACCCCGCGCAGGCACGCCAAGTCATTGCCAGCGGCGGTGGCCACGAAACAATGCCCGTATGGGGCGACATCCTGACGCCCGAGCAGCTTGATGCTCTGGTCAGCTACACCCTGGAGGCGTCGCGTGGCGCGCCCCTTGAGTTGGGCCAGGATCTATTCGCTCAGAACTGCAGCACCTGCCATGGCGACTTCGGCGAAGGCGGTCCCAACCCTTCTCGAACGGATGACATCATCGCCCCCATCAGCTCGGCTGAGTTTCTCAAGACACGCGACGACGCCACGTTGCGGGCGATCGTCTCCCAGGGACAGCCCAATTTCGGCATGTCGCCATTTGGAACGGCCCACGGCGGTCCACTTAGCGACGAGGAGATCGACGCGCTGGTGGCTTTCATCCGATCCTGGGAAGAAAAGCCCCCCGTCGAGTTTCCACCCGAAATCGCCAGCCGGCCGCTCTCAATCGAAGGCCCCGACATTTACGCCGAGGTCTGCGCTCAATGCCACGGTGACCGCGGCCAGGGCTTGATCGGCCCCTCACTGAGTGGCCCGGGGTTCCAGTCGGCGAACACGGACGATGAGATCTTCAATACGATCAATGTCGGCCACGCGGCAACGGCGATGATCGGTTGGGGTGAGATCCTGAGCGCCGACCAGATCCACCAGCTTGTGAGCTACATCCGGCAGTTGGGCGGCGGGCAAACTGGGCCAGGCCCCGGTGAGGTTTCGTTCAAGGACGATGTCCTCCCCATCCTGGAAGCAAAGTGTGGTGTCTGCCACGGCAGCCTGGGAGGCTGGGACGCCGCAAGCTATCAATCGGTGATGGAAAGCGGCGACAACGGACCGGTCGTCATAGCGGGTGATGGTGGAGGCAGTCTGCTCGGCCAGAAACTGCTCGGCACCCAGACCATCGGAGGGCTGATGCCGCCTGGAGGCGAGCTGCCACCAAGTGAGGTCCAAACGATCCTCGACTGGATCGCCGCCGGCGCTCCGGACAATTGAGGCTCACTGAAAAACGACACGATAGTCACGCAAATCCGGCCTGATCTGCCCATACCCACGCGCAAGTTGACGCCGATGGCATGAACCGAAGGTCATGAAGGCAGCGATCAGCTGACGGCGCGCGCACCGAAGCCCGCGGATGCCTGCCGTGTATTGAGCCGGCGTAAGGAGAAGTGGGCTCACTCGTCCGGGAGGTCCTACCTGCCTCCTGGCCGAAGAGCGTGGCATATCCAGATTTTGAAGCCAGAGAACCCCATGTGACAATGGACCGCGTTCGTTCCTCCTTCGCTAGGCTCCGGCGCAGCCTGCGTGCTCGGGTTGCGCTGGGGGTTGCGCTCCCGGTCTTACTCGCCCTGAGCTCACTCTCCCTGGCCTACTACTTGCGGGAGCGTGCTTTGCTCGAGGGCCAGCTGCGGATGACGGCGACCCAGCTCGGTCAGGTCCTCACCGGGAGCCTGCGCCGGGCCATGCTGGCCAACGACAGCCAGATGATCGCGGCCGTGTTGAAAGATGTCGGCGACATGCAGACGATTGACCGGGTGCGTATCGTCGACACCCAAGGCGTTGTCAGGATGGACAGTCAGTCGACTGAGCTTGGGCAGCAGAAGCTAACGGACCAGCCCGGCTGTTTGGAGTGTCACGCCGATCCTCCGGAATCCCGGCCACGGACCGCACTGCTCGCGACAGCCAGCGGGATCTTGCTCATCGCCACCCCGATCGACAATGAACCTGCCTGCTCGGGCTGCCATGCCGAATCCAACAGCCACCTCGGCGTCCTCCTGGCCGACGTGCCGCTACAAGCCCTCCAGCAGGATCTGATCTACGATCTCGAAACCGACCTGGCTACCTCGGTCGGGATCACCCTGCTCGTGACCATCGGCGTTTACCTGCTTGTGCACCAGTCTGTCGTGCGCAGAGTGGAAAGCTTCCGACCGCCGCTGGCCGCGTTCGCCGCCGGTGACCTCACCGCCCGCCTGCCACACCAGGGGCGCGATTCGGACGAGCTTGGTCAACTCGCCGGCGCCTTCAATCACATGGCCGATGACCTCGAACGCAATGCCCGTGAGCAAGCGGAGCGGACGAAGCTCCGCCAGCGGGCCATCATCGAGGAGCGCGATCGCATCGCACGCGAGCTTCATGACGGCATCGCCCAGCTTCTCGGGTTCGTCAACAACAAGGCGATGGCCGTCAGGCTCTTGCTCAAGAAACAACAGACTGCGGAGGCCGACCTGCAGTTGCAGCAGCTCGAGGAAGCCTCACGCGACTTGTTTACCGACGTTCGGGAGGCGATCCTGGGACTGAGGGCCACCGACAAGACCGGCGCAGGTCTTTCCAACGCCCTCCACGACTACACACTTCACTTCAGCCGGCTGAGCGGGATTGCGATTGAACTGTCCATCGGCCCGGGGGTTGAAGGAGCCGGGCTCAACGCCGAGGCCGAGCTGCAATTGCTGCGCATCATCCAGGAGGCTCTGACGAACGTCCGCAAGCACGCTGCCACCAGCCGAGCCGCGATAGTCCTTCAGGCACGTGAGGCGATCCTCGACCTGACCATCACGGATCATGGCGCCGGTTTCTGGCCCGCAGTGGTGGAAGCCGATCCTCCGCAGAGCTTTGGATTGAGCACGATGCGGGAACGGGCCGAATCGATCGGGGCGACCTTCGAACTCACCTCGGCCCCCGGGGAGGGCACGCGCATCTCCGTCCACACTCCGCTCGGGAGGAGATAAGGTCTTGCGCATACTGGTCGCAGATGACCACTCTCTGTTCCGCGATGGTGTGGTCAGCTTGCTCGAGGCCGCAGGCTTCGAGGTTGTGGGGCAGGTGGGAGACGGCCTGGCGGCCGTCGAGGCCGCGCTCGCCTTGAGGCCGGATCTGGTCCTGATGGATATCACCATGCCGAAGCTAAGCGGGCTCGAGGCACTCCGCCAATTAAGGGATGAGGCGCCCGAGGTCCAGGTGGTCATGCTTACCGTATCCGACCAGGACAGCGACCTTCTCGCATCGATCCGGTCCGGCGCAAAGGGTTACATTCACAAGAGCCTCAGCGCGCAGGAGTTCCTCGAGATGATCTCCGGGCTGGAGCGCGGCGAGGCCGCCATGAGCCGAAAAACGGCGGCGCGACTGATCGCGGGCCTGGGGAGTGAGCCGGCCCCGCGGCTCGACAAACAGCCCCGTCTCACCCCGCGCGAGATCGAACTCCTGGAACTGGTTGCGGATGGCCTATCTAACAAGGCCATCGCTCAAGCGCTTTCGGTGAGCGAGAACACGGTCAAGTACCACATCCGCAACATCCTCCAAAAGCTGGAGGCCCAAAACCGCACCGAGGCCGTCGCCCACGCCTTGCGAGCTGGGCTCTTCAAGACCGCCAGCTGAGACTCGCCTCCCTCCATCGAGGCTGCGCAATTCGGCGACCGGGTCTAAAATCCCACCCATATGGGTAGTATTGAACCCACCTGGGACTACTCGAAGGTGGCGCTCGAACAGGCCGCCGGTATGTTGCTAAATGTACTCATCTTGCGCTAATCTATCTGCAATCATGGTCCGCCTTGCGGTACCCGGGGGTGAGCGTGTCACGCCCACGCGTCGTCGTGCTTACGTCCCATTCGATGTTCTCGGAGGGTATCGCCAGCCGGCTGGGCCAACACCTGGATCGGATCGATCTTGAGCTTGTGGACAGCCGAGGCTCGGATTGTCTGGCGAAAATCCGCGAGGCAAAGCCAGCGGTGATCGTGTTAGAAGTGAATGATGAGAACGTCGAGCGGTTTTGCCCGCTTAGCGAAATCCTGGCGGCTACACCCGAGGTCAAGGTCATCCGGCTCGATCCGGACTTTGATCGGATCCACGTGGTCACCAGCGAGCTCAGGAGCGTGAACGAGCCGGCAGATCTGATAAGCATGCTTCTCCCGCCGGGTTAGGCGGACAGGGCAGGGCTCAACCGCCCCGACGGGGATCGGCCCGCGCCAGAAAGGAGGCTACGCCAAAGAAGAGAACTGGTCTTTGCGTGACAAGGTCCAATCGAGACCATCAGAGGAGAATGGCTCTATGAGAAGAAGACTGATCATAC
>MGOM01000035.1:42554-60416 GCA_001797105.1 Chloroflexi bacterium RBG_19FT_COMBO_62_14
CGGCTGGGGCGGCGCCGGCCGCGGCCGATCTGTCCTGCACCGAGTGCCACAACGACACCACCCTGATCTTCTCCAAGGAAGCGCAGTTCAGAGAGACCTCCGTGCATGGCACGGGCGAGGCCTTCGAGAGAGGCGAGGAAGCCAGCTGCGCCGGCTGCCACGGCACGGAAGGCGCCAAGGCGCGCATCAACGCTGGTCTGCCCCCGCATGACGCGTCGGTTGTAGGCGTGTTGAACGTTTCGCCGTTCGACTGCCGTACCTGCCATAACATCCACACTACCTACACAAGGGCTGACTTCTCGTTGACAGGAGGCGCTCAGCCGGTAGTGTTGGAAAAGACCGGCGGGACCTTCGACGGCGGCTTGGGCAACCTGTGCGCCAATTGCCACCAGATCCGCAACGACCTGCCCGTGGCAGCGGGAGGCATCATCGACCTGGGCACGAATACGCGGTTCGGCACTCACTACGGTGTCGAAGCCCAGATGCTGCTCGGCGAAGGCGGACTGGGTGTGACCGGCAGCCCAAGCCCTCACTACTCAGCGGTCGAGAATACCTGCGTGACTTGCCACATGGGTGACGAAAGGAATCACACCTACCTGCCCGATGTGGCGCGCTGCCAGGCTTGCCATACGGATGCCGAGAATTTCGACATCAACGGCGTTCAGACCGAAATCGCGGCGATGCTCGAGGAACTGGAGCCCCTGCTCGTCGAGAGCGGGATCATGGCGGCGGACTACACCGACGCCGCCGGTAACCTCCAGCACGGCCGATCGGTCCCCGGCGTGTACCCGGAGGCGGTCGCAGCGGCGATGTGGAACTACAAGCTCGTGGTATACGATCAGAGCATGGGCGTGCACAACTCGGCCTACACCAAGGCGTTGCTGGAAGCAGCCTTGGCAGGGCTGGAGTAGTTCGAGTTCGACAAAGGCAGATAAGGCGAGGCTTGGAAAGGGCTCACCCGCGAGTTCAGGGCATACGAACAAAGCACCGGATTCGCAGGCACGAGCCGACCCTTGGGAAACTAATTCTGCCACGAAGAAGCCGGGCGCCATGTTGCGCCCGGCTTCTTCGTCAGGGCCTGCAGTCTCGACGCGGCGGCGGCGTGAGGTCGGCCTTCCCCCTTTTGCCTCCTGGGCCGCGAGGTGGATCGCGACTCAGTCGGCGGCCGAGGTTGCCAATTGAGGCAACCCGTGCGCCTCCGCCTGCACCTGGTGATCGACGACGTTCAGGTAGCGAGCCCCCAGGGTGAATGCCAAGAAGCCGTACGCGATCACACCCGCGCCGGCGAGAGTCTCGATCAGCGAAGGAACATAGTCGGTGTAGCGGGCGACGATCTCCTGAGGCAGGTAGGTTAACACGATGAGTTGGCCGGCCAGGTTCGTGTCCCAGCGGTAGGCCGCCACCCCACCGATGATCATAAGAAGTGCGATCATCCTGAGCACGGGCACTCTGCGCAGACTCGGCCGAAGCAACACGACCATCGGGACGAGGATGCCCAGGATGATCTCCCCGACCCAGAAGTTGAAGGACAGTGGGCCTTGTGTCAGCAGCCGCAGCCCTTCCGTCCGGCCCGGCGAATAGGTGTAGGTCATCGAGAGCATGTCCCAGAACCGCAGGTACAGATAGGCCATCAATACCCAGCCGATGAAGCCCGAGACCTTTTCCAACAGTGCATCGTTGATGTATACCCGCGTCGAAAGCCGACCGGCCAGCATCGATGCCAGGACGGTCAACGCCGGCCCGCCGGCCATCGCCGAGACGATGAACAGGACAGATAGGTCGGGGCGATACCAGATCGGTCTTGCCTTGAGCACGCCGTAGGCCGCCCCGAGCGACGATTGGTGCAGGAGAGACAATCCCAGCCCGGCGATCGCCAGATAGGGGGCGTAGTGGTGGATCCTCTGAAGTGTGGCCGCCACGCGCGGCCAACGATCCTCGAACCAGGCGGCGCTGCCGAGGATCGGGGCTGATTCCAGAGCCAGGACTGTCAGGTACAGCGTGACGCACATCGTGATTTCCCACAGAACGGAGTGGGGGTTCCAGAATACCATCGGGTGCCAGAAACGATCCGGCCGCCCGATATCGAGGAGCAGAGTCAGGACGGCCATCGAGTATCCGATCAGACCGATAAACGTCGCGGTCCGGGCGATGGGCTGGTAGCGCTTGAGATCGAGTAGATACACCGCGGCGCAGAGCAGGAACGCGCCGGCGCTCATGGCGATCGCTGACAGATCGATGGTAATCCACAGTCCCCACGGCACAAGGTCCGTCAGATTGGTCACCACCAAACCCCGGGTGAAGACCACGATCCCGGCGACGGCTCCGGCCAGCACGACCGCGGCCAGGACCGTCACCCAGACGTGGAACCTATTCAGCTTAACCACTCGGCCCCAAGCCCTCATCCCGCCACCTCCTCATTACGTGTCGGCAGGTAATAGACCCGCGGGCCAGTCCCCAGATCCTCACGCAGCCGGTAGGCTGGATACCGCTCGAGGAGTTGACTTGCTCCGGACTCAGGGTTGTTCAGGTCCCCGAAGACGCGGGCCTTGGTCGGGCAGGCCACCACGCAGGCCGGTGTCGCCTGCGAGTCCTTCCCGGGCTCCAATCCTAGCTCGAGCCCGCGATCGATCCGCTGGTAACAGAACGTGCACTTCTCAACCACGCCGCGCGGTCGCCGTTCGACCTCGGGCTCGCCCCATCTCGGCACCTCCGGGTTGGGCCCTTCGAAAGCCTCCCAGTTGAAGGCACGCGCTCCATACGGACAGGCGATTTCGCAGTAGCGGCAGCCGATACACCGATCGTAGTCCATCATCACGATGCCATCCGGTCGGTGATAGGTCGCCTGCACCGGGCAGACCTCGACACACGGCGCGTGCTCGCAGTGCATGCAGGGGCGTGGCAGGTAGACCGGTTCGCCGGCGTACTTCCCGGCCTCGATGACCCTGTTCCAGGAAATGTTGGGCGAGACATCATTTGTGGCCCGGCAGGCGAGGGTGCAGTAGCCGCAGCCTATGCACTTCGTCTGGTCGATCACCATGCCCCAGCGGTGCGGGCTTGATTCACCCGATTCGGAGGCCGAGGCCCGGCTCACCAGTCGCAGACCGACCGTCGCCGAGACGCCGGCGGCCAGTGCTTTGAGGAAGCTCCGCCTTCCGACAATCTCCTCACTCATCGTCGGCCTCTCTTTCGATTCCGTCGCCTTCCTGGCGCAGCCGCCGATACCAGCGCTCGAGCCATGGAGCCAGGATCATGCCGCTTGCCATCCCGATTAATCCCGACAGCGCCGCAAAACCGACCGGGCTGACAGGGCTGGGCTCCGGCTGCACCGAGAGGGTCTCAACCGAGGCCATGGCATCCGCAGGCTCCGGCGTCGGCTTGTCCGGGTGCACGGCGACGGGATCATGCATCTGGTATGCGTGGCAGGCGTTGCACGTCGTCAGCTTGACGTTGAAGCTGTGGTCGCGTACGGCATGCCCTTCGCCTTCTTCACCATCGAGAGTCGCCAGGTGACAGTCGGCGCAGCCCAACCCAACCTGGTTGTGCTGGGAATGGGCGAAATTGGAGGCCCGTTCACGATGGCAGGTTGCACACAGGGCCGAGCTATCGGCCTTCTTCAAGCTCGCTGCATGCGGATCATGGCAGCCGGTGCAGGCAAGGTCCGTTTCACGATGCTTGCTGGCCTGCCACTCGAACATCGTCTCGGTGTGGCAGCTACCGCATAGCTTCGCCGATCGCTCCGCGGGCATCGGGTCCTGAGGATGATTGGCCGGGACGGGGCTGTGACACGCCTCACACGTGATCCCTTCAGCCTTCCAGGTGTCGCTGACCGGGTCGTAACCGGTGGTGTGACACGCCAGGCACTCTCGTGGTTCACCCTGCTCTTCCCAGGCAGTCCGGAAGGTGGGATCGACCGTCGCGTTGCCATGGGCTCCATCCACCCAGGCTTCCTCGATCTCAGAGTGACAGACCTGGCAAGGGATATCGGGCGCGACCCCGGTCTGGGTCGAGTCGCCGGCGCCGGCCATGGCCGCGGTAAACAGTGCCACCGGCAGCGCCACCGCCAGTCCCACACCTATGCGAAAGATCCATTTGTTCATGCTACGCATCTCCTCGGAACCTGGGCCTTAAGCCGCGATCGGCGCCGGGACATCCCGGAACACGTGACACGTCAAACAAGGCTCAGGAAGCCGTCCGCCGGTCTCTCGGAACACTTGCCAGCATGGGACGTCCGCTCGACCGTACGCCAGGCAGCTCTCTCTTTCTTCAGCCGGGCAGTCGCGGATCTCCCAGCAACGGACCTGGTGCCCAGCCGCGCCCAGCGAGTGCGCTCGCTGCCGGAGTGTTTCGCCTTCGGCCTGCCAATGCGCATCCAGCCGCCGCAGCCCCCAGGCAGCGAGGGCGGTCAAACCGAGCGGGATCCCGAAGCGGACGACCAGGCCGGTCAGGACTGCGATGAGCGCCGTTAGTTCTTCCATTTCTCCACCTCACCCCGTTCGAAGCGCTCGGTTATGCTGTCGCTCGGCGATTGTTCCCAAGAGGAGCAAGAGACCAAGCGGCAGCATGATCCGCAAGATCGTTAGAGTTGAGATCACCAGTAGCCCTTCCATCGGAACCTCCTTTGCGCCGTCCTTCTCGTCCAGCATCAGCCTAGCTCGCGCCGCTCTCCAGGTAAATCCGAGAGCCGCCCGATCTTCTGGATAGGCATCCAACCCACGTTTCGGCTTCACGCGTGGGTTCTGGAACCCATCCAATCAGTGCTGGGTGCTCTTCCCGTGGGTAAAACGACCCAGGCCAAGCCTATTGTCGAGACTGCCTAACCTGCCCACCTGTGCCTGCGCCACCAGGGCGGTCAGTTGCAGGCAGGCCAGGGAGCGTAGTCGAAGGATGCATCCTGAATGGAGTTGAAGGACGCTGTGGGAGCTACCGAACGAATCCGAAGCGCGGCCGCCGCTAGCGAGACGGCAGCCAGCCGGCGTGAGACGGGCAAAGCCTGATCAGTGGAAGCAGTTGGGGAAGGTGGGTCTGCTGCGGATTTGAGGTGGCAATGCTGACGCGGTAGAGTCGACCAGACCTAGGGTTGGATAATCCCTTTGCGAATTGCGTACTTCACGAGTTCCGTTCGCGAGTGAAGATTGAGCTTGCGCATGATGTTCTCGCGGTGGCGGGCCACGGTCTTAGGACTGATCCCCAGGGTCTCGGCAATCTCGGTGTTGCTTGCACCGTCTGCCAGATGTCCCAGGACTTCTTCTTCGCGCTGTGTCAGTCCGTCAAGGGTGCGTTCTTCGCGTGAGGTAGATTCTTGGGTGAGATAGTCGTGGACCAGGAATTTCGCCAGGGAGGGATAGAGATAGACCTCGCCGCTGGCGGCGGCCCGAATCGCCGTCAGTAACTCCTCTGGCGCCGCTCGCTTCGGCACGTATCCACTTGCCCCGGCCTCGAGCATCTTGAAGAAGTACTCCTCATCCTCGTGGATGGTCAGCGCCACGATCGCGATCTCCGGGTATAGAGACTTGATTTCGCGAGTGGCATCGATCCCGGAAAGGTCAGGTAACCCGATGTCCATCAGGACTACATCTGGATGGAGGCGGCCAAGCAAATCGAGGGCTTCCCGCGCCGTCCCCGCCTCGCCGGCGATCTCGACGTCGGCCTCGCCCTCGAGGAGCATGCGCAACCCCGATCGTACGACCGCGTGATCATCGACCAGCAACAGGCGAATTGCCATCTCCAGCCTCTGGTGCTTGATTATAGGGTATCCTCACCTCGACCCGCGTTCCAGCGCCGGGGCTCGAATCGACCCGCAGCTGCCCTCCGAGCAGACTGGCCCGCTCCTCCATCCCGATCAGGCCCCATGCCCTGCGCTCCGGCATATCGATCCGGCCCTTGTCGAACCCACAGCCGTCATCCTCGACCTGGAGCCCGACGACCTCGGCGGCATAGTCCAGCCGGATGTTTACCTTGTTTGCCTTGGCGTGTTTGATGACGTTGGTCAGAGCCTCCTGCGCCACTCGGAACACGGTCGTCTTCACGACGGACGGGATTTGCCTTTCTTCACCGCGCACCTGCACGGCGATCTCGAGCGGTACCCGGCTCTGGAGTTCGCCGGCATACCAGCGCAGTGCAGCCGGCAAGCCCAGGTCATCCAGGTGCGATGGTCGCAGATCAGTGATGAGCCGCTGGAGCTCGTCCAGGGAGCGGGCGGCGAGGGTCTCCAACTGACGCAGGTTCTTGACGCCTTTCTCATCGTTGGCCAGGGTCGTGGATATCCCGCGCAGCCCGAGGCCGATGGCCGTCAGTGCCTGCCCGGTCTCGTCGTGCAGTTCGCGGGCGATCCTTTGCCGCTCGGCCTCCTGGGCTGCGACGACCCGCCGCAGCAGCTCGCCTCTCAATGCCTCTCTCCGCTGCGACTCCCCCAGCCGGGCAGACTGCAGGGCGGCGATCTGGCGTTGCGTCTCAACCTCGAACGAACGCAGGAATCGGACGACGAAGAACGCCGCCGCGACGGCCGTCCCGGCACGCACGACCTGCACCGGGATCCCGAACAGCGACTGGAACAGCTCCTGGTTGATCACGTTCGATGGGAAGAGGGGGCTGGCCCGGCTGAAGGTTTGCCCGATCAGGCCGTACCAGGCAAAGGCGACTGCCGCCCACAGGCTGTCGCGTCCGAATTGGGCCAACCCGGCCTGGCGGAAGGCGCGTTGTTGGGCGATCAGGCCAGCGCAGGCGATCAACGCCGAAGGCACCCCGAGAACGTAACGCGTCCAAACGTCGGCCACGGTCCACAGCACTTCCTCCCCGGAATAGCGGCCACGCAGAACCAGCAGACCGAAGCCCCAGATCGCGGCTTGAATGAGAGGCACCAACAGACTGACGCGCCGCCAACGGTCGGTGGGTGAGAGAAGCGAAGCCCCGAAGGCTCCCAGCGAAAGGAACGAGAAAGCCAGTATCGCCAGCCGCAGGCCATCCCAGGCAAGGCCTGCCGACACCTGCAACGGCACGATCTGTAAGCTCAGGAACATCTCAAGCCACTCGTGAACCCCGTGGAGCAGGCCGAAGCCCGCCAGCGGCCGCAAGGCATGCCGAAGCCCGGCATCCGTTCCGCGGCCGACCTCGAGCGTGATGGCCAGTCCCATGCTGAAGAAGGCCAGCCCGTAGAGGAAGAAGATCAGCGGAATTCCGGATTCGTTAAACATGATCTGGCCGAACGGCTACTGGCGCAGCCTTACGCCACAGGTCCTGCAAAACCGATCGCTCGCGGTCGAGCGCGTCCCGCAATTGTGGCAAAACACAGGCGAGGCGTCGATCTCCCCAACCTCCTGCGGCGATGACGGCCGGGAAGTCCGATGTCGCTGCCGGCCGGTGGTCGCCCCAGCAGCCCGGCTCAGGCGGATATACCAGACCCCGCCTGCTGCCAACAAGATAATCCCGAAGATCAACGGGATCCACGGCAAATACTGGCGAAGATCTGGCGTGCTACCCTGGGTCGATTCAGGCCGGGTGGGGGGAAGGCTCAGCAGCTCCGCCGACAAATCTGAGCTGGCTTTCACATAGCTGAGCTCGATCTGGGTGCCAGACAAGGCGGCATCGGGGCTGAGCTTCCCTATGTAATAGGTCAGTCCATCTTGGCGTGCGGCCTGGGATTGCGGTGGAGGAACGAGAGTGACCTGATCCGATCCAATGGGCCCCTGGACCTCATAGCTCAGGTCCTTCACTCCGTCGGCACCCGGCCACACAAAGGTGAAGCGGCGCAACTGTCCGTCCATCGTCAACGGACTGTAGTATTCGATCTGAAGGTCGAGACTCTCTACCTGGGCGGAAATCGTCGCCCATTCGCCGTTCACCTGGCGCGTGTACTGTGCATACACCAGATCGCCCGTCGGGTCGGTCATCGCTACGGCCCCCGGCTCGCCGACGGATGCCGGAATGGGCAGACTCACGTTAGTAGGCAGTTCGGTCGCGGGATCGAGATGCACGCGGTAAATCACCAACATGGATGGCCTGTCGTACTCGGGCCATAGGGCAACCTGGAGCTCGGTGATCGATGGATATGTCTGAGCCCTCACCGGGAGCGCCGGCGCGGACAGGCCAAACAATGTCAGCAGGACCAACCAGCGCTTCACACGATGCATGACATCCTGGTCAGGCGCGGCGGTAGTATACGATCAGACCAATGACGATCAGCACAGCGACGACGCCCAGGAGGATCAAACCGGTCGTCAACGAGATCGGGCCCGGGCTGGCCGGAGTCGGCGTGGGGGCACCCTCAACCGGGCTCAGGGTCAGGATGTATGCGGTCACATCCTCGATCTGCTCGTCACTCAGCGGGCCGCCTTTGGAGCTCGCCCAGGCCGGCATCGGCGAGCCGCTCACGCCGTCGCTGACAAGGCGGGCGATGTACGGCGCAGGTTCGTTCACCGGCCATTCCTTGGCCAGCGTCCGACCGATGCGCCCCTGGCCTTGATCGCCGTGACAGACAGCACAGTTGGCGTGATAGACCACTGCCCCCGCGGAGGGATCACCCGCCACGCTCGGCAAGGGTTGAATGACTGGCGCCTGATACGTGGGGAGGGGGGCGATTGGCTGTGTGCCGCCGAAGGCACTCACGATGTAGGCGGAGATATCGGCGATGTCCTGTTCCGAAAGCGGGCCTCCTTTGGCCTCACTCCACGCAGGCATGACGCTTCCCGGAACACCCCGGCTGATCGTCTGGCGGAGGGTGGCCGACACATCGATACCGGGGAATGATTCGAGGCTCGCCCCGATGCGTCCTTCTCCATCGACGCCGTGGCAGACGGCGCAGTTCTCGACAAACAGCTGTCCACCTCTCTCCGGATCACCCGTCTCGGTTTGTGCGAAAGCCGCGCCGGCGAACAAGGCCAGACCGAACGCTGCCAGCAATGGCAAAGAATAACGCGCGCGCATCGCTCTCCTCCATTTGGCCGGCCGCGCTCCCCCAGGTACTGCCGGACAGGCTGATTGTACTTGTAAGACCTCGCGGGCAACAGTGACATCCGAACCCGCGCTGGGAGACTCACGCAATCGGCGCCGCCGCCTCATGTGAAGCGGCGGCGCCGGTCATTCCTCCAGATAGCTGCCCGGCTTTCAGCGAAGCGACAACAAGTACGCCACAAGATCAGCCGCGTCCTGAGGGGTAAGCCGCTGACCGTAGTTGGCCGGCATCAGGTCCGGCCCAAAGCCCTCGACGACGTATGCGTTCGTCAAGACGATTGACTCGAGCAAGTACTGCTCGGGCGTGGCTGCATGTCCCGTGTAATCGGCCTGACCGAAGCGGGTCGCCGCCCTGTCGCCCATCCCCGGTGTGTCCCCGCTTGGCAGCCAGGCCGGTCCCGTGGCGCCAAGAATGTGGCATCCTACACAACCCAGGTTACCCTCGGTGAGCGCCTTGCCCTGGTCGGCGTTCCCCGCCGGCAGTGGAACGGTGATGTCCGTCCCGACCACCTCACCCGGCGGCGCTTGAGTAACTTCGGCCCCACCCTGTAACGCCCGCTCCTCCCAATTCATGACGTAAGCCACGAGGGAATCGATCTGGTCGTCCCGCAACGGACCGCCGAAGCGCTGCGACCACGTCGGCATCCGTTGTGGATAGTTGGTGCCTGAGCTCGGCACCGGGCGCCCCGAGCTGATCGTTGCCCGAACATAGTCCTGCACGGTGCCGGCGAACCCGATGGCTCTTAGACGATTCCCGTTAAACAGATCCGCGGCGTTGAGTGCCGGGGCAACGCCCTCAATCCCCTCTCCCTGGGCCCCGTGGCAGGGCCGGCAGCTGTTCTCGAAAATCAGCGCCCCGGTCTCGACCTGTCGGGCCTGATAGGAGGTTGTAAACCCCGCCATGCGCCGCGGTTCTCCGGCGGCCACAATGGCCAAGACGATGACCGTTGCCACAACGCTCAGTGTACCAAGGGCAATCTGCCACTTCATGGCCTACTCTCCCTGCCCGTAGTCGCTGTTGCGATGAAGGAATGCTGTCTGACTGAACTCATGGGGTTGGTTTGTGGCCGCGTCGGTCCAGACGACCCTGATTGTGACTTTCTTCAAGTCGGTTTGCCAATCCTCGACGACCATGATTCCCTCGACGTCCTGGCCGTCGGCGGTTTCCACCCGGGTGAGCTCTTCATCAAAGGTGTGCAGAAGCTCACGCATCGCCGGCGTCGGTGCCTGCTGCCAGTCGGCGGCCTCGTAGCTCCCCAGAACGAGCTGACCCCACGGCGCCAGCCGCAAGGGGCCGGGTTGCGTCTGCGGCAGGAGGGAGGCCACCGCCTCCTGGTCCGGCGAGGTGGGGACGGCGTAGTAGGGCGTCCCCATATAGGAAAGAACGGCGAAGGCGATCACGGAGACGATCCCGGCCGACAGCCCGATCCTTCGGTCGCCATACCTGCGGCTCGGACCGACCTCCACGTAAGGCAGGCTGACCAGCAGGCCGATGATCGCCGTCGGGAGGATCACGCCCCACAGGACTTTGTCACCGAGCTTGAGCATCCCTTGCAGCCACAGGAAGTACCAGGGAGAGGTTATGTGGAGCGGGGTCACGAGCGGGTCGGCGTGCGGCTCGAGCGGAGCATGGAAGATGAAGGCCGAGTAGGCCACGAGCAGGAAGGTCAGCCCCGAGACGTACCACAGCTCGCGCGTCAGGATCGTCGGCATGAAGTAGGTCCGCGTATCCATCGGGACCTTGCGGGCCGTGTCTTCGCCGACGTTCTCCACTCCGGGTGGCAGGCTGTGCCCGTGGATGATGACCTTGTAGTAATGCACACCCAGGGCCAGGATGCCAGCCAACGGCAGGGCGATGATATGCAACAGATAGAATCTCAACAGTCCACCCGCACCGAACTCCGGCGCTCCACGCACGATCAGGTTGAGATTGCGACCGACAATCTCCGGGGGAGCGGCCTCCGCCATGGAGGCCCCGATGGTCACCGCCCACAGGCTGAGCTGATCCCATGGGAGCAGGTAGCCGGAAAAAGACAGGAACAGGGTGACGCCGAGCAGGATGACGCCGGTCGCCCAGGTGAACTGACGGGGGAACTTGTAGGAACCGGTGATGAACGTTCGCAGCATGTGCAGGGCAACGACGATGACCATCACCTCGGCCCCAAGCTTGTGCATGTCGCGCATCAAGCGGCCGAACGGAACATTGCTCAGAATGTCCAGCATGTTCTCGTAGGCGATCAGAGGTGAGGGGGTGTAATAGATCATCAAAAAGACGCCGGTGATGATCTCGAACGCGAACGCGTAGACCGAAAGCCAGCCGAGGCGGAAGGTCGGGTAGAGCCCATCGACCAGGTTGTGATAGTAAGTCGGCTTCATATGCAGCCAGAAGCCCTCGGCATGGGGTTTCAGACGAGGGTTCGGCCGCCCGGGAGGATCGTCGCGCAAGACCCCCCTGACGTCGGCGATGTCCAGGCCGGCCGTCACCCGCGTGATGAGGTCGTCGGCCTTGTCGCGCAAGGCGGGCTTCAGCCCCTTGGATTTCACCTCATCAAGGATGGGGATGTGGACACGGAACAGGGCCATCTCAACCTCCTCGGGTCACATCCCGCCGCCGGGCTTGGAATTGAATGCCCCCTGGATTCGGCGTCCGGTATCGATCCTCAGAGACACCGTCCCCGGGGGTGGCTCGACCGCCGTGCCTTCCAGGGTGTTCATCGCCGGTTCGGTCCGGCTCAGGACGTCACCGGCGGCGTCGATCGCCTCGACAATGAACACGTCCAGGTTCCGCCGCGCCGGGCCATCGATGCGACTCCCAGACTTCAAATACTTGGAGCCGTGGCACGGGCACTCAAAGCGATCGTTGGTGTCCACCCACCTGTAGATACATCCGAGGTGAACACAGACCTTGTAGAGGGCTTTCACACCGGGTGATTCCGGATACTGCGGCGGCTGTCGCGGATCGGTGAGCGTCTGTTGCCCGACGTTGACCAGCCAGAAACGCCCTTCAGGGAACTCCTTCGGAGGCGTATCCGCTGGCGGGATCTGGTCGACTGGGATGGTGAATACGCCGCCGAACTCGCCCTCGCGGAATCGAGGCAGGGAGAACCACACCGTGGCTCCCCCCGATCCGGCCAGGAAAACCGCGAGGGAGATCCCCCACAGGTAATAGAGGAACTCCCGCCGGGTCAGCGGCAAGCTCGGCGCTTGCTCGCTCGGCGTCGGCGCGACCGCTTCGCTCATCGGCAATCTCCTCTGGTGCGATCAGATTTCAGGTGTAGCCCGTCCTGGCCAAGCAGGGTGGGCTTGAGAATCCTTTGGCGATGGCATACCGGGGGGCGCTGGCGGAATCGCTCGAGATCAGACATTGTCGCATGAGCCGCTCGACGGGAGCCTCGCCCAGCGCACCGGCAAAAAGAACCCGGCTTCTTCGCCGGCGAGTGGCGGGACTCCTCCAGGCCGTGTGCCTCCGAGAGCAGCTTGGCATCGCTGGAAGGCGCCTATTACTAACATATCTCCTCTTTGATGTCAATTTACGGGGATTACTGAGGGTGGCGCTCAGCCGTGCGAATTCCACCCCGGGCGACCACGTCCTGAGGCAATAAGACACCCGCCCCCTTGATTATGCTGCTCTGCCTGATCATGCTGACTGGTTCACCCCACGTATGGTCCAACACCGCGATGTCGAATCTCCGGCGGATCGCGAACGAAGCCCATATGGAGCGCGTGTGGGCTGTCAGGATGAGGACGGGTCAACCTACGCCCTCCCGGCTCACCGGCGGTCAGCCTCAAGGCAGCCGTGACGCGCAGGGTCACCCGCTCCGCGGGGAGACCCCAGGGGAGGGGGCTCGGCGCGCCCGAAAGGTATAATTGGCGGTATGGGCCCTGCCTCCCTTCCTCCTCCGGTTCTGATAAAAGATCAACCTGAACTCGAGCGCCTGGCAACCAGCTTGTCCGGACAACGACGAGTTGCAGTCGATACCGAGTCCAACAGCCTTTACGCCTACCGCGAGCGCGTCTGCCTCGTGCAATTCTCCACGAGAAGCGCCGATTACCTGGTCGATCCGCTCGCCATCTCCGACTTGGGCAGTCTGGCTCCAATCTTCTCGAATCCCAAGATCGAGAAGGTCTTTCACGCCGCCGAGTACGACATCTTATGCCTGAAGCGCGATTTCGGGTTCAAGATGAATAATCTCTTCGACACACGCATCGCCAGCCGCACCCTCGGCCGAAAGCGGTCCGGTCTGGGGGACGTCCTGGAGGAGGAGTTCGATGTCGAGATTAACAAGCGCTTTCAACGCGCCAATTGGGGGAAGCGCCCGCTGAGCGCGGAGTTGCTCGACTACGCCCGCCTGGACACGCACTTCCTGCTGGCCTTGCGCGACCGCCTGGCAAAGGCCCTGCGCGCCGCCGGGAGGTGGGAGGAAGCCCAGGAAGCGTGTGAGGCGGCGAAACTCATTGAACCCGAACCGGCCGAGTTCGATCCCATGGGCTTCTGGCGCATCGCTCATTCACGCCAGCTCAAACCCGACCAAGCGGCGATATTGCGCCAGTTGTACCTGCTGCGCGAGAAGTATGCCCGAAAGTTGGATCGGCCCCCTTTCAAAGTTCTCGGGGACCGGACTCTGCTGGCTATCGCTCAGGAGACGCCCGAGTCGCTCGAGAGCCTGAGCAAACTGCCGGGCATGACCTCCGGCCAGGTCCACCGCTACGGGAAGGATGTGTTAGACGCAATCGCCCGCGGCCGGAGCGGTCCGCGGCCGAAGCGCCCCTCGAGTACGCGGGTCGAGGAGGTCGTCATGGTGCGCTACCAGACGCTGCGCGAGTGGCGGATGCGCGTAGCGCGAACCCGGCAGGTCGAGTCGGATATTGTGCTGCCGCGTGATCTGGTATGGGACATCGCCCACCGCGCACCGCGCGATCGCAAAGCCCTCCAGGAGTTGATGCAGCCGTACGGGTGGCGGTTTCGAATGTACGCCGACGACATCCTCCGGCTTCTTTGGGCGTGACCGCCGGCCATGCAGGATAAATAGATGAAGATCTCGTTTCATGGGGCCGCTCAAACGGTGACTGGCTCGCGCCATTTGCTCGGGATCAACGGTCATCGACTGCTGTTGGATTGCGGCCTCTACCAGGGCCGCCGCCACGACACCTACGAAAGAAACCTCAACTTCCCTTTTGAGCCGGTTTCGGTCGACTCCCTCATCTTGTCGCATGCCCACATCGATCACAGCGGCAACCTGCCGAATCTCGTTCGGCAAGGCTACAAAGGCCCGATTCACGCCACCCACGCCACGACCGATCTGACCGACGCCATGTTGCTTGATGCCGGCCACATTCAGGAGTCTGATACGGCCTATCTGAACAAGAAACTCAAACGGCGAGGCCAACCAACGATTAAGCCCTTGTATACCGGAGCCGACGCCGCCGCGGCCACGCGTAACTTCGTCGGTCACGAATACGACCGCCCATTTGAGGCGGTCCCGGGCGTCACGGCCAGGTTGGTCGAAGCCGGGCACATTCTTGGGTCGGCCGGCGTGGTTCTCGACATCGAAGAGCGCGGCCGAAAGGTCCGTCTCATGTTCTCCGGCGATATCGGCCGGCCGGGGATGCCGCTGGTCCGCGACCCGGTCACACCGCTTGAGGTGGATTACCTGATCATGGAGTGCACCTACGGCGACCGGGCGCATGAGACACCCGACCAGGCCTACGCCTCCTTGCACGATCTGGTTGGCCGCACGATCGATCGCGGCGGCAAGGTGATCATCCCGGCCTTCGCCGTCGGCCGGACACAAGCCCTGGTCTACTATTTGCACCAGATGTTCGAACGCGGCGAGCTACCGCATGTCCCGGTCTACGTTGATAGCCCACTGGCAATCAACGTCACGAGCGTCTTCCGCCAGCACCCGGAGTGCTTCGATAGCGAGACAAGGGCCTTCATGCGCTCCGACCCACATGGCACTGCCCTCGGCTTCGACATGCTGTCCTACACGCTGGAGGTCAACGATTCAAAGGCGATCAACGACCGGCCAGGGCCGATGGTCATCATCTCCGCCTCCGGTATGGCCGAAACCGGCCGGATCCTGCATCACCTGCGCAATAACATCGGGAACCAGCGCAACTGCATTCTGATCACCTCGTGGATGGCTCCCCACACCCTCGGACGCCGCCTATCCGAAGGCGACAAGCAGGTACACATTTTTGGAGAGAGCTTCAATGTGCGCGCCGAAGTCGCCACCATTCATGGTCTGTCATCGCACGCCGATCGCGACTACCTCTTGACGTATGCACAGCAGTCCGGCAGTCGGCTGAAGGGAATTTTCCTGGTCCATGGAGAGTCCGGTCCGGCCGCGGCGTTGAAGGAACGGATGAGCGCGGCCGGCCTGCCCCCAGTCAGCTTCCCCGCACTCGGGGACGAGGTGGAAATCTGATATCGTGGTATCCTGTCAAGCGCAGGCGGCTGGTGCTTCCGGGGTGGTTGCTGCGCAACCATCCTCGAACAACCTCCGGTCGCGCTAGACTGATCATCATTCGGCAGGCAAGGAGAGGTGCCGGAGTGGTTGAACGGGGCGGTCTCGAAAACCGTTGTGGTCCTTTGGGCCACCGTGGGTTCGAATCCCACCCTCTCCGCTGGTGACAGCTCTTTTCCATTGGGCGAGACTTCGCCGGCGCAATCATCGGACTTTCGCAGACCATTCGGTCGACAATCCCCGTCCGTAGCTCCACCGCCAGTGATATAATCTTTCGACTCCGCCATAGCACCCGGTTCCTCCCACACCGGATTTTGACTACGGCAGTTCGAAGCTCATACTGACCTTGTTCCTCGTCCAGAGGTAGGCGCGTAGTCTATTCTGCCGTTGAACATCCTCCGAGCCTCAGCCCGGAGATCCACTGATCGACGTCCCGCTGTGCGCTCATCCGCCCCTCGTCCACTCTTGGGCCGGACGTGGAGAGGCCGGGCGGGCGTGCTTCCAAGTAGGACCAGGGGAACGACTCAGGCGCCGGCGGGCAGTACAAGCGGGGATGCAGCCAAGGATCCAGCCTCCAACGTCTCCCTCGACGGCAGGCTTCAGGCGCCAGAGTGACCTGCCAGCCTTACCCACCCCCCGCGGGATCTGCCCCAAGTGCCATCCCCATCGACCGAGCGCCGGCCCCTCACGAACCGAAAATCGCCCCTGCAGGTGGACGTCGATGATCATCGTTATCATGGGAGTATCCGGTTCAGGCAAGACGGCTGTCGGTGGCGAGTTGGCTCGGCAGCTCGAGTGCCCGTTCTATGACGGCGACGATTTCCATCCTCCCGAGAACGTGGCCAAGATGGCGCAAGGGCTTCCGCTGGATGATGACGATCGTGTGCCCTGGCTGGCCCGTCTGCGTGATCTAGTGGGCGATCACGTGAAGAAAGGAGAGACGGCCGTTCTCGCCTGTTCGGCCCTCAAGAAGAGCTATCGCGACCTGCTCCGCGCAGGCAGCGACCAGATGCGATTCGTGCACCTACGAGGCGATTTTGACCTCATCTGGGACCGGATGCGGCGTCGAATGACCCATTATATGAAAGCCGACATGTTGCAGAGCCAATTCGACTCTCTTGAGACACCTGGAGCGGAGGAGGCGTTGATCTTCGACATTGCAGACAGCGTCGCCGACATCACAGGCGCTATACTTGATCAACTCAACCCAATGAGATCAGGGACGGATCGGCCCCCATCCGCCGGTAAGTGAGGAGAAGAATGACTCCAGTCGCAGACATCGGTATTATCGGTCTGGCCGTGATGGGCCAGAACCTCGCCTTGAACATGGACGATCACGGCTTTACCGTGGTCGTCTTCAATCGCACCGTGGAGAAAGTGGATCACTTCCTGGCCAACGAAGCCCGCGGCACGCGGATCGTCGGCGCCCACTCCCTGGAAGAGCTGATCGGTGAACTGAAACGACCGCGTCGCGTCATGCTCATGGTCAAGGCAGGCCCGCCAGTGGACGCGATGATCGAAAGTATCACGCCGCTCCTCCAACCTGGCGACATCATCATCGACGGCGGCAACTCCCACTATCCGGACACCACGCGCCGCACGCGAGAACTCGCGGCGAAGGGCCTGCTCTTCATCGGCACCGGGGTGTCCGGCGGTGAGGTCGGAGCGCGGTTTGGTCCTTCGATCATGCCCGGAGGCTCTCCCGAGGCCTGGCCCCATCTCAAGCCCATTTTCCAGGCCATCGCCGCCAAGGTAGCCGATGGCTCTCCCTGCTGTGACTGGGTCGGCGAAGAGGGGGCCGGCCATTTCGTCAAGATGGTCCACAATGGGATCGAGTACGGCGACATGCAGCTGGTCTGTGAGGCCTACGATCTGTTGCGGCATGTCCTGGGGCTCACTACCGATGACATGAGCCGGGTCTTCGCCGAATGGAATGCAGGCCAACTCAACTCGTACCTTGTCGAGATTACGGCGGATATCCTGGCTTACAAGGACGCAGACGGAGCCCCACTCCTGGACAAGATTCTCGACGCCGCCGGGCAGAAAGGGACCGGAAAATGGGCAGCCGTGACCGCGTTCGACTACGGCGTACCGCTGACCCTCATCGGGGAAGCCGTCTTCGCCCGCGATCTCTCGGCGTTGAAAGACGAACGGGTGGCGGCTTCCCGTCTGCTGGGAACGCCGGTGGCGGCGTACACGGGAGACCGAACGGCCTTCATCGACGACCTGGAGCAGAGCTTGTACGCCGCGAAGATCGTCTCGTACACACAAGGGTACATGTTGATGCGAACCGTCTCGCACGAGCTCGGCTGGAACCTGGCCTACGGCAATATCGCCCTGATGTGGCGAGGCGGCTGCATCATCCGCGCCGCGTTCCTGGACGACATTAAGGCCGCCTTCGAAAAGCAGCCCGACCTGGACAACCTCCTTCTCGATTCAACGTTCACGA
>MGOM01000035.1:60532-91097 GCA_001797105.1 Chloroflexi bacterium RBG_19FT_COMBO_62_14
CAATCTGCTTCAGGCCCAGCGCGATTACTTCGGCGCGCATACCTATGAGCGTATCGACCGGCCGCGCGGCGAGTTCCTGCACACCAACTGGACCGGGCAGGGAGGTGAGGTCACCTCGACGGCCTACAACGCATGAGTATCGTCGAACCTTGCTCCCGCCGATCGGCGGGACGGCGCCCGGGCATCGCGCAAGGCCGCGCGACCTGAGATCTCTTCCTCACCGGCCTCTCCAACCAAAAGGCCGGCAGGTTGAAGCCCCGCCGGCCGAGTGATTCCGCCTCGACGCCCCTGGCAGAATTGCACTAGCGGATCATCGTCAGCACCGCCCGCACGGCCGTCCGGCGCAGGTAAGTATCCCTCGCCTCGTCGTAGAGGCTGCAGGTGAGGAGTGTGAGCCAAGGCGCCTCCTCGTGACGAAGGACTGAGCGGTCAGTCGGCAGGACGCTGCGGACCTCGCGCACCTCGTAGACATATTCCTGACCGTAGGCGTGCAGGATCACCTGATCGCCCCAGCCCAGCTCCGCCAGGCGGGCAAAAGGCCCGGGCAGGCCGTCCGGCGTCACCGCGTGAGCTGTAAGTGCCGTGTTACCTTTCCAACTAGGGTAAGCGGTGCCTTCCAGATACCCGGCCTGCCGGTAAAGCCAGGTGAGGTCCCAGCCCGATTCCGTCAACGGGATCCCGACGATTGGGGCTTCCACCCGCAGCGCTGGGATCTCCATCCACAAACCACCGAGAGCTGTATATGCGTTCGGCTCAGACGGCAGGGGCGTCACACGGCCAGGCGCAAACCCGGTCGCCGGAAGCGCAGCCACCGGCACGCTCACCTGGGCGGCCGCACTCACGGCATAGATATTCACCGGGTCGCCCGGATCGTACGTTCGCTCAACAGAAAGTGTGTTGAAGCTGGACTGCGGGGTGGAAACGTCGCCCGGAAGGCTTGACCACTCCAGCAAGGCCTGGTTCGACACGCTGCTGCCACTGCCGATGTTGCCGAGCACCGCCTGGTACCGCACTCCACTGCTGCTCCCCAAGGGGAAGCTGGCCCACTCGACACTGAGGGTCGGGGCTGCGCTGTCATCCAGCGTGTCTGGCGCCAGGCCCACCCCAGTCCAGGCCAACGAGCCAGGGACATAAGTCAGCCCCGAGGGCAGCACGTCGTCCAAGACCAGGGTGAAGGCGTTGGAGTCGCTGGTCCCGGTCTGGGCCACATTGAGCACGAAGGTGATCGTGGTCCCAGGGAGCGCCACGGTCGGCGTGGCGGTCTTGCTCAAGCTCAGGTTCGGTTCCACCACGGTCACTTCGGATGCAGACGAAGTCAGCGAGCCGGCGTCCCAAGTCCAGGTGATCCCGTTGTTCAAGTCTATTCCCCGCAAGTTGTCGGCGTTGTTCAGCACCACCACGGTGTACCTAACCGTCAAAGACTGCGAAGTTCCCGTGGGATTGCCGACATCTCCGAAATCAAAGCCCACCTGCCGGCCTTGATCGGCGGCCGCTCCACTGCCGGGTGGTTCCTCGCTGACCGTCGGCGAATCACACACATCGTCAAAAGTACCCATCGTCGTCGTGAGCAACCCCGAGGAGGGCGTGATGCTCTCGCAGGTCACAAAGGCCAAGCCCAGGTCCATGACATCGGCCAGGGTCATAGCCGCCATGGTGCCGGGGCCGATGCTGAGTACCACGTCGTAGGTGAGGATCTCACCGATGGCCACGTCGGGCGATGTCGTAAAGGACTGGTTCGAACCAGCCAGGGTCTTGCTTAACGCAACGATCGTGACCGTGGCGCTGTCGCTGTCGCTAACCGGGCTGCCGTCGTCATCGGTGCCCGCGGCTGTGACGGTATCGGTCTCGCTGTAGCCCGTGCTTCCAGTCACGCTGGCGCTGAAAACGCACTCATAGAAACCCGCGGCGAGGATCGTCTGCGGCACCAAGCAGGTGCCCTGGCCGTCCAGGTCGCCGTGGACCGAATCGGTCAAACTCGTGATGGTGAGACTGTCCACGGTGCTCGTGTTGTCCACCCGTACGGTGAAATCCACGCTCCCACCAGGCACCGGAAGGCTGGTCTGCGAAGCCGTCTTGATAACCGCGATCGTCGAGGCGACATCGGTGATGTCGACCGTGGCAATCCCGGCATCCGAGGTCGTGTTCCCTTCGTCATCCGATCCATCGGCCGTGGCGGTATTGGTATGCGTGTCCCCGGCATTCCCCGAGACGGCTCCGGTGAAGGTGCAGGAGTACGTTCCCCCGGCAGCGATGTTCTGGGGCACTGCGCAGTCACCCTGGCCGTCCAGGTCCCCGAAGACATCGTCGACCAGCGAGTCGAGTGTGACCGCTTCCGGCGATGTGTTCTCCACTTCCACCGTGAATGCCACATTTCCCCCAGGCTCATCGATCGACGACACACCGGGCGTCTTGGCGACATTCAGCGTCGGCAAGACGTCTGTGATCGTCACGTCCGCACTGGCGCTGTCTGAGGCGGTGTTCGTTTCGTCGTCGGAAACCTGCGCCGTGACGGTGTCCGTACGTGTGTCACCGGCGTTGCCCGAGACGGTTCCGGTGAAGTCGCAGGTGTACGTCGCCCCGGCGGCGATGGATCCACCGGTGGCGCAAGTCCCCTGGCCATCGAGATCGCCGAACACGTCGTCGACCAGCGAGTCGAGGGTTACCGCCTCGGGCGAGGTGTTCTGCACCTCGACCGTGAAGGTCACATTCCCTCCGGGCTCGTCGATCGAGGTCACACCCGGCGTCTTCGTGACATTCAGACTCGGTGTCACATCGTCGATCGTTACATCGGCGCTGCCGGTGTTGCTTGCAGTGTGGGCCTCGTCGTCGGACACCTGCGCCGTGACGGTGTCGGTATGCGTGTCGCCGGCGTTCCCGGACACCGCCCCGGCAAAGCTGCAGGTGTACGTCGCCCCGGCGGCGATCGTGCCTCCCGTGGCGCAGGTGCCTTGGCCGTTCAGGTTTCCGAACACGCTATCCGTAAGCGCATTGAGCGTAATCGTCTCAGATGAGGTGTTCTCGACCGCGACCGTGAAGGTCACGCTTCCGCCCGGTTCGCTGATCGAAGCTACGCCGGGCGTCTTAGTGACGTTGATCGCTGGCAAGAAATCGGTGAGCGTTACGTCCTCGTCCGTCTCTGGATCCTGCCCCGACGGCGTGTCGGCATCCTGACCGGCGGTGCCGGCATCGTCGATCGAGCCGGACTCGCTGCTGTCGGCGGTGGCGGTGTTGTCATAAGTGCCCAGGGGTGTACCAACGGCGACGTCGACCACGAAAGTGATGGTCACGTTCCCGCCCGCATTGATTGTCCAGGTGCCCCAGGCAAGGACGTTGTCGCCGACGCCGGGATTCGTCGTGGCAGTGCGAGTGGCGTTCGTCTCACTGATGATGGCCGAGGCAAAGGTGAACCCGGTCGGCAGGTCGTCACCGACTGTCACATTCGTGACCGGGTTACTACCCGCGTTGGCAAGCGCGATCGAGTAGGAGGCGGTATTACCCGGGTCGACTGTCGGCGTGCTGGTGTCTTTGTCGATCGTCAGGCCTGATGGAGAGATGTACACAAACGCGCTGTCGATAGGTGCAAAGACCTGCGCTCCGCCCAGCCGGGTGCCGGAGGCCTGGCCGTCGTTCTGGTTGAGGCCGGCCGCCACGCCGGCGGTAGTCTCAGCGTCGAACTCGACGGTCAGTGTCTCGGAATCCGGCATGTCCTGGTTGAGGTCCCAGGTGAGGACTTGTCCCACGACGCTTGTTGGATTGGCTGCTACACCAGTAATCGTCGAATTATCCGGCAAGGTGATGGTGGTGCTATCGTCCACATAGACCCACCCAGGCGGGAGCGTATCCGACACATCCACGTCATTCACCGGAAAAGTGAAGGTGCTGATCACCAGGGTGAAGGTGGAGGTCTGGCCGGCGGCCTGCGGGAGCGAAGTCGGATCGGCGGATTTCTCGATTTCCAGGACCTGGTCCATCCATTCCGGCAAAAACGGAATCGTGGAATAGCCCAAATCCAAATAAGGGGTCCCGACAGTGGCCGTATCCGCATCCTCACCCCATGCCACGGCGATATCGCCGGTGGCCCAGATGTGCATGCCGGTGTTCTCGTCATCGGGGTCGAAGACGCGCTGGGTTTCGAGGCGGTTAAGCGTGAAGCTGGTGTCCGCGGCGCCGTCCGTCGGGCTGTAATCGACAAAGACCGTTGTGTCGTCTTGGACCGGGGTGACGTAGGCCGGGGAGCCGTTCGAGGTGGGCACTACCTCAGAAGTCCCCGGGGCCCAGCCAAGGAAGTAATGGTCCTGAAGCGCAAAGGCCGGCACCAGGCTGTAGCCCCAGTCCCAATTGGCCGACTCGGTGTCGCCGGACCCGATTCCCCAGAACAACGAAGTCGAAGAGACGTGTACCCCTGAGCCGACGGGGACCAGCCGGCCGGCGCCGCTCGAGTAGGATTGAGTGGTGTTTGCCGGGATCGCGAAACTTCCGGACCCGCTCGAATCCTCGAAACTGATCGTTATGCTCGAGCTATTCGGGTTGTATAAGAAGAGATCGACGTCCCCTCCGGCAGCGGCCGCGCTCCCGACCGGGCTGTAATACTCGTTGTCCCACAGTGTGTCGGGCACGGCGCTGTAGCCGTCAATATGAGAAGTACCGCCGCTGGCGAACTGCCCCGCGATGAACTGCACCTGCACCGGATCATCCGCGGCGACGGTCGTCCCCGAGTTGATACTGTAGAGCTGGGTGACCTCCCCCCGGTTGAGGGTCACGTTCAGGTCCACTCCGCCCGTGCTCGGATCGTCGACCTGCACATTGTTGCCATCCGTGGTGGACTGGACGATGACGTAGGTGCGGGTGAAGTCCGTGTAATTGGTGGGCGCGCCGGCAAGATTCTGGCCGACCGGGATGGTGTAGTTTGTCAGGAAGGGCTTGGTGGGGTAGATCTCCCAGGCCAGGGAGAACACCGTGCCAATCGATTCGGGCCAATGCGCCCCGGTGACGGTGGACGGCCCGCCGGCGACGAAAATGCGATCCCGGCCGTCGTAAAATGTTGCGGTGCCGCGCGGATCGACCGGGATGTTGCTGCTCTCGAACTCCCGGACGCCGCCGGAGTTGAGGACATAGCTCTCATCGGCAGTGGCTACCGGGTCCGCCGGATCGAAATCGTAACCATCCTCCCAGTGATCATAGTAGACCGTGGTGCTGTCCAGCGTGGCCGTGACCGCGGTCACATTGTGCATCCCGGAGGCCTCGACCAGGTCGGGGTTGTTATCGAGGTTCTCGAAGATATCCCACATCTGCTGGGTCGCGCCCGGAATATAGAACTCGGAATAGCCGGCGGAGGCCTGCGCTTGCGCCGACCCCTGTGGGGCAACGGATAAGAACAGGACGGTAAGAGAGGCCAGAGCGCAGAGAAGGCTTTTCAAGCGCTGGGGGATCAATTGAGATGCATGGGAGAATCGGGCTGGACTGACGAACAACTTACCCAGCCCTCCAACTCGTGAGGGTGGCATCGATGATCAGCGGCTGTCGGCAAAACTATTCTATGCCAATTCCGGCCGGCAGCCAACCTACCACCTACGCTTGGCAGAGCCTGCTTCCCAGGCCTTGAAAGGAGTGCAACCCTGGCATTGAGGCTGCCGGACCGGCGCGGGGGAAGAGGTGCCTGCCAGCTGATAAGACGGCGCGATCGGTCGATCCCCCCTTTTTTCAGGGTTTGCCGGGCTAAGCCGGCGGAATGGACATCCTAGCTGCTCTTCAAGGGAACTTCGAGCGCCTCCAGCCTCTCCAGCGTCTCGGCGACGATCTGGAAGCCTCCCTGCCAGAATTCGACCGACCGCATGTCAACGCCGGCGTCGCTCAGTATCTTCTCCGGCGCCTGTGAGCCCCCGGCAGCCAACAGCTTCAGGTAGCGCGGTTTGAAGGAATCGCCCTCCTGCCGGTACTGCTTGTAGAGCGAGAACACCAGCAGTTGACCGAATGCGTAAGCGTATACGTAGAAAGGAGTGTGAAAGATGTGCGGGATTGCGACCCACTCATGTCGGAAGTCATCCCCAAGATCGAGCGAGTCGCCGAATTGTTCGCGCAGGTTCTCCAGGTAGGCCGCCGACAAATCATCGACTGAACTGCCTGCGCGGATCATCTCATGCGCCGTGCGTTCGTACAGCGCAAAGAACGCCTGACGCATGATCGTGGCATACGCGTCATCCATCTGCCGGAAGAGGAGATCGCGCTGCAGCCCCGGATCTGGATCACTCGCCAGGAGCCGGTCGACGAGCAGCATCTCACCGAAGGTGGAGGCGGTCTCGGCCAGTGGCAGCGAGGCAGACTGCGTCAGGACCGAGTGGTGCGAGGCGAGCATGGAGTGGACTGCATGGCCCAGTTCGTGAGCCAACGTCGCCACATCATCCGGCCTCCCCTGAAACGATGACAGCACCCAAGGCGTCAGAGCCGGGGTGACGGTCGCGCAGAATGCCCCGCCGCGCTTCCCCTTGCGCACCTCGCTGTCGAGATGGTGCTCGTCAAAGACACGCCGCGCCAGTTCGGAGATTTTCGGATCGAAGTGATCGAAGCTGGCCAGCGTCAGCTCGACCGCCGCATTGAATGTGTAGTTCTTCTCGCCGGCCGTAACCGGGGCGTAGATGTCGTAGCGCCGCAGCTTTTCGGTTCCCAACCAGCGCGCCTTCAGCTTGAAATAGCGCCGGAATACTGCGGCGTTTTGGCGGCAGACCTCCAGGAGAGTATCGACCACTGCATCCGGCAGATGGTTCCCCAGGTTGCGAACCGACATCGGCGACTTGTGGCCGCGCAAGTCCATATTCTCACTTCGCCAATCGCGAACAAGGGCCTGATATATCTGGCCCAGGATAGGCCCGTCCTGCCCGAAGACCCGCAGTTGCTCTTGATAAGCCGCTGCGCGGAGGGCCAGATCGGCGTTCCGAACGTAGACCATCAGCTCGCCGCGCGTGAGCTCCTTGACCTCACCATCGACCTCCAGCCGGAACGAGTAGCGGTTCGTGATCGAGTCGTAGAGCGTAACCATCGCCGCCGATCCGTTGACATCTTTCAGGTTGATCACTTTCTCTTCGGGCTCTGAGAGCGTGAAGTCCTTCGTGAGCCGCAGGAACTCAAGCCAGTAGCGCAGGTCTCCCGCTCCGGCGGCCAACCTTTCGGCCTGTGGCTCTTCCAGGGCCTTCCACCAGAGTTTGAAGAACAGCGTACGGTTTTCCATCTCGGCGGCCAGTTGCTGCATCCGGGCCATGAAACTCTGCGCCTTCTGATCCTGGGTGTCTTCTGAGAAAAGAAGAAAGGCGAAGTACTCGATCCTCTGCATCTCCAGGATGAGTTCGTCGTAGCCCTGCAACACGCGCGTGAACTCTCTCTGGTCCATCTCGGGCTGGAGCACGCGACGTTGGGACTCGAAAGCCGTCGCCAGGCCTTCGACCTTCTCCAACCCTGCCGTCAGCGCCGGTGATTCGATCGCCGGGAAGAGCTCCTCCAGGCTCCAGCGCTCTTGCTTGTACGTAAGGGTCGCCATGGATGACACCTCAGACATTGAACCGGATGTGGACTATCTCACCGTCGGCCACAACGTACTCCCTACCTTCGACGCGCAGTTTACCCGCCGCCCGGGCCTCGGCCAAACTACCCAGCTTGAGCAGCTCGTCCCAGGCAATGACCTCGGCCCGGATGAAACCACGAGCCAGGTCAGTGTGAACGGCGTCGGCCGCGTCCAGAGCGGTCTCGCCGCGCGGCAAGGTCCACGCCCGCACTTCATCTTCGCCGACGGTGAAGAACGATTCCAATCCAAGCAGATCGTAGGAGACCCGGATCACCCGATCCCGAACCGGCTCCCCCAGGCCATATTCGCTCAAGAAGGATCGGGCCTCGTCCGGAGAGAGCTGGGCGATCTCCATCTCGAGCCTGCCTTGCAAGGCGATCGCCAGCATCCCTGTACCTGTGGCCCCCACCGACGGTGCCTGCACCCCTTCGGCCGTGTTCACCACAACCAGCATCGGCTTGAGCGAGAGCAACGCGAAACCAGTCAGGAGTTGCTCTTCCTCGAGGGTGCACTTCATTCCCCGCAACGGCCGCTCATGAGACAGCCCTTCCGACAGGCGCTGGAATAGACCTATCTCCCGATCGATCAAGCCCCGGTCCCGCCCGCCTTTCTGGCGCTCCTCGGTCAATTTGGCCAGACGCCGATCTACAGCCAGCATGTCGTTCAACACGAATTCGGCTTCCATCGCCGCCAAGTCACGTGCCGGATCGACGCTGCCTGATATGTGCGGAACGCTCGGATCGTCGAAGGCACGCACCACGTGAAGCAGGCCATCCATCTGCCCTAATTGATTGACCAGGGGGCCCGGGAGTCCTTCGCGTCCGGCATCAGCCTTCAGGCCCCCGATATCGGCATAGGTGACCTTGGCGAAGACCGTCTTGCGGGGTTTGAAGAGGTCACTCAGTTTACCGAGGCGAGCGTCGGGAACGTCGACTACAGCGGTATGGACCTCGAGCTGACCTGCGCCGGCTCCGGTCCCAGTCGGGAGGTTACTGCCGGTGAGGGCATTGAAAATCGTCGTCTTCCCCGCCGATGGCAGGCCGATAATCCCCATTTTCATTGGGCACTTGCGTCCTTCTTGGTGGGATCAGCATGCCGCGCCGTCGGCGGCGGCCAAGATCAAACCGCGTTCGGCCTCAGCGCGTCACATTGCAGATGGGAAGGTGCAATGTCAGGGCGCATGAAGCCCATCGACCGACGCGTACCTTCGGAGTGTGTTTGCAGCCCGTCCCGACCCGCGAACTCAAAGCCCGTCAACGCTGCTGCAACTGGATGATCGACTGTCGATTCCTGTGGCTTCACCCGGCAAGGTACAACCTTGACCGTGTGTTTGCGTTTGGCTATACTGTTCGCCGCGAGCCGAAGTGGCGGAACTGGCAGACGCGCGCGACTCAAAATCGCGTTCCTTCGGGAGTGTGGGTTCGACTCCCACCTTCGGCATCCGGCGATTATAGCATGTCCGACCCCGGTCTCTGCGGGCAGAGACCGGGGTCGGACATTTCCTGGCGGCCGCCAGGTTACGCGTGTGCAAACCGGAGTAGGCAATCCGCGCCTCCGCCACCTCCGCCCGAGCACGCCGCACACCCGTCTGTTGACCGTGATTGCTGAATGAGGACCTCTATGGCACAATGCCGAGTGGAGCAGAATGAGGATTATCCCCAGCCGCCTTGTGATCGGACTCGTCCTTGGTGTGGCCACCGGACTGATCTACGGATGGATCATCAGCCCCGTGGAGTACATCAACACCGCGCCTGATTCCTTAAGAGCCGACTACCGAACCGACTACGTCTTGATGGTGGCGCAGGCCTATGCCGTCGAAGACGATCTTGAGCTCGCCCAGAAGAGACTTGCCGCCCTCGGACCGGAGCCACCGAGCGAGGCCGCCGTGCAGGCCATTCAGTATGCGGCCGAGCAAGGTTTCAGCCAGGCCGACATCGAGGCTCTCCGACAGCTCGCACTCGGCTTGCGTTCATTGCCGCCGCCGGCCGAGATCGGTGGGCCATGACGAGGTCGGACTGGATCTCGATCTTGATCGGGGTCGCCCTCGGCCTGGCAGTGGGACTGTTCTACGCCTGGTCCGTCAGCCCGGTCGAGTACATCGACACCTCCCCTGCCTCACTCAGGAGCGACTTCAAGGCAGATTATCTAGCGTTGATCGCCTCGGCGTTCGATGGTACGGGCGACCTTGCCCGCGCCCGCGCCCGGCTGGCACTCTTCTCCGACCCCAATCCCGCCGACAGTCTGGCGGCCCTCGCCCAGCAACGACTAGCGCAAGGGCGGCCTGGGCCCGAAGTCAGCGCCTTAGCCCTCCTGGCATCCGCCTTGAGTGAGAGCCCGCCGAATACTCCGGTTTCAACGCAGACAGCGCGCCCCGCGCCACCAGCAACAACCACCCCCACCTCGACGCGCTTCCCAACATCAACCAGCCGCCCGGCAGTCACCAGCATCCCCAGCGCGACACCCGGGTCTCCCTTCAACCTGGAATCAAAGGAGATGGTCTGCGACGCCCAGTTGGCGGAACCGCTGATCCAGGTCCGAGTCCTGGACGCTTCCGGTAACGAAGTCCCCGGCCTTGAAATCCTCGTCGTCTGGGACACCGGTCAGGACCAGTTCTTCACCGGACTGAAGCCTGAGCTGGGCATGGGGTATGGCGACTTTACGATGACCCCGCAAACGACGTACACCGTCCAGCTCGCTCAGGCCGACCTCCCCGTGACCGGACTGCGGAGCGAGGAATGCACCGACTCCCAGGGGGAGACGTTTCCCGGCTCATGGCTGCTCGTGTTCCTTCAACCGGAAGGCGCCCCATAACGGCCGCCTCGGTTCAAGCCGAGACCGGCGAACCCCTCGTCTCGCCGCCATCCTGTGTCACTCAATCCTCCCACCCAGGAGCTCGATGCAGGCTGGATGACACTCGGACCGGTCTGCCCTTCTCCTTTCAATTACCGGCACTCCGCTTGCCGGGACCTTGGGGAATCACTGGGGTGCCCGCTCGTGTTTTGCGGCAGGGATCCACGGAGAGCATCCGCAAATGCCGCCAGCGCGCCTCAGGTATATCCCCAGTCGCATTAGCATGAACCTGTGCCGGGACCACGCCAAGCTGGGATGCACCCATGTGCCTCAGTCAGAGCGTCCCGTAGGACCGCGCATGTATAATGTGGCCCCTACCCCCTCATCGGCTGAGCCTCTTCAATTGTGCATGGGACCCCCATGCATGGAGGTCGCATGAGAAGCTTCCCGCGACTGGCGACCCTCTCCTCGGCCATGGTCATCGTGGCGATGGCTTGTTCGCTCCCGATCATCGGCCAGCGGGCGACCGCCACACCTGCCCCGGCGGAGGCACTCTCAACTCGGGCTGCCCAGGGGTTCGCCTCCATGGGACCGGTGCCGCCATCCGTGATTGAAACCTCGCCTGCCAAAGGCGAAGAACTCGACCCTGGCGGAAGCCTTACCTTGTACTTTGACCAGCCGATGAATCGCAGCACGGTTGAGGCCGCCTTCCGGATGCAGCCTGCGATTATTGGGAGCTTCGTCTGGCCTCGGCCGGATACGCTCCGTTTCACACCGGAGCAACCTTTGGCCCGAGGCGCGACGTATGTGTTGAGCCTGGCTTCAAGCGCTCGGTCCGCCGTCGATATCGGCCTCGCCCAGCCATTCTCGCTACAGGTCCAGACAGCCGGCTTCGTCCAGGTGACCCAGGTCATCCCGGCCGATGGAACGAACGAGGTGAGCCCGGAGAGCGTGATCACCGTCGTTTTCAACCGGCCCATCGTCCCACTCCAATTCGAGGGCGATTTGCCCCAGCCCTTAGAGTTCGATCCTTCCGTTGAAGGGACGGGGGACTGGGTCGACACCGGTGTCTACGTCTTCCGCCCCAAGGACGGGCTTGCCGGAGGTGTCGCCTACACCGCCACGGTACATTCTGGTCTGACAGATATCAGTGGGAGCATGCTCCAAGATCCCTTTAGGTGGTCTTTCATCACTTCCATGCCGCGACTTGTTTCCGCCTCGCCGCTTGACGGCCAGGCAGATATCGGCCTCCTGGATCCAATCGTGCTTTCGTTCAACCAGGCGATGGACATCGAGTCGGTGCAAGAGTCACTCAGCCTGCGCCGATCCGGCTCCACCAACGATCTCCCCGGCGCACACAAATGGGATGATCGTGGGTGGGAGCTTACTTTCACTCCCACCACGCCTCTCACTTACAGCACCCCATACACGGTCCAGCTCACCACCCAGGCGCGAGCTGCCTTTGGCGCCTCCCTGGTCAACGGCCTGCAGGCCTCCTTCCGGACTGTTCCGCTTCCGGCGGTCGTTGACTCGACTCCCGCCACGGGCGGTCTTAAGCCTGTCTACAACTCGGTTGAAATCGTCTTCAACGCGCCGATGAACGAGGCGAGCTTGATCAAGTCCTTGAGCACGACGCCGGCGCTCGACAACCAGGGGGCCTACTGGGATGCCGAGCGGAACACCTTGATCGTCTTCGGTGATTTCAAGCCCGCCACAACCTACCAGATCACGATCGATCGAGGAGCACAAGATCCTTTCGGGACACCGCTGGCTGTACCCTACGAGTTGTTGTTCAGCACCGAGCACTTGCCGGCCCAGGTCGACTTCACCCGCTTCAGCGAGGTCGTCACCTTTAGCAGCAGCCGAAACCCTCAGATCGAGCTGCAGGCGCGCAATGTATCGCGCATCGACTTGGCACTTTACGAGCTCACACTGGAAGAGTTTGAGTCCCAACTCCAAAGCGGGGCTTATCTGTACCAGGATCCATCGCCAGCAGGGCAGCTGCGGGCTGAGTGGTTCCAGGCGCTGTCTCTGACTCCCGACTCCACCGACAGTGTGACCGTGGTTCTGGAAGATCAACCTCTCCCTTCGGGGACTTACATGCTCACCATCCGTGCCCCCGAGGATGACCGCGGGAAACAGTCCCGTCTCGTCCTGGTACGCGACACCGAGCTCGTCTTCAAAGCGACTGAGACCGAGGCGTTCGTCTGGGCAGTTGGCTTGACGGATGGTGAATCACTGCCGGATCTTGAAATCCGAATCCTCAACGAGTACGGAGCCGTGCTCGCCAGCGGAAAGACCGGATCGGAGGGGACGGTCAGCATCCCACTCCCGCGGCCTGACGATCCTTACGCAAGACTCTACGCCTCGACCGGCTCCCCCGGGGGAGGACGCTTCGGTTGGACCGGCATCCATTGGTCGTCCGGGATGCTCCCGTACGAGTTCGGCATCCCGTTGGACCTCGCCCAACCCAAGTTCTTTCTTTACCTCTACACAGACCGGCCGATCTACCGCCCGGGGCAAACGGTGTCCTTCCGGGGGGTGATGAGGCAGACAGATGGAGTGCAGTACGGACTCCCCGATCTCGCCGCGGTCGGTCTGCAGATTCGAGATGTGGAAGGTAAGCTCGTCCACCAAGCGAGCCAGTCGCTCTCAGCCTTCGGCACGTTCAACGGACAATTCACATTGAGCGAAGATGCCTCAACGGGGACATATCTGATCCGAACCGACTACGGGGTCGAGTTCTTCGACGTTGCCGCGTACCGCAAACCCGAGTTTACGGTGAGTGTCACGCCATCCTCGACCAACCTAGCCGTGGGCGATCCGCTTCAGGCCACGATCGAGGCTAGCTACTACTTTGGTGGTCCGGTGGACGGAGCCGAGGTTCAATGGACCGCCTGGGCTGTCCCCCTTCTTCCATCCGGCCTGCCTGAGCCCGTTGATTGGTCGGACGCAGGCTCAGCCGACATTCGGATCTTCGAGTACGAGACCCTTGCTGAGGGTGTAGGGTCGACCGATAACGACGGACGCTTGACCGTCAGTTTGCCGACCGATGCTCCGGGCATCCTTCCGGCATTGATCCGGATCGAGGCGACGCTGACCGACAGTAGCGGCCTACCCGTCACCGCAACCGGCAGTACGAACCTGCACCCGGCCACGCTCTACTATAGCGTCGTTCCGCGAGTCTATACCTTGAGGGCCGGCCAGACGGCTGAAGTGGAAGCCACCGCCGTCGACTGGGGAGGGCAGCCTCTCCCTGGTCAACCCGTCGATTTGACGGTTGAAAGGATCACCTGGCAGCAAACGGTCGACGAGGAGGGACGCATCACCTGGGAAGAACAGGAGACACTCGTCAACCAGGGCCGAAGCGTGACTGCCGATGACGGCGCCGTCCGCTTCAGTTTCCAACCCGCAACCGGCGGGACGTACCGCATCCGCGCCACCGGGAGCGACTCCGCCGGAAGGGAAGCGAGTGGCGAGGCGACCGTATGGGTTTCCGGTGAGGGTGGGGGGATCTGGCGAACGCCCTCTGCCGGGAAAATCACCCTCGTCCCCGACCATGAAAGCTACACCCCCGGTGACACAGCGCACGTGTTGGTCCCCTCCCCCTTCTCCGAGGTTGCCTCGGCGCTCGTCACGATCGAACGCTCGGGGGTGATCTCCTATCAAGTCCTCCAGATCAGACAGGACAGCGACGAGCTCGAGTTCCCCATCGATGAGGCCTATGCCCCGAATGTCTTCCTCACGGTCACCCTGATCAGGCCACAAAGCGCGAGTGGACCTGCGGCCATTGCCGTCGGCATGGTCCCCCTGGAAGTGAGCCGCGCTCACCTCGAGCTTCAAGTGACGCTTTCGCCAAGCGCCAGCGAGGTTGGCCCCGGTGAGCCGGTGAGCTATCAGCTACAGGCGCTCGACTCCCAAGGCCACCCCGTTCGAGCGGAATTCTCGATGGGGCTGGCCGATCTGGCCGCCCTTTCGCTGGCCGATCCAAACAGCCTCAACCCGTCGGATGCATTCTATGGTGACCAACCACTGCGCGTGCGCACCGGGGCATCGCTGGCGGAGACCGGCGAAGGCGGGCCTATGGCTCCCCAAGTTGATGGCGTCGGTGGCGGCGGCGATGGCCTCGGCCGAATGACGGTCCGCAGCGAGTTCCCCGACACCGCGTACTGGAATCCTTCGCTGGTCACGGATGCGAACGGACGGGCTGAAATCGAATTGACCATGCCCGATAGCCTGACTACGTGGCGCATGGATGTGCGCGGCGTGACTGAAGACACGCGGGTTGGTGCGGCCACGGTCGACGTCGTCGCCACAAAACCCCTGTTGATCCGACCGGTCACGCCCAGGTTCTTCACCGCCGGTGATGCGGCGTCTGTGGCGGCCGTCGTCCACAATAACACGGCCGGCGAGCTGCCCCTCGAGGCCCAGCTAATCGCCAGCGGGGCCGAGATCACGAGCTCGCCCAGCTTGAGTTTCAACCTTGCCGCCGGCCAAAGTAGGAGAGTCGAGTGGCAACTGACGGTGCAGGAGACCGACGCCGTGGATCTGACGTTCCACGTCAGCGGCGGCGGACTGGAAGATGCCTCTAAACCGACGGTCGGCTCGGCAGCCGATGGCTCGCTCCCCGTCAGTCGCTACGCCGCACCGCAGACGGCGGCCACAGCCGGATCGCTTGATTCGGGCGAAGCGCGCATCGAAGCTCTCAGCCTCCCCCGAAGTTACTCTCCAAGCCAGGGTGAACTGCGCGTCGAGCTTGATCCGTCGCTGGGTTCGGCCATGACCTCTGCCCTTCAGGTGCTGGAGGCTTACCCGTACACCTCGACTGAGCAGGTGGTCTCACGCTTCCTGCCCGATCTCGCCTTCTACGACGCGCTCACCCGTTACGGCCTCGGAGACTCGACACTCCGTTCACGCCTCGAGAGCACGTTGAACAAGAGCCTGCAGACCCTGTACAGCCGCCAGCTCAGCAACGGTGGCTTTGGGTGGTGGGCCTCCGGACCGGCCGACAGTTACATTACGGCCTACGTTATCTTCGGTCTGGCGAAAGCGAGTGACGCCGGATTCCCGATCGACGAGGACGTCCTGGGGGAAGCGAGCTCATACGTCCGGGCAGGGATTGTTCCCACCACAATGCTGCCGACCGCGCCGCTTCGCGACCGCCAGGCATTCCTTCTATATTGCCTGCAGTCAGCCGGAGAAGGTTATCTCGGCAATTTGCACGAACTCGCCGGTCAGCGAGAGGGGATGAGTCTGTGGTCGCGCGCACTCCTCACAATCTCCCTGGCGGAGCTCTCCCCCTCTGATCCTTCCCTGGACGCACTTCGCAGCGATCTTGAGACTGCCGCAAATCGCTCGGCGACAGGGGTATCGTGGCAAGATGATCCTGTCGACCGGTGGAATATGGGCAGTGCCGTTCGCACAACGGCTCATGCGCTACAAGCGCTCCTCGCGACCGATCCCGAGAACCCTCTGGTCGCCAGCGGCGTGCGCTGGCTGCTGGCGGCGCGTTCACCGGAGGGCGGTTGGGCTTCTACTCATGAGACGGCCTGGGCGCTTATGGCCCTGATCCAGTGGCTGGACGTTCAAGGTGGATTGCAGGCGGACTTCGACTACCAGGTACTGCTCAACGGTCGGACGCTCACTGAGGCTCACGCCGGCCCGGGTTCACTCATGACAGCCATCGAATTAACCGAACCCGTCGCCAACCTCCTCTCGGACCAACCTAATCAGCTTGGACTGCAGCGGGGGCCGGGGCCGGGGACGCTCTTCTATACGGCTCATTTGCGCGTTTTCCGCCCGGTCGAAGAAATCCAGCCGCAGGTACGCGGCCTGAGCGTGTCCCGGCGATACTTCCACTATGACGGCCAATGTGGAAGCCTAGAGGAGCCATGCCGGGAGGCAACGTCGGCAGTAGTGGGAGAAGACCTTCTCGTTCGGGTCAGCCTGGTCGTCCCGAACGATCAGTACTATGTCGTCGTTGAAGATCCATTCCCGGCAGGGGCCGAAGCGGTCGACAGCAGCCTGCGCACTTCGCCCTCGGATGTCCAGCTGCCCGGGCTGACCGCGGCCGAAACCGGATCCGGCGCCCTCGGATGGTGGCTGTTCACTCGAACTGATCTGCGCGACGATCGGCTGGCGCTGTTCGCCGACTACTTGCCGGCTGGGACTTACCAGTATGACTATGTGCTCCATGCAACTCTGGCGGGTGAGTACCGCGTCCTGCCGACCGCGGCCTGGGCGGTCTATTTCCCTGAGGTCTATGGGCAGGCAGCCGGGACTGTGTACACGATCGAGCCGTAAGGGAAGGCGTCTGCCGCGCAACCCACGCTGTGCACCTGGGCCGGCGAGGACGCCGGCCCACATCATCCAGCGTATTCCCCGGCGCAGGGAACGATGGGGCCGACGACGCGGCCAGGGTACGCCGCGAGAGCGTGATCCCCTCTAGACCTCTTCCGCCCCTTCAGCGGGCTCTTCCGTCTCCATCGGAGGGGTTGGACCGAGGTCGAGTTTCTCTTCCATCCGGATTTCTCCACGCAAGAACGCGCCCTCCTGCGTCGAGAAAGCCGTCGTGACGACATCCCCCCAGACCCGGCCCGTGCTGGCGATCTCCACCTTTTGGGCCGTGATGTTCCCTTTCACCGATCCGGCGACAACGACTGTGACAGCCCGGATGTGCTCGCAGGTCACCCGGCCTTGATCGCCGATCACCACCAGACCTCTGATGTTGATCTGACCCTCGAAAGCGCCGTCGATGCGCACGCCCCCGCTGCCGCCGATCTCGCCTCTCCAGGAGATGCCCGCCCCGAGCACTGAGTCGACGCGCTCGAGGGTCTCGGGATTGTCCGCATCACGATCCTGCGCTCTTCGAAACATCGAGCCTCCTCTGAGGCCTGTCAGCATAATCCAGCAGTGGACGACTGACAAGACCGGCCCACAGCTGACGGGTGATCACCTCTATCGCACGGTGGGAATACCGATCGAACGATACGAGTCCCGCGAGGGACCGGCCCTCATAGGAGATCGAGGACAGGTATCATTCGATCCTACAGGTCCTTGGCGGCAGGCAGACCGCCCGCGGCCGAGGCCGAAAGGACCGCCCGCACGACCGCTTGCGCGACCACCTCGGCACCGTACGCACCGACGATGTTGACGTCGGCCTGGCGACGACCGGTGGAGAGCGCGAAAAGCGTATCACCATCCAGCATCGTGTGCGCCGGCCGGACGGATCTTGCGATCCCGTCATGCCCCATCTGGGCGACCTTGTTGGCCTCCTCTTTGGATAGTCCGGCGTTCGTGGCGATCACACCGATCACTGTGTTGCCTCGCGATCCAAAACGCAAAATGGTCTTCCCGGCCAGGCTCTTCATCACCTCCAGCGTATCGGCGAAGCGCCCTGGCCCTCCAATGCGAACCGGTCCGACCTGAGCCGGCCGTGCTCCGGCCAGAATACTGCCGGAGGCTGGATCGATGACATCTCCGAAGGGATTCACGGCGACGATCGCCCCGACAACTACGCCCCGCCCCAATCGAACGCTGGCGGTCCCGAGGCCACTCTTCATCGCCCTGCCCATCCCCAGGATCTTACCTACCGTCGCCCCCATCCCAGCGCCCGCGTTTCCCTCTGCCGGTCGGTCGGTGCTGGCGTTGATGCAGGCGGCATAGCCCATCGCCGCGTCTGGCCGAACGTCTGCTCGCCCGATCCCCAGATCAAACAGGATCGCCGCCGGGACGATCGGGACCTTAGCGACACGTACGTTGAAACCCACCCGGCGTTCTTCGAGGAAGCGAACGACACCGGTGGCGGCATCCAGGCCGAAAGCGGATCCGCCAGAAAGCAGGATCGCGTGAACCTTCTGAACGAGGTGCATCGGCCGGAGCGGATCCGTCTCTCGTGTCCCGGGTGCACCGCCGCGCTGATCGACCCCTCCAACGGCCCCTCGCTCGCACAGGATCACGGTGCAGCCCGTCAGGGCTTCGCCGTCATGGGCGTGTCCGACTTTGATACCCGGGACGTCGGTGATCGCATTCTGACCCGCCATCCAACCTCCAGGCTCAACGGATCCCGCTGTCGTAGCTCACGGTCAGTGTGGTCCATTGGCCTTCGATGACGCTAAACGGGAGCGAAGGCCCAGAAGGAGGACCCCCCGGATTGGGCGCCACGGCCACCAGGATGTAGTCACCGGCCGCTAGCGGGATCTCAAACGTACCCGAGCGATCCGACCTGGAACGGGCCACCACGCGGCCGCCGGTCAGCGTAACCTCGAGGTCCGCCACAAAGGGTCGGTCGGGGCAGTCAGTCCCAATCTGTATGACCGGACACATGGGCCCGATGAGCACCGTCCCGCGAACGCCCGTCCCACTCGGCACATCCTTCAGGCCGCAGGCACCGAGCAATCCCAGACTCAAGAGGACTGCCAGGCTTGCACAGAACCGTGTCAGATTCGCAAGCGGGCGGTGCAACCTTAGATGCGACCGATGGGGTATCGCTCCGCACAATCCAATCCCGATGCGGAGAGCTTCGTTGAGGTAAGATCCTATGCCAACTTGTAACCGAATCGTCTCAACAACCCCTTCCGCTCGGCGATATCCTTCTCCGACTCCACGCCTTGCGGCTTCATCCCATCGATGACGCCGATCACCCCTCGCCCTTGACCGGTCTCGGCCACGATGATCTCGACGGGATTGGCGGTTGCACAGAATATCGAGCAAACCTCCGGGACGGCCTTGATCGCGTTGAGCACGTTGATTGGAAAGGCGTTGCCAAGCAAGATGACGAACACGTGCCCGGCCGACAGGGCCAGGGCGTTCGCCTGAGCCTGTCTAACAAGCTCCTCCGAAGTCCCGCTGACTCTCACCAACGCCGGACTGGAGGCCTCGCAGAACGCCAGACCGAACTCGATCCCAGGCATCGCCCCGGTGAGGGCCTCATGAAGGTCCTCGACGGTCTTGATGAAGTGGGATTGGCCCACGATGACATTGGCTGATTCGGGTTTGTCGATCTTGATCGCATGCAATTCCAAGGGTACCTCCTCGGCCGTCCTGGCGTCGACCCCGTCACGTACGCTGGATTGGCTCCGATACGGATCCGCGCCCGGTTACTCCGCGACACGGCGACGGCATTGGGATGGATCGACTGAGCTCTCTACCGATTACAGGACTACCGCAGGGAGGCGACGAAGGCCTCGATCTCGATCGCGGGCAGCGTGGTGATCCTGACTCTTCCGCGTGAAGCCATCTCGGCCGAGACCCGGGCGACGGTCAAGTTGTCCGGGGCCTCGACGACGTTTACAAAGTCGTAGGGACCGAGTGTGGCGTACTGGGCTGTCACGCGCACGCCAAGGCGCTCCAATTCGGCGTTGACTTCTTGGATGCGCCCCGGATTCTTCTTGATCGTCTTGGCACCTTCATCGGTGAGATTACTGAGTAGGATATACGTAGCCATGCTAAGCCCCTTTCGTCCTTCTGCGGCGGACTCCGCACTTCCATTCTAGCCGAACTCTCTATCCCCGTCACAGCCTCACTTCGTCGTGGGCGCATTCCATCTTGGGGGGCATGTCCTCTTCGTGGAGGGAGAAAGGGGCCGTTCGCCCCGGAAGTTCTTACCGGGGTTGGGGGTTCCAGGGGGCCAGGGTGAGGATCTCCGGAGCTCGGGCTCGTCCGGGAGCCAGCTCTTAGGCACGACACACCCCCACCAGGGCGATCATCAAGCAAGCGACCGGCCGTCCTGCCTCCGACACACCGGTCGGTTACCCCTCGCCGGGCGCGCCAGAAGGGCTTAACCTATTCAGCCACAACGGGGATCACAATCCCAGGCTAGCCTGGCTCGGATTCTCCATTCCCCCTTCGGGTCGGAGCGCGTATCCCAACAATTCGGCGAACTGCCTGACACTCGCCGGGCTGTGGCCGGCGAAATGGTTGTTGAAGTACCCCCATACTTCCAGGCCGTCATCCAGGAACGTCCGCACTCTCTCCGCCCAATTCGCCAGCACTTCGCTCCGGTCGATCTGGATCCGGTCGAAGCTTTCGATATCCTGGCGACGACCGAGCCAGCGGATCACTGTGAAATCGGCGGTGATCCAATCCAGTTTGGGCATGTAGAACAGATCTTGCAGCACCAGCGCCACATTGTGCTGTGACAACATCTCTCCCGTGTCGGGCTTGAGCCAGCCTCGATTGCGAACCTCGACGGCATAGCGCGGGCCGCGCGGTAAGCCTCCCAGGAAATCATCCAGACGATTGTGCTGATCCGGCGTGAAATCGTAGGCGAATTGCAGCGTCAGGACACCCAGCTTGTCCTCGAGCGATTGCATGCTGGCCACGAAAGCCTGCGCATCGCCGGCCGCCCGATCGAGCTTCTTGTCATGAGTGATCAAGCGCGGGAATTTCGCTGAGAAGCGAAACCCATCCGGGGTGCGACGGGCCCAGCTCTCGACCACGGATCTCCGGGGAGCGCCGTAGAAGGTCGAGTCGATCTCGACCGTGGAGAAGTGCCGGGCATACGCCTCGAGGAAGGCCGACTTGGGGGTTCCGGCCGGGTAAAAAGGCCCGACCCAGTCGTCGAATGCAAAGCCTTGTGTTCCAAGCCGAAGCTCGCTCGTCACGCCAGCATCCTCTCGAGGCGATCGATCACCACCTCGGCAACATCGGTTTTGCTCATCAGGGGAAGTTCTTGAACTGTGTCGTCGGAGTCGAGTAGGGTCACCCGGTTGTCATCCCTGGCAAAGCCCGAGTCTTGAGACAGGATGTCGTTGGCCACGATCAGGGCCAGCCCCTTCGACCGTAGCTTGGCCCGCGCACTCTCGACGAGGTCGTGGCTCTCGGCCGCAAAGCCCACTACAACTCGCGGGTGCCCGGTCCGAGCGCGTTGCTCTATCACCGCCTCAAGAATGTCCTCGGTCGGCTCGAGGGTGATCGAGGGTGTACCGGCGCTGCGATGGATCTTCTTTCCGGCAGCTTGCGCCGAACGGAAATCCGCCACGGCCGCCGCCATCAGCAGGGCATCCGCTTCACCGATAGCTGCATGCACAGCTGCGGCCATCTCGCTCGCAGTTGTCACATCGACACGCACGGCTCCCACCGGTGTCGGTAGACTCACCGGGCCGCTGATCAACGTCACCTGTGCGCCCCGATCCAGCGCCGCCTGAGCCAAGGCGAAGCCTTGTTTCCCGGACGAACGGTTAGCGATCACCCGCACCGGATCGATCGCCTCGTGCGTCCCTCCCGCTGTGACCACGACCGATCGATCTGCCAGCCCGCCGTTCCGCCCAAGGGTCAGCCGGATGAAACCCAGGATCTCGGCCGGCTCAATCATCCGGCCCGGCCCCTCCAAACCCGAGGCCAGGTGCCCCGAAACCGGGCCGGCGATCCTGGCTCCGCGGCGCTGGAGGATTTCCAGGTTCTCCTGGGTGGCCGGGTGGCTGAACATGCCGGCGTCCATCGCAGGCGCGGCCACCAGCGGGCATTCGGCAGCCAGGGCCACAATGGTAAGCAGGTTGTCGGCCTGACCGTGAGCCAGCCTGGCGATTGTGTTCGCCGTAGCCGGCGCGACGACCACCAGGCTTGCTCCGCGCGCCAGCCCGACATGGAGCACGTGGGCCTCGGCGCCCCACAAGTCGGCATCCGTGTATGCCCGTCGGCCGGTCACGGACTGAAACGTGAGCGGCGTGACGAACTTCAGGGCCGACTCGGTCAGGATCGCGTCCACATCGGCACCCGCCTGAGTCAGACGGGAGGCCAGATCAGCCGCCTTGTAGGCGGCGATCGACCCGCTCACGCCCACGATGATTCGCGTTCCTTTGAACAGGTTGATGGTCATGTCATTACCTGCGCGTCATTCGGCGAGCTCATGGCGGTTGTCTGGCTCGCAAAGGCGGTCAATACCGAGCCTAGCCGTGGCCTCGGCGCCACGGAACCGCCATGCTCATTCTCACCTTGATGGGGGCAGGGGTCAAGCCGCGGACACGGAGAGGTTGGGCCAACCGGCGGATCTCATCGCGGCCGCAACCCGGCAAGCTATCACTCACTGACAAGGCTTCGCCTACCGCCGGAGGAGGAGCATGAATCTCCCGCGGCGTACGATTCGCTTGCCGAACATCGAATGGGAAAGAAACGGACCGGGCACGCTGCCCCCCCCCGGTAAGTACATCCGGGGTAAGGGCTGAGCCTCGATCAGTCAGGGCCCGAGTCAATCCTCGGGGAGCCGCCTGAAGTAGGGCATTCAATTCACTCACGACCTCGGAGGGGGAAAGGGCGTCAGTCTTGTACGCAATCCCTCCGGCCTCCGCCGGACGGGTGGTCAGCACCGCGATTTGCTTACCTGGGCAATGGATGAATCTCGATCCGCCCATCCTCGGCGACATCGATCCATTGATCGTCCCGAAGCGAGTCGAAATCTTCCGTTGAGAGAGCCACGATGGGGATGCCCTCCCCATACATCTCCTCGGCAACGATTGAAGCCAACGCGAAATACGAGTCGATGCCCGTGGTCAGAATGGCCGCCGGCGCCGTCCCGGCGCGCACCGCCTCCAGCAGGACCTCAGTCGTCGTACTGGACCCCTTGGTGTAGGGGATCGCCAGGATTCGCCCGGCCGCAACCCGTCCATGCAGTGGATGATGCGGGTCGATGATCTCGCCGGAGTGAAAATCGTAGCCGCCCCAAAGGCTAAGGGGTTCGCGGCCCACGAGCGCCGGTCCCGAGGCCGCGCCGGGGACTAGCGGTCTGCCGTGGATCACTCCTGCCATAGCGACTCGTCCCGTACAACCCTTCCCTCGACGGCCGACTCCACGCAGTCTTGCGTGCTGCCGAACACGATTTGCGTCTTGAGCAGGCCGGGCGCGTAGTAGGCATACTTCGCCGAGTTGGTCATCAACCGCTGGATTTCAGGCGGCAACATCGGTGAGGCCAGGATGCACGTGTCCACAGTCAGCCGACCTCCAAAGGCCCGGAAAGGTGCGAGCAGCCCGGCTTTGTCTGCCAATGCGGCCATCGCCCGACTTGTCGTCACCAGTAACTCTACTCGCGGGTGTCTTCGCCGACCGCTCAGGAAGGGAGCCAATCGTTGGAACTCGGCCACCGAGAAGTGCGGGCTTCCCAGGACCACCATGTCGAGCTCATCCCCCGCCGCGCTGGTCAGCTCGCTCCGCGCCGCGCGCAGGTCCGCCAGTGTGACCTCGATCGCCCGCAAAGGTTCGCGCCCCTGGAAGGCGGCTTCTAGGGTGGGCGCCTCAGGGGTGATCCCAACGATGTGGAACAAGGCTACACTTCCAGAGGAGGCCGCGGCTGCGCCCAGAGCCTTGAGCTGGTCCTCATGCGGCCTGATCTCCATTCCCTCGATGACCGGGACCCTCTCTCCGGCGGCCTTCCCTAGAGCATGACCCAACACCGGATAGAACGAATCATCCGACTGCAGGCGAAGCGGGATATCGATCAATCGAACCAACACACTGCCGGCGCGATTCTCGGTCAGATGCAGCCCCACAGCCGGCACACGGCCCGTGATTGCGGCGCAGATATCCAAGAGGTCCGGGTAGCGCTCAGTCCTGGCCCCGATGACGGAATTGGCAAAAACGATCGCGTTCGATTCTCCCCAGGCGATCTGCTGGCCGAACACTGGGGCATGTTCCGTTTGATAAGGAGCGCAGGTCCAGGTCGGAATGCAGCCCATGCCCTGGTAGGCGATCATCTGTCGGCGCGCCTTGTCCGCCCAATCCCCGGGAACATCCCACTCCTGCCAGCCGTGTTCGTCGACCGCGCTTACGTTGAGCGTCGTCGGTACCTTGACCTTCACGTTGTATCCGGCCAGCCTCTCGGCGAACTCCAGGCCAGCCTCCCCCAGGTAGATCGTGCTGTCGATGTGCGCCTGGCTGATGTCCATCAACCCTTCGGCGCCCAGGACCTCAGCCATGCGAACGATGATACGCATCGCCATACGGGGGCCCGGCCCGAATTCACCGTCGAGGTAAGACCGGTCGATCTCGCTCAAATGGAGAGTCATGTCACCTCTGCCTGAGGTATTAGCTTACCACCTTGACCGTTCGATCTGCCTCCCTCATCCCGGATCAAGGCAGTTCAACCAGATGTAGGGGGTGAGAGTGAACTCTCGGCTGTTCCTCCGTTATACTGAACTCGGAACCATGCAGGATTCCCCTCGCTCGACGGTCGATTTTCTCCTGGCCTACGACTGGCCGTACGACGCACCCTTCATCCGGTTGCTTGAAGGTGAGTTTCGGGCTGCCGGACTCTCAGTTCTGGCTGTCTCTCCCGAGAAGCTGTCGCGGGCCTGGGACGACCTTCAAACCGGTCGGCTTACGGCTTTCGCCTTCCTCGATCGTGCCTCGGACACCGATCCGGAATTCTTGCCTCTCGAGACCTGGGCCAAAGACAACATCCCACACATTATCAACCCTGGTCCCCTCCGCCGGCGCGTCTGGCACAAGACCAACCTTCACTGGGAGTTCATACGCGCCGGAGTGTATACGCCACATACGATCCCCATTCCGGCGCTGCGCCAGATACCGGTCTTGGACGAGCGTCCCGACATCTCACCTCTCGGCGTCCCATTCTCAGTCAAGCCGGACTTGGGCGGGGGCGGCTGGGGAGTGGTCACCGATGCGCGCGACTGGTCGGACGTCGAAGTTGCACGCCGCAAGCTCCCCGACGACGACCTGATCCTCCAGCAGTTCGTCACGCCTGCGCTCCTGGATGGTCGACGAGCATGGTTTCGCATCCTCTACGCGTGCGACCTCGTCATCCCTTGTTGGTGGGATGACCAGACCCACATTTTCGGACACGCGGTCAGCATCCCCGAACGAGACCGCTACCAGCTGGCTCCGCTCTGGGACATCGCCGGGACTGCAGCCCGGATTTCCCAACTGCAGTTGTTTTCAACCGAAGTCGGCCTGGCCGCGGACGGCCGTTTCGTCGCAGTCGATTACGTCAATGACCCGGTCGACCTGCGCGTACACCCTCAGGCGCGGGAAGGCATGCCTCCTGACGTCGCTCACCGGCTGGCGCAGGCACTGACCGCTTACGTGCGCGACCTGGGGGCTCCCTCCGCCCGGGTGAGGCCGCCCGACTGGGACGGTTGACCCTTACCCTGCAATGTGTCGAAGCCGCCTTCGGCGCAGGGCCGTTCAACCCGGCTGCTCCATCCGTGCATGCTCCTCGCACCCCAATCCGGTCGTAGTAGCTTGCCCGTATGGTCTGAGTCCACGCGTGATCCCATTGAGGTGAGAGACGCAATGCAGATCGATCGAGACCAGTTCATCCGTCAAACCGTGGAAGAGGCAGCTCCTCTAGAGAAAGCCTACTCACTGGCAGAGTGGGAGGCCGCCGTATCGGGGACCGAGCAAGCCAACCGACGCACACAGGAGGCGCAGGCGGCGATGCTGCGTTTCTGGTCAGATCCCGCACGGTACGAGCTTGCCGTAGGATATGATCGCGAGAGCGAGGACACGGATCCGGTCAGCGCGCGCCAGATTCGGTTGCTCCGCCTCGGGGCGGCCAAGGCCCAACAGGATGAGGAAACGATCCAGGCGCTCACGCAGCTCGAGGCCCAGGTCCGAGATCGTTACTACAACTTCCGCGGCAAGGTTGACGGCGCCGAGCTAAGCAACAACGAACTGGATATGATCCTGGCCAACAGCCACGACCCTCTCGAAGTCAAGGCTGCGTGGGAGGCGAGCAAGCAAATTGGGCTTGAGGCGGCGGAGCTCATCCGTCAGCTCGCCAGGGTGCGCAATATTCCCGCGCGATCCCAGGGTTACAGAGACCATTTCGAGCGAGCGCTGGCCCTCGACGAAATCGACGAGAAAGCGCTCGTGAGTCTCTTCAGCGAGCTCGAATCATCCAGTCGCCGGCCCTACGCCGCCTTGAAGGCCGAAATCGATCGCCAGAGGGCCTCCCTCTTCGGGGTTCGACTCGAAGATCTCCGGCCCTGGCATTACGGCGATCCGTTCTTCCAGTACGTCCCGAAAACGGGCGGTGTCGACATGGACGCGCTGTTTGCCGGCAAGGATCCGACGGTGTTGGCGAAGGCGACCTACGATGGGTTGGGGATGGAAGTCAGAGATATCCTGGCCCGCTCTGACCTCTACCCTCGTCCGGGCAAGAACCAGCATGCGTTCTGTATCGACATCGACCGGCAGGGTGACGTCCGCACCCTCAACAACCTGGTCGAGAACTTGCGTTGGAACAACACGCTTCATCACGAACTGGGACACGCGGTGTACTACATGTACATCGACGCGGAACTCCCCTGGTTGCTCCGGTCTCCATCACACACTCTCACCACGGAAGGCATTGCCCAATTGATGGGAAGCCTGGTCGAGGATCGCGAGTGGCTTACCCTGATCGCCGATGTTCCACGCGCGGAAGCAAGCAGAGTGTCACAGGCCGCTGCCGAGCATAGACGGGCGGAAAACCTGATCTTCATCCGATGGTGCATGGTCATGGCCCACTTCGAGCGCGCCCTCTACGCCGATCCCGAGCAGGACCTGGATAACCTGTGGTGGGATTTGGTGGAGAGATTTCAGAACGTACGCCGCCCAGAGGGGCATAACGCCCCGGATTGGGCAGCGAAGTACCACCTCGCCCTGGCCCCGGTCTACTATCACAACTACGCCCTGGGCCTGCTGGTCACGGAGCAATTCGAGGCCCACCTCCGCCGCGAAGCCGGAGGCTTCGTCGGTCGGGCTTCGGCCGGCGACTGGCTGAAGGAACGCGTCTTCTTCCCCGGCGCCCGGGAGGTCTGGACCGAGCATATCGCCTCGGCAACGGGGGAGCCCCTCAACCCGCGCTACTTCGTCGAGGCCTCGACCGCAACTCCTGATCCAGGGTGAGCCAGGGGAATAGATCAGCCCTCCGCGGCGCTGCCGGCGGAGGGCTGACGCTAGGCCAATCGGGAGGGAGATGTTCCGACCCAGACCTGGTTCTCTCCCTGAACGGAAACTTATTCCGGATAATGCGTAGGGGCCCGGGGAGAAGGTGGTCGTGGCGATTACGATCTGCCCGGTGCCCGCGCGAACCGATCGCGAAATACCCCGGCAACAGCCAACAAGACGAGCCCCGCACCGGCGACGGTCCAGATCGAAATCGGCTCGCGCAGGATTAGCCATCCCAGGATCACGGCGATCACCGGATTGACATAGGCGTAAGTCATGACCACGCTTGTCGGCAGCAACCTCAATGCCTGAACGTAGGCTGTGAAGGCAAACACCGAACCGATGACGACCAAATAGATCCATGCCAGCCAGGCCTGTGACGAGGGGGTGGGCAGCGGCTCCCGGAAGACCAGAGCCGCAAGTACGAATCCGATCCCGCCAAATACCTGTTGATACCCCGCATTCACCCTATGCGGCAGATCGACCCGACGTCGGCTCTGGAGAATGGAGCCCGTCCCCCAGCTCAGAGCACCCAGCAGCAGCGCCGCAGCCGACGAGAGGTCCTCCGAACCCCCCGCTCTCAGGACCGGGACCGTCAGTACGCCGATCCCGACGAAGCCGATCACGAGCGAGCCCACCAGCCGCCAGGAAGGTGACCGGCGATCGAGCAGCGATTCGATCGTGGCCACCCATACCGGTGTCGAAGCGATGATCAAGGCCGCGTAGCCTGAGGCGGCCCGCTGCTCAGCCCACACGAGCAGCCCGTTGCCCCCGAACCACAGAAGCAGACCCGATCCGGCGACGACGAACAACTCTTGACGCGTCAGGCGCAGGCGCTTCCCTCTCAGCCCGGCCCACAGCAGGAGGATGCCGCCAGCGAGAAGCACCCGCGTCGCTCCCATCATGAACGGTGGGAAACCTGCTCCTTCCCGCACGGCAACTCGGATCGCCAGGTAGGTGCTACCCCACACGAGGTACACGACCATAAGATTCAGCAGACCGATCGGGTCGAGCGATCGTTCTTCAGTAAGTGCGGCTTCAGTCACGTACGCTACTCCTGAGTTGGGGTTTCACGGAATGTTATCCACACCTGTGCTGCAAGCTAAAGTCGCGCGGCGCGCCGACATGCTTACGCCGTCCCCAGTCTTACGCCTTCGAGCGAGAGGAGCTGCTTCTTCGTGCGCAAGCCACCCCTCCCGGTATAGCCCCCGAGCCCACCATCCGAGGCGAGCACGCGGTGACACGGAATGACGATCGGGATCGGATTGCGGCGGAGCGCCTGGCCGACGGCGCGGGCGGCCCTCGGCCGGTCGATCTTCCGGGCGATCTCGGCATAGGTCGCCACCTTCCCGCGCGGGACCCCGACGACCGCCAGCAAGACCAGTCGTTGAAACGCTGTCAGACCGGTAAGGTCGAGCGGAAGGTCGAAGTCCGCCCGCCGTCCTTCGAGATAATCCATCACCTCGCGTGCGGCGTGGCTAACCTCCTCTCGCGAATGGACGAGCTCGTAGTTCCCACGCTGGCGCAGCCTCCCGGCAGAGGCTGTCGCGCTCTCGCTGTACTCCAGGGCGACGATGCCTTTGTTACTGAGCGCGATGAACAAAGGTCCCACGGGAGTGTTCGCCAAGCTGTCATAGTACACGACCTCAGACTGCACCCGGCGGATCATTTCACGTGCTCCCTCCAGTGCCTGCTGCGTTCGTCCTGGGCCAGGGCCGGAAGTGTAGAGGCGGTCGAGGGCCTCCATCAGCGGATGTGCCGTCACCGTTCCCTCGGCATCCCCAAGCCAGGCTCCGAAAGCGCGGTCGTCTTCTTCCATGCCAGTCATCCTATTGCTCCACACGCTGGGGCTCTCGCGCAAGTAGCGTTCTGAGTCGCTTGAGCCCCTGGTAGACGTTCGCCCGTGCCGAGGCTTGCGAGCATCCTAAAGCCCCGGCGATCTCAGAGTACTCCAGACCGTGATACTTGCGCAGCATCAGTGCCGCCCGCTGCTTGTGCGGCAGGGCGCGTACGGCCGTTTGGACTAACTCGAGTTCCTCATGGCGTTCGACGATCCCCTCGACCGAACCCCCTCCGTCGGATCGGTTTTCTTCGAGTACCGACAACCGAGCCTCTGACCCCGCTCTTCGCTTCAAGTACGTCTTGGCAACGTTGTTGGCGATGGCGTAGAGCCATGCCCGGTAATTGGCGCCCGCCTCCACTCGGGGGAAGGCCTTAAAGGCACGCAGGAAAGTCTCCTGCAGGCAATCCTCAGCCTCGGCTCCGTCTCTTACCATTCGCCAGAGGAAGGCGAAGATCTCGGATCCGTAGCTGCTCAACATCGATTCGAAGAGAGGGTAATCCACCATCAGCCTGCCAGATCGGGCCTTGTATACATCTCATAAGACTCGCCACGCCGGGGTTCTGTGAAAATAGATCTCCCCGGAGGCCCTCCACCGCACAGGCGCGGGCTCGCTGGAACCATGACCCCTATCGGCTCATCGCCGGGAAGGGGGAAGAGATCTCTTGGAGGGGGAGCCCCTCCGCTAAGAGCGTGTGAACGAATCTCCCGTGCCGAACGATCTGCTCACCGGACATTGAATGGCCAAGAAACGGACCGGACACCCTGCCCCCACCCCCTGCCTCCAGCGGACGGTCACTGTCGCGGAGGGCATGCCGGGGGAGGGGGAAGAGGTTTTTCGGAAGGAGGGGGGCGGCGGCGCCGCCCCCCTCCTTCCATAGAGTCCTCCCCCTCTCCGCAACTGCGGTATGACAGCCGCACGGGCGCCGGATAGCGGAGAGGGCCGCCTGTCCCGACGCTCTTGTCGGGGTTCGCCCCGGATGATCTTACCGGGGTGAGGTCAGAGCCTCGATCGGTTAGGGGCCGTATCGATCCTCGCGGAGCCGCATGAAACAGGCCAGGGCATTTGATTCATTCACAGCTTCTAACCCCCGCATGACTCGCTGATGAGATACGGGGACGACCCCGCGACTTGAGCGAAGGGCCCCGACCCAGTATGAGCACAGGGATTTGTCCCGGGCTTGAGCCATCACCTCGGATGGTTCAGTTCCCAGATGATGCGCAGCCCATCCAGTGTCAGCCAGGGAGCCAGATGTTGGATGACGTCTGTTTCGGGGGCAATGAGGTCGACCAGGCCGCCCGTGCCGATGACGTGCATGTCTTGGCCGAGTTCGGCCCGGAAGCGGGCGACCATGCCTTCGACCAGGCCGACGTAACCGAACACCAGGCCTGACTGAATGGCCGTGACCGTGTTGCGCCCAATGGCCCCGGGCGGACGGGCCAAATCTACTCGGGGGAGCTTCGCAGTCCGCTGGAAGAGTGCCTCGGAGGCGATCCCG